>CAZOCL010000618.1:0-3052 GCA_964578245.1 uncultured Klebsiella sp. | reverse complement strand
TGATGCGGGGCAGCAGGGCGATCTCCTGCCGGTAAAGCTCGTGCGCCATGCGCTGGACGGCGATGGCCTCGATGAAGGGATACGCGACAATCACCTCTTCCTTGCTGAGCGCCGCCGGGTCGCCTTTGAAGGCAGCCTCGGCGTCGGTCTGCAGGATCTCGCGCAGGCGGGGCAGGCTGCCGAGGAATTCCAGGGTGAGTTCGCGCGCCTCGGGTCGGCAGTCCTTTTTCTTCGCGCTGTTGCGGGGGTGGTATTCGAGCGCCTTGAGCACCTCGTCCTCCAGGCGGCCTTGCACCGAATCCATGAGGATGGCCGTCTCGACCTTGAGTTCCGACGAATGCATGGGCTTCTCCTCGAAGAAGCCGGGGAAGAGCAGCCGGAGCAAGTCCACGGTGATGCCGGCGATGGCGGTCTTGGACGGCAGGTTCTTGCCATCGAGATGGTTGATGCCGCCCGCCTGCGCGTAGGAGGCAATCAACTGGTTGGTCAACTGGGTGACGGTGACGCTCACGGCCGGAGTATCCGCCGTGAAACGGGTGCTGGCAAGCGGGCGTGCAGCAGCGATGTGCGGGCCTGGGGGATCACGCTCTGGCATTCGTTGGCTGCCACGTGCCGCGCCAATGATCGTCGCCGGACAGGCTCCCGCGGCGGCTACTCACTTGCGCAGGAGCGGCGGGTGGCTATCTTTGCCGCACCATGAAGCGAATCCTGTTCGTCCTCACGGTGGCGTGTGGGTTCGCCCTCGCGCTGCCGGGTTACTCCCTGACGGTCGCTCCCGCCACGCTGGACGAGCGCGTGCAGAATGCCGTGGCCATCTGTCACGCGACGGTGCTCGGTTCCGAGAGCTTCCGCAGCGAAACCGATGGACGCATTTACACCCGGACGTGGCTGCAGGTGAACGAGGCTTTGAAGGGAAGGTTTCCCGCGACCATCACGGTGGTGCATCGCGGCGGCCGCGTGGTGGGGGAGGGCGAATCCTCCAGTGATGCTCCCAGGCTGATCACGGGCGAGGAACGGCTCTTCCTGCTCGGCCAGCGCGCGGACGGCACGCTCTTCGTGGACAACGGGGGCAGCGGTGCGCCGAAGCTTGCCCGCGCGGGAACGATCAGGCCGACGGGCCTCTCGGTGACGGATCCGAACGCGGTGGCTTTGATGTCCGCTGCGAAGAGCCGTTACCCGGACGCTGCTGGACCAGACCTGACCGGACAAGCGGCGAGTTCACTGACTGCGCAGGCCGTCTCGGGGCTGCTGGAATCGGGCGGCATCTCACGGCGCTTTACTGGCGGGGATCGGGGCGAGGCGATCGAGTATCTCGTGGACACCGATTTTCTGCCGGCCGGGATCACTCAGGCGCAGGCCTTGAACGCTGTGAGCAATGCCTTTCGTGCCTGGGCAAATGTCACCACGCTGCGGTTCCGCTTCATCGGCGTGACCAGCTTCGGCACCTCCGCTGACAATATCTCCACCAATGACGCGCGCATCCGCATCCAGTTGCACGACAACTACAACAGCATCAGCGGTTCGAGCACGCTAGGAGTCGGCGGCAATTCCTACAGCATCTCCGGCACGTTTCCCAACGGCGGCATGGGCGGCAACGTGGCGGGCAATGAGTTCTACCCTGTCTCGCGCGGCTATCTCGTGATGAAGCACACTCAGACCACGCTGCAGAACGTGGTCTCCTTCGAGGAGGTGCTCTGCCATGAGATCGGGCACATCCTGAGCATGGATCATTCGAGCGAGAATACTTCCGAGCCGGACACCACGCTCAAGCAGGCGATCATGTTTTTCCAGGTCCACGCCGATGGCCGGGGGGCGACGCTGGGCAGCTACGATCCGCCCGTCCTGCAGCAGGCTTATCCGGCGGTGAACACGCCGCCTTACGGCTACAACCGCATGTTGCAGGTCGTCACGGCAAGTCCGTCCCCAAACATCACGGGGATCAATGAGGTGGAGATTCGCGGTTATGACCAGCAGACCACGAATTTCACTTTGAGCGTGGTCAGCTCCACTTCGGCCAACGGGGCCTTCAGTCTGAATGGCAGCACTCTCCGCTACACCCCTTCCGCCGCCTTCAGCGACTCCAGCAAGCTTGATCCGGCGACCACCTCGGCGTTCGACCGTGCATTCGTCCGCATCAGCGACGGGACGAACGGCTCGCCTTACGTGGAGGTCCGGGTGCTGTCCTTCAACCGGGACACTTTTTCGGACGGATTACCCAACAACTGGATGACGCAGTTCTTTGGCAACGCCAATCCGAGTGCCGGCTCGCTGCGCGGACCCAACGACGACAATGACGGCGACGGAGTGAGCAATATCAACGAGTTCCGCCTGGGCACCAGCCCGGTGGATGCGGGCTCGGTGCTGAGGTTCAGCTCCTTTTCCACCGGCGGCTTGAACTGGCTCGCAACGGCCTACGAGGTTTATGAGGTGCAGGCCACAACGGACTTCACGAACTGGTTCCGTGCGGGCAATCCAGTCGTGCCAACTACGACCAACGGCAGTTTCACGAACCTGCCGGCACTTACCAACCGCCTCTTCTTCCGGGTGTTGCGCGTGCCATAGTGGGACAGGCTTCCAGCCTGTCTCAACGGCATCTTGCCCGCGTTGGTGGCGAACGGGCTGGGGAAACGCGGGCGAGACGCCCGGTGAGACAGGCTGGAAGCCTGCCCCACTCTGTTCCGCAGTTGCGCTGGGGTGCCACGCAGGGGATAACTCGCCTGTGCCCGAAACCGCTGCCAGCCCGCCTGCCTGGGTCAACGTCCTGCCGGACGAGGACTACCAGCATAGCTTCGGGCTGAAGGCCGGACGCGCGGAGTCGTTCTTTGCCCCGACAGAGCGGCACATGGACCTGCTCGCGCAGCGACGGCACTGGCTGCGAAATGAAACCGCGCATTGTGCTGCGTTGCTGCCGGGAGCGGAGCCATTGCTGGAGGAGGCCATCGAGCTGGCGAGGAAGTGGAATTCGCCTCCGGGCCCACTCGTTTCAGACACGGCCGTTTTAGACCCAGCAGCCGCTCTCCCCCACCCCGGCCCCCTCCCGCTGGGCGGGGGC
>CAZOCL010000617.1:0-3075 GCA_964578245.1 uncultured Klebsiella sp. | reverse complement strand
CCTTCTCGATCTCCGTGGCGGTCGGCGGGCGGCTGACGGTGCGGAGGAAGACCTGCGTGATGTAGTCGTCCGCGCTGGCCGTCGGACGCTTCTCAGCGCTCGGGGCCGGCTGGACCTTCGCGAGCCGTTCCTTGGCCTCTTTAAGGGCTTCGACGGTTTCCTTGTTGCCCGGATTGTCCTTCAGCTTGCTCTCCAGCTTGCGGACGAATCCTTCCAACTGGCCCGGGTCGTTCTTGTTGTCGCCCTTGTTCCGGCCTTGCGGCGAGGTCGCCTTGCGGACCTCTTCGATGAAGGCCCCGCCCTTCGCCTGCTCCAGCGCGGAAAGCAGCTCAGGGTCGTTGCGGGTGAAAAGGGTCTGGAGCAGCGTCGGGTCCGTGGTGCGTTCGCAGTCGCAATTCGTCTCGCGGACGGGCTTGCCGAAAATGTTCAGCGAGTAGTTCGAGGCACCCTTGCCACCCTTGCCCGCATTGGCATTCGGGCCGATGGCGCGGTTCTCGATGTCATCGCGGAAGCTGGAGAGACGCTCGGTGCCGAGCGTGGCCTGCGTGATGCCGTCAATGACCACCTCGGCAGGGAGGCGGCGGATGACGAAGCGGCTGAAATTCTTCTCGTCGTTCTTGTTCGTGTCATTCGGCTTCCAGGAGCGCTGGTAAGTCGCGCTGGTCAGAATCTCCTTATGCAGCCAGGCCATGTTGTAGCCGTTCTTCACGAAGCCTTCGGCGAGGTAGTCCATGAGGGCCTCGTTCACGGGCGGGTTCGCCAGGTTCATGTCATCCGCCGGTTCCACCAAGCCGCGGTGGAAGTAGGTCGCCCAGACGCGGTTCACCCAGGCCTTGGCGAAGTAAGGATTCTTCGCGCTGCGCAGCCAGTTCATCAACGGCGCACGGGGATCGGGGAACTCCTTGAGCATCACTTCTTCGCCGCCGAGCACGCGGGGCGTCATCACGCGCCCGTCGAAGTTCGGGTTCTTTTTCTTCATCTGTTCGATCTCGCGCTCCGAGAGCTTGCCCTTGTTGTCACGGACCGTGGCGTAAACTTCCTGCCACGGAGCCGGCTCGCCCGCCTTCACGCGACGTTCGAACTCGGAGCCGAGCGCCTTCTGGTTGTTGCCGCCCTTGGGATCAGCGGGCACGGCGTCCTTGATTTCCTTCGTGAGGCTCGCGTAGGTCACGGTTTCTCCGGGGAGACTCGGAGCCCCCTTGCCCCCGCCGCCGCCCTTGCTGCCGTAGCTGACGCCCTCGAAGAAGGCCTGGAAGGACTTGAAATCATTCTGGGTCCACTGGTCAAACGGATGCTTGTGGCACTGCGCGCACTCGATGCGGACGCCAAGGAAGCTGTGCGAGAACGCGAGTGCCTTCTCCTCCGCCTTCTGGAGGTTCTGCCGCTGCCAGAAGTAAGGCATGTTCGGACGCTCGGCGAAGTTCAACGGGTTCTCCGCGCGGAAATAGCCCGACATCTCGCGGGCGAATTCCTCGTAAGTCTGCCCCGGCTTGGTCCGGCCCGTGGCCAGGATGATGCCCGCCATCATCTGGTCGTAAGGCTCGTTCTTGGCGACGCGCTCCTTCATCCAGTCATACCACTGGCGGCTGAACTTGTCCCCGTAGTTGTTCTGCCCGTTGCCGCGGAGCACGCGCGGGTTGTTGCCGAGGAAATCGCTGAGCCGGGTGGCCCACCAGGCGGCGTAGGCCGTCGTCTTGAGCAGTTCGTCCACCTTCGCGGTGCGCTTGGTCGCGGACTTGTCACTCAGGAAGGAAGTGATCTGGTCGGGCGTCGGCAGGGTGCCGGTCAGGTCCAGCGACACGCGACGCAGGAACTCCGTGTCCGTGCAGACTTCGCTGGGGACGATGCCCAGCTTCTGCAGCTTGCCGACGACGTGTTCGTCCACCTTCGAGGCGGTCGCGACCTTCGGATACTTCGCGCCGACCTTGTCCGACACGGGCAGCATCACCGACACCGGATGCACCCCATTGTCGTAGAAGGCCACGATGTGCGTGTCGCCCATATCCTTGGCCTCCGCCACGCCGGTGAGGGAAATCGAGGAAACCGAGTCATCATTCGAGCGGAAGCGGGTAAGCTGAGTCACGTCCTCGACCGTGCCGTCCTTCCAATGCGCCAGCACGCGGAGCTGCACCTTGTCGCCGGCCTTCTTGAAGACGATTTCTGTGGGGGTGATCTCCAGACGATCAAATTCACCGGTGGCCTCCACGTCGGCCTTGGCACCGCCTTGAATCCACTTCAGCACCAGATTGTATTCCCAGGAGCCCTTCTTGTAGCGCTCCTTGCCTTTGTGCGGCTCCTCGTTCGTGCCCTTGGTGAGCAGGAGGCTTTTCTCCGGGTGCGCCCGGTCAATGCGCACCTGTTTCTCATCTCCGTCCGCATTGACGGTCATCTGCTGCAAATCCTTGTCGAAGTCGTAGCCAAAGAGCGAAAGCCGGAAGCCGCCGCGGCCCTGGAACGACCCGTGGCATTCGCGCCCGTTGCAACCCGCGCGGCTGATCAGTGGCACGACGTGGCGGCGGAAGCTCGGCTCCTCGGCCTTGGTGATGTCGGCGAAACGCTGCTCCGGGGTGCGGAGCGGGGCGTCCTTGGCGACAAGGGTGGCAGTCAGGGCGAGGGTGCCAATGAGAATCGAGGCCGCGGTGCGCATATCGGGTGTTTGATTGACGCGGACTGAAAAGGACCTATTCACAAACCGGTTGCTGTTGCGCCGCCCGCCCGCTGTCCTGCGCCCACATATGGTGGCCAAAAGGATGAAAGGCAGCCCGTGCACACCAGCCAGACGCATCCCACGACCGGCAGGATACGCGGCTGCGCAAATTCCTCATTCGCGTGGCGCAAATTGAATTGCCGCCCCGCACCGGCCAGTCTCAACTTCGTTCACCACATGGCCTCACACCCTTTTGCCACGCCTCCCGCCGGGCTGACCCGCCGCCACTTTCTCGCGTCCACTGCTGCGCTCAGCGTGCTTCCCGGCCTGCCTGCCGCCGAGTCCTCCGCACCGAACCCGCCGCCCGAGCCGGTCGTGGACATCCACCAGCACACGCATTACCACGACCGCACCGACCAGCAGATGCT
>CAZOCL010000616.1:0-3080 GCA_964578245.1 uncultured Klebsiella sp. | reverse complement strand
GGATCTTGTCCAGCGATTCGGGCGTGAGCTGGAAGCGCGGCTCGGCTTCGAGGATCACGCGATACTGGTTGAGCTGCGTGAAGATGGTCGAGACCTGCCGCTGGCCGAAGGCATCGTAGAGCGTGTCGTCAATGGCCTGCGGCAGCACGTTGAGCCGGGCCGCCAGGTCCCGGTTGACCTCGACGTGGAACTGGAAGCCGCCGGTCTGCTGGTCGGAGGCCACGTCGGTCAGCTCCGGCAGGCTGCGGAGTTTCGCAAGGAGCTTTGGCGCCCATTCGGACAGTTCGGCTTCATCGGCATCCTCCAAGGTGTATTGATACTGCGTGCGGCTGACCCGGCTGTCGATCTGCACATCCTGCACGCCCTGCATGAAGAGCGAGACGCCCTGCACGTCCTTGGTCGCCTCGCGCAGCCGGTCAATGATGGCGGCCACCCCGGCCCGCTGGGAGCGGGGCTTGAGGTTGATGTAGATGCGTCCCGTGTTCACCGTCGCGTTCACCGTGCCCGCCCCGACGAACGACGCCACGCTGAGCACGTCGGGGTCGCGCCGGATGATCTCCGCGATCTCGCGCTGCCGGCCGACCATCGCGCGGAAGGAGATGGACTGCGCAGCGTCGGTGACGCCGATGATCATGCCGGTGTCCTGCAGCGGCAGCAGGCCTTTGGGAATCACCAGGTAGAGCCAGATCGTGGCCACCAGGGTCGCCCCCGCGACTCCCAGGGTGAACAGTTGATGGCGGAGCACCCATTTCAAACCGGCTTCATACCATGCCAGCATCCCTTCGAACATCCGCTCCGTCAGCATGTAGAGCCGCCCGTGGTCCTCATGCTTCTCGGGCTTCAGCAAGTGCGCGCACATCATCGGCGTGAGCGTGAGCGAGACGATGGCTGACACCACCACCGACACGCTCAAGGTGATGGCAAACTCGCGGAAGAGCCGGCCCACTATGCCGGTCATGAACAGCAGCGGGATGAAGACGGCAATGAGCGAAACGCTGAGCGAGATGACCGTGAAGCCAATCTGCTTCGCGCCCTTGAGCGCGGCCTGCATCGGGCTTTCGCCCAGCTCGATCAGGCGGACGATGTTCTCGATCATCACGATGGCGTCATCCACCACGAAGCCCGTGGCGATCGTCAACGCCATCAACGAGAGGTTGTCCAAACTGAAGCCCACAAGCTTCATCACCCCGAACGTGCCAATGATCGCCAGCGGCAGCGCCACGCTCGTGATGACCGTGGCCCAGAACTTCCGCAGAAAGACGAAGATCACCATGATCACCAGGCCGATGGTGAGCAGCAGTGTGAACTGCACGTCCTCGATGGACGCGCGAATCGTCTCGGTGCGGTCGGACAGTATCGAGATTTTCACGGAGGGCGGGATGGAGCCGCGCAGCCGGGGCAGCAGTTCCTTCACGCGGTCGGCAGTCTCGATGATGTTCGCGCCCGGCTGGCGCTGGATGTCGAGGATCACCGAGGGCTTGCCATCGACCCAGCCGGCGAGCCGGACATTCTCCACGTTGTCAATCACCTGGCCGATGTCCCCAAGCCGCACGGGCGAGCCGTTCCGGTAGGCGATGATGACGTTGCGATACTCGGCGGCGGAGAAGATCTGGTCGTTGGCGCTGATGGCGTAGGCCTGCCGCGCGCCGTCGAAACTGCCCTTGGGCGCGTTGACATTGTTCTGGATCAGCGAGGTGCGGATGTCCTCGAAGCTGATGCCCAGCGTGGCGATGGCCGCCGGATCCACCCGCACGCGCACGGCGGGCTTCTGGTTGCCCTCGATGGTGACGAGACCGACGCCGGTCACCTCGCTGAGCTTCTGCGCCAGCACGGTGTCGGCCAGATCATTCACCTTGTCCAGGGGCAGCGTGTCCGAGCTGATTTGCAGCGTGATGATCGGCGTGTCAGCCGGGTTCACTTTGCTGTAGGTCGGCGGGCTGGGCATGGTCTTGGGCAGCACACCGTTGGCGGCGTTGATGGCGGCCTGCACGTCCTGCCCGGCGGCGTCAATGTTCCGGTCCAGGTTGAACTGAAGGGTGATGCTAGAATTACCGAAGGAACTTACCGAGGTCATCTGAGCGAGCCCGCTGATCTGGCCAAACTGCCGTTCGAGCGGGGTGGTCACCGTCGATGCCATCACCTCGGGACTCGCGCCCGGATACTGCGCGGTCACCTGGATGGTGGGGTAGTCAATCGGCGGCAGCGCGGAGATAGGGAGCAGGTAATAGCCCAGCAGCCCCAGCATGATCACGGCCGCCATCAACAGCGACGTGGCGATGGGCCGGCGGATGAATGGCTCGGAGAGGTTCATTGCTTGGGTCGCTTCGGTCGCGCATCACCACCACCCGCCGGTTTCCCGGGTGCCTGGCCCAGTTGCACCTTGGACCCGGGCTGCAGCTTGTATTGGCCGTCCACCACAACGGTTTCGCCCGGCTGCAATCCGCTCTCGATGACCGCCTGACCGGCCGTCATTAGCGCCACCTTGAGTGGCCGCACCTTCACCGACGAATCCTCCTCGTTGACGACGAAGGCATAAGGTCCGTCCGGCCCGCGCTGCACCACGGTCGCGGGAACCACGACGCCGTTCGTGCGCGTGGAAGCCAGCAGGCGGGCGTTCACGAACTGCCCCGGCCAGAGCCGGAGGTCGTTGTTCGGGAAGGTCGCCTTGAGCCGGATGGTGCCCGTGGTGCTGTCAATCTGGTTGTCAATCACCGCCAGCTTGCCTTCGCCCAGCACGGTCGTGTTGTCGCGGTCCACGGCCAGCACCGGCAGTTCGCCCCGGCGCATCTGGGTCTGGATCTCGTTCAAGTTCTGCTCCGGCAACGTGAAATTGACTGTGATGGGCCGGAGCTGGGCGATCACCACCAGGCCGTTGGCGTCGTTGGCCTTCACGATGTTGCCCTGATCCACCTGCCGGATGCCCGTGCGACCGCTGATGGGGGCGACGATCCGGGTGTAATTGAGCTGGACCTTGGCGCTGTCCACGGCGGCCTGATCGGCCTTGATCGTCGCTTCGAGCTGATCCACCAAGGCCTTCTGGTTGTCGAAATCCTGCTGCGGGAGAATCTTCGAGGCCAGCA
>CAZOCL010000615.1:0-3082 GCA_964578245.1 uncultured Klebsiella sp. | reverse complement strand
TCCGAGCGGGACAACAGGCCTTCCGCCATGGCGGCGGCGTTCTGCGCGACGAGGTCGCTGTTGATCATGAAGAGCGCCTGCGGGGCGACGACCGTGCTGCCGCGCTCGCCGTTGATCACGCTGGGGTCGCCGAAATCAAACGCCTGCAACACCTCGAACACCGCGCTGCGCAGGATGGGGAGATAGACGCTGCGCCGGGGATGCCCGTAGTTGCTCTTACGGGATGCCGCCCCGTCCACGCCCGTCACGTAGGCGCGGTTGTTGAAGGTCATCAACTGGCCGCCCATGGTGAGGTCCAGCTTCCCGCCGAGCATGAGGATGCTGTCGCGCACCTCCTCGGCTTCCAGCCGCCGCCGGTTGAAGTGGTGGAGCAGCTTGTTCTCCGGGTCCGCCGTCTCGGCCTTGGCCAGGGTGGCGGTGCTCATCTGATAGGTGCTGGAGAGCATGATGAGCCGGTGCATTTCCTTGATGGACCAGCCGCGCTGCCGGAACTCGGAGGCGAGCCAGTCCAGCAGTTCGGGATGCGTCGGGCGTTCGCCCAGCCGGCCGAAGTTGTCCACCGACCGCACCAGGCCCGCGCCGAAATGCCATTGCCAGATGCGATTCGCCATCACGCGCGCCGGGAGCGGACTCTCGGCGCTGGTGAGCCACTGCGCGAACTCCAGCCGCCCGCTGCGACCGTCGGGAATCGGCACCGGCGTGCCCGCGACGAGCACTTCGGGGAAGCGCCGCTTCGTGGGTGCGCCGAGGGTGAGATAGTTGCCGCGCAGGTGAACCTTGAGGTCGGCCACCTCGCCCTCGCGCACGCCCATGGTCTTGGAGAGTGCGGGGCGCTTCTTTTCCAAGTCCTTCTGCTCCGCATCCAGCTTCGTCAGCGCGGTGCGCGTGGCTTCGGAGAAGAAACGCTCGGGCTTTGACGGGAGCTGGAACGGGCCTTTGGCGTCGAGAAGCACGGTGCGGATGGACTTGGTCTCCGCACTGACGGCGTCGCCCGCCGGCTTCAGTGCGAGATCGAATTGTTCCTGAGCCAGCGCCGCCTGCTGGTCAGCGGTGTTGCCCGGAGCCGCGGACTTGAGCAGCGCCACCACGGGATTCGTCGGGCTGGCGGAGCGCAGGAAGGCAACCCACTGCTTAAGCACGTCCTCCTTAAGCTTCCGCTCGCTCGCGAGCTGCGGCAGCGTCCTCTCGTCCGGCTTCAACTCGCGCAGTGCCACGGTGGGAGCTGCGGCCGTGGGCGTGAGCGCCAGCTTGTCGAGATGCGGCGTCGCGCCGGTCTGCTCCACACGCACGGTCACACGGCCGCGCTGCAGATTGAAGATGCCTTCGGCGAACCATTGCACCATGTCATTGCCGAACCCGCCGGTCGCCTGGTTCGCCGCGTCGGACTTCACGAGCTGGCCGTTCAGGAAGAGACGGAGGCTCCGACCGCCGGCGGACGCATAGAGCAGGTCGAGCTGATAGTTGCCGTCTTGCGCGAGCGTCACCTCATATTCCGCCTCGTTGAAGAAATCGCCGCCGCCTCCGTTCTGGATGATGGGGGCGCGCTTCAAGAAGGTGCCGCGCGTGTAATTCTCCGCCTCCACGACCACCGCCTCGGGCACCGGCGTCTTGCTTTTCCCTTTCACGACGAGCGGCTTAAGCGCGGCTGCGTTTGGAGCTTCGGGCGTCTTGGCCGCGCCGCTCTGGGCCACGAGTTCCGCCGCCGCGACCAGGTAACGCCCCGCCTGCTTGCGTTCACTGGCGAGGAATTCTTCCTGGGCCAGGCGCGTGCGGTCCTTCACTTCGGCCTCCTTCGACTTGATCAATTTGTCGTGGGCCTCGGAGCGCGCCACCTCTTCCGCCGAGGCGACCGTGTGCTCGTGCCACACGGCCACCACGCGGAAGTTCTCCATCGTTTTGGTGCTCTTGAAGATCGCGGCCAGCGAGTAGTAGTCCGTCTGCGCGAGCGGGTCGTATTTGTGATCGTGACAGCGGGCGCAGCCCATGGTGAGGCCGAGCAGCGCGCGCGCGGTCGTGTCCACCTGCTCATCCACGATGTCCATCTCCATCTTCCGCGGGTCGTCCTCGGCGAGCATTTTCGGCCCGAGCGAGAGGAAGGCGGTGGCCGTCAGACGGTCGAACCGCTGCTGCTCGGGCTCGTCTGCCGGTGCGGGCAGAAGGTCGCCAGCGAGCTGCTCGTGGAGGAAGCGGTCGTAGGGCTTGTCCGCGTTGAAGGCGCGGATGACGTAGTCGCGATAACGAAAGGCGTTCGCGTAGGCGAGATTTTCGTCGAGCCCGTTGGAATCACTGTAGCGCGCCACGTCGAGCCAGTGCCGTCCCCAACGTTCGCCGTATTGCGCCGAGGCGAGCAAGCGCTCGATAACGCGTGCGAAGGCCTGTGGCGAGGTATCCGCGAGAAATGCGTCCACGTCCGCAGGTGTAGGCGGCAGGCCAGTGAGGTCAAAGGTCGCCCGCCGGAGGAGCGTGCGTTTGTCCGTCGCTGGTGCGGGCTTCAGCCCCTTCGCTTCCAAGGCCGCGAGGATGAAGTGATCCAGCGGGGACTGCGCCCAGCGGCTGTCTTTGACCTTCGGCAGCGACGGCCTGGCCAACGGCTGAAACGCCCAGAACTTCCGGCCCTCCGGGATGTTGACCGGCGAGGGTTTCGGCCCGGCGAGCGCCGCGCCACCCGTGCGCGGATCAGGCGCGCCCATGGCCACCCACTGCTCCAGCGCCGCAATCTGGTCCGCACGGAGCTTGCCCTTGGGCGGCATCTGAAACTCCTTGTCCGCATAGCGCACGGAACGGATGAGGAGGCTCTCGTCCGGTTTGCCCGGCACGAGTCCAGGGCCGGACTCACCGCCTTTGAGCAACTGTTCGCGCGTGTCCAGCCGCAACCCGGCCTTCACCTTCTTGCCCTCCGCGCTGTGACACTCATAGCAGTGCTCGACCAGCAGTGGCCGAACCTTCTGCTCGAAAAAATCCAGCCCGGCGGGAGAAATCGCCTGCGCCTCGGCAGCCGACAGGCGGACTGCGAGGCTCACGCAGAGCACCAGCAGGCCAGTCAGGCAGACTTTCGAGGGACGACGCACGCGCATCAGTGTGT
>CAZOCL010000614.1:0-3084 GCA_964578245.1 uncultured Klebsiella sp. | reverse complement strand
GTCTTGTCGGTCTTGAGCGGTCCGTGGCCGGACACGTAGCACATGTTCCCGACGATCACGACGGGCTTGTAAACGTGGGCGGGTTTCGGGGCCGGGGGAAGTTCCAGATTGAGTTCGGCAATGCGGGCGTCAGCGCTCATGGGCAATGATGTGATGTTTTGGTTGAAGCGGGTGAATGATTCTGGTGCCGCAGGCGAGGGGCAAGCAGTTTTTCCCTGAACCAGTCGTGGCTGGGGGGAGTGTGACGCTCCGGCGGAGCACGGCCCTCTGGGCCGCAGCGGCTGGTAGCAGGGAAACACTCAGGAATGTCCGGGGCGCGTTCTGCTGGGTTGCCGCCGCGGGCCTGGGCCGCGCTCTGGGAGGCGGGCTGGGGGACAAGAGTGTCCCCCTCACGAGAGCAGTCTGCGAAATGCGCTGCTGGCCTGGCGGAGATTGAGCGTTGCGACCGGGCGTTTGTCCAATTGCCAGCCCGGTAGTCATCGGATACGTTGCAAGCGCTCCCGGGAAACCGGCCCTGACACATGGCACAAGTCTTTGAGTTGATCTACGTTGTTTTCGCCGTCCTGCTGCTCTTCGGAGCGGCCATCGCCATCCATGAGTGGGGGCACTACTGGGTGGCGCGCAAGCGCGGGATGATCGTGGAGGCGTTTGCCATCGGGTTCGGACCCAAGATCTGGGGCTGGACCAAGGACGGCATCGAATACTCCATCCGCTGGATCCCCGCTGGCGGCTACGTGAAGCTGCCGCAGATGCTGACGTCGGAGGCGCTGGAGGGAGACCAAAAGGGCGAACCGCTCCCGCCTGCTTCGCCGTTGTCCAAAATCCTGGTCGCGTTCGCCGGGCCGTTCATGAACCTGGTGTTCGCCTGCGTCATCGCCACGTTCCTTTACTTCGTCGGCCTGCCGGTGCCGGTCAATCCCTCCGTCGTTGGACACGTCGCTCCGGATTCTGAAGAGTTCAAGCTCGGCATCCGCAATGGCGACCGCATCGTCTCGGTGAACGGCCAGGCGGTGAAGTCCTGGATGGAAGTTTTTGAGGCCTCGATTCTTGCGCCGACGAACGTGCTGCCGGTCATCATCGAGCGAGGGGGGGAGCGCAAGACCTACCAGCTCACGGCCAGCGCCGATAATCCGCTGAAGCTCAAGCTGCTCAACCTCGACTCCGAGGAAAAGGTCGTGGTCGGTGACACTTCGGCCAACAGTCCTGCCGCTGAAGCGAAGGTCATGGGCGGCGATGTGATCATCACCTTTGCGGGCGTGCCGGTGGTGAGCCGGTCGCAATTGAGCGAGCTGGTTGGCAAACGTGGCGGGCAGCCGACGGAACTGGTCGTGGAGCGCGCCGGCAAACGTGAAACGCTGAACGTCACCCCGCGTGTGCTCGACGCCGGTGCCAAGAGGGCCCGTATCGGCATCGCCTTCGCCAACACACCGACCCGCTATGAAGTCCAGAAACCCGGTCCGCTGCCGTGGGTGCAGATTCAGGAAGTCTTCGACCGCACCTGGCGCACGCTGTATGCCCTGTTCCACTCCAAGGAAACCGGCATCGGCGTGGAGGACCTGAGCGGCCCGCCCGGCATCCTCGCGATGCTCGCGGTGAACGTGAAGACCGACTACCGGCTCGCGCTGAGCTTCATGGTGCTGCTCAACATCAACCTGGCGGTGCTGAACCTGATGCCGATCCCCGTGCTCGATGGCGGTCACATCATGATGGCCATCTACGAGAGGCTGCGCGGCAAGCCCATCAGCGTGAGGCTGCAGGAATACGCCACCACGGCCTTCGCCGTGATGCTCCTGTCCTTCATGGCCTACGTCTCGTTCAACGACTTCTGGAAGCGTTCCTCGCTCTTCAAGTCCATGTTCCAGCAGAACAGCCAGGTGGAGTCGGCGCCGACGCCCGCGCCGACACCAGCCCCTGCCAAGTAACCATGCGGAGGAGGATCAGGATTAAGTGCAGGAGTAGGATGGCCACGCTCGGCCTGGTTGCTCTTGTTGGTAATCTTGATCCTAACCCTGCTCCCTGATTTTCCCGCCCATGCGCTATTGCGACTCCCCCTACTTCTTCACTCGCCGTCTCTCCCGCGAAGTCGTCGTCGGTGATCCTGCCCGCGGCGGCGTCATCATGGGTGGCAGCCATCCCGTCGTGCGGCAGTCCATGCTCACGTGCGACACGATGGACACCGCTGAGTCGGTAAAGCAGACGCTGGAACTGGTCGCCGTCGGGTGCCAGATCGTGCGCATCACTGCTCCCACGGTGAAGGACGCGGCGAACTTGAAGAACATCGTCGCTGAGCTGCACGCGCGCGGCTGCTTCGTCCCCATCGTCGCCGACATTCACTTCAAGCCGGACGCTGCGATGGAGGCCGCGAACTGGGTCGAGATGGTCCGCATCAACCCCGGCAACTATGCCGACTCCAAGAAGTTCGCGATCAAGGAATACACGGACGAACAATACAAAGCCGAACTGGCCCGTATCGAAGAGCGATTCACGCCGCTGGTGAAACTTTCCAAGGAACTCGGACGCGCCATGCGGATCGGCACGAACCACGGTTCGTTGAGCGACCGTATCATGAACCGCTTTGGCGATTCGCCGCTCGGCATGGTGGAGAGCGCATTGGAATTCGCCCGCATCGCCCGCAAATTGGATTATCACAACTTCGTGTTCTCGATGAAATCGAGCAACCCCAAGGTGATGATCGAGTGCTATCGCTTGTTGGTCGCGCGGCTGAATGAACTGGGGCCGGATTGGAATTATCCCATTCACCTCGGCGTCACCGAAGCGGGTGAGGGCGAGGACGGTCGTATCAAGAGCGCCATCGGCATCGGCTCGCTGCTGTGCGATGGCTTGGGCGATACTATCCGTGTTTCGCTGACCGAAGATTCACCGCATGAGATCGCGGTGTGCAATGACCTCGTAGCGCAGATTCCGCTGTTGTCCAATCGCAATGCGCCGGTGGAGGTTTTGCCGCTGTCCTATGACCCGTTCGGGTTTGAGCGTCGCGAGACACCGGAGATAGAATTGAACGAACACATCAAATGCGGCGGTGAACAGACCGTGCGCGTGGTGATGACTCAGGCTACGTGGGAT
>CAZOCL010000613.1:0-3095 GCA_964578245.1 uncultured Klebsiella sp. | reverse complement strand
GTAGCCGCCCACGATCACCATGACCAGCAAGTTGGCGATCATCACCACGTCAATCAGCCCCAGCACCACCAGCATGATCTCGGTCTCCTGGATCGAGGGGGTCCGGAGCACCAGGTGCCACAACTCCATCATGAAGTGATACACATACACGCCCTGCGCGACGATGAGGCCTAGGTAGAGCGGAGCCTGCAGCCAGCGGCTCAGGAAGATCAGGCTGTTGAGCGATTCGAGCGCGGGCCGTCGCGGCGGGGCGGGTGATTGGTCGTTGGGCACAGACATGGCGCGTGACCTATGCCGTCGAAGGGGCGGGGCGTCAAGGGGAAGTCTTGGTGCGGCCTTCGAAGGGGATTCGTTTCACCAGTTCATCTTCTGCCGATAGAGCTCCTTTAACTCGCCAGTGCGCAGGTTGATGCGTAAAATTGCTGACGCTGACGACGGATATTCCCGGCTGCTGATAAAGAGGTGATTCGCGTGCGCCCCTCGCCATTCCCAACGGATGTCCGCGCGACGCTTCTGCCAAAGTGTCTTGCCCGTCCGAACGTCATAGCCCAGCCACAGCTCACCATCTGAGCAGATACCGACCCCATCATTGATCTGATGAAGACTTGCTTCGGGCGGAGGTGACGGAAACTCCTTGCGGAAGAGGTCTGGCAGCGAAAGTTCATAGAACCTCCGTCGTGCTCCATTATTGGGGAAGGTGGAGAAGCAGCCTATGACCTTCCCGTCGATCATCTCCAGGCTGCCGCTCGACGCGGCTTTGTTTGTTTCTTCCGTCACCAACGACTTGCCGTCAGTGAGGCGGAGGCAGTCAATCTGGCCTGTTTGCGAAAGCACCACTACGTGATTCCCGGCCACAATTGCACTGTGATAGCTGAAGGGGGGAGAATCTTCCTGATTGCGGTCAAACCGGTAGCTCCAAACGCGCACACCTGTTTTCCGGGATATCGCTTCAATAGAGACGCCGGTTACGTTGTATCCAAACGGATAACTGAATTCAGCCTTCTGGCGTTGCTCCGTGCCCACCAGCGCCCACTCCGTAGTCGTTGCCAAAAGCTGAATGCCATCGTTCATCCGCCATCGTTCGCGTCCCCTCTGCGGATCAACTTCGGACAGGAAATGCTGATCGTTTGTGCCTTGGGCCGTGATCCAGACGGTGTTTGACTCCCCTCCTTCCAATCGCAAATGCCTCACGGCCAGCCTGCCCGCAGGCGTCATGTCACCAGTGGCAGGATTGCATTGCCAGAGGTCCGTCCCGCAGTTGACCCAAACTTTGCCGTCAACTGATCGGAGGACGCTCCATCTATCGCCTGTCGTGTCGCGCTTCCAAAGTTCCCGGCCCGAGTCCGCAGTTATGCAGATGAGCTGTTTGGAGTCTGCTGAAGTGAAGATCACATGGTTGCTGATGACGCACGGAGTTCCCAATTGGGGTGGGGCCAGGGAGAGTCCACTGGCGTCAAAGCTAAGCAATATTCCGAGGAGCGCAGGTATCAACACGGCTGTCTTGCAGAACAACGGATGTGTTGATCGTGCGGAGTTCATGCATGAATCGCCGGTCGAGGAAAGAGTGTTATCGGATAAACTTCATCCTCCGCGCCGCAAACGCCGTCATTCTTAACAGCAGCAGCCCGTGCTTCCACCGCTCGATGTTCGTGTCGCCGTAGGTGCGGGCCTTGTAGCGGATGGGCAGGTCCAGGATGCGCAGGTTCAGCTTGGCCGCGCCGAAGAGCAGGTCGAAGTCGCCGAAGGGGTCGAAGTCGCCGAAGTAGCCGCGGTTCGCGGCGATGAGTTCGTAGTCCTTGCGGAAGAGCACCTTGGTCCCGCAGAGCGTGTCCTTGATGCGCTGGCCCAGCAGGTAGGAGAAGGACAGGCTGAAGAAGTGGTTGCCGATCATGTTCAGGAAGCGCATCGCCTCCTGCTCCATCGGATAGACAAGCCGCACGCCATTCACGAAGTCCGCCGCGCCGCTGCGGGCCACCTCGTAGAACTTCGGCAGCTCCTCCGGCGGCATCGTGAGATCGGCATCGAGGATGAAGAGAATATCCCCCGTGGCGGCGGCGAAGGCCTCGCGACACGCGCCGCCCTTGCCCTTGCTCTGCTGCTTGAGGACCTTGATGTTCCGCTGGGGATACTTGGTGGCGATGCGCTGGATTTCCTCCCAGGTGTTGTCCTTGGAGTGGCCCTCCACGAAGATGATCTCCGTGCCTTTGCCCAACTCCGGCGTGCGCAGGACGGCCGCCTCGATGTTGCCGGCCTCGTTCCGCGCGGGGATGACCACGGAGCAGGTGTAATGGCGGTCCGGCGGCACCTGCGGCCGTGGTCGCGCGACCATGAAGACGGAGAGCGAAAGGCTCGGCGCGAGCGGGCCCAGCCAGCGGTTGCAAAGACGCTCAATCAGCGGCGTGTTCACCGGCCAGGTGATGCGCGTGTCCTGCTTCACCACCTCCCAGCCGGCGAGGTGGAGGAGGTTCCGCATGTCGCCGGAGGAGAGCCAGTTCTGCTGAAGTGTCGGAGCCTTCCAATTGCACGACTCCGCCAGCCCGAGGATCGGTTTCCAGAGGTTGTTGAAGAAGTTGAGCACCAGCCGGGTCTTCGGATGCGCCATCGCGCGGACGCGCTCCAGCACCGCCTGCACGTCCGGCAGGTCATTCACGAGGTCGGAAAGGATGATGTAGTCAAACGGCTCCGCACTGCTGAACTCCCCGGCCTCGCCGAGACGGAACTCCAGGTGCGGATGCCGCTGCCTGGCCAGTTCCACCGTCGCCGGGCTGAAGTCCACTCCCACGCCGCGCACCGGCTGCACCGCCGCGAGCGTGTCTCCCAGGCCGCAGCCGATCTCCAGCACGCGCTGGCCGGGCGGGATGAGGAAGGCGAAGTGGCGGTTGAGCAGCGTGTGGTAATGCCGCCCGGCCTCGTGGACCCGCTGGGGGGCTCGCTGTTCGTAGAAGTCGCGGCGGCTGGTCATGGGCGGGCTTTAGCTACCGGAAGGGAAGGGGGCTGGCGAGCGCAAATGGCGGGGCAGGGCGGGCATGGGCGCATCTTGGGGCATGGGGTCACGACATCGCTTACACTTTAGACTCACGACATCGCTTACAGAT
>CAZOCL010000612.1:0-3115 GCA_964578245.1 uncultured Klebsiella sp. | reverse complement strand
GCGTAGGGATAGCCGAAGAAGTGCCTGTCCGCGCGGCAGATGGCCACGATGCGCGCCTCCTTGTCGTTCAGCTCGAAGGTGTCGCCGATGTCCAGCGGCCGGGCGCGGCCCACGCTCAGGCGCTTGATGCCGAGTTCATCCAGGATGATGGCGTTCGGCAGGCGCACGTCTTCGAGGCGGCCTTTGACAATCACCGGGGGCCGGCCCACGAGCGTGGTGTTGTCCAGACCCACGAGCTGCACGGGCTTGAAGTTGCCATCCGCGAGCTTGGCGGACTGGATGGTCATGTAGAGCGGCACCGCCCATGCGACACCGGTGACGGAGCGGACGCGGTTCACATCGGTGTCGCGGAGGGCCTTGAGTTCGTTGGCCTGCTCGACCTTGCGGTCCACCACCCAGAGCTTCGCGCGCATGTTGCTCAGGTGGCTGGTGGTCCACTTGAGCAGGCCGAAGAAGACGGCGCTCTGCTGGGTCATCAGCAGCGCTGAGAAGGTCAGTCCGCCAATGAGCATCGCGTATTTGGCGCGATCACCGAGCAGCATCTTGAGGGCGAGGTGATACACTAGGGGGATGCGTGTTGCGTGTTGCGTGACTTCTTCGTGGCTCGTGGAGCGGAGGCCGCTGGCTTGCTTCGCGGGGCGGGCACGGGGGCGGTGGCCTGGATCGCGGCGAGGGAGAAACGGGTGATGTGGTCGGCGATGCGCTCGATTTGCGCGGGAGTAAACGCTTGCTGCGGGAACAGCCGGGTGACCACCGGACGGCAATGGTGGTAGAAGAGGCACTGGCTCACCACGCTGGAGGAGCAGAAGCGCACGGTGTCGGGGTCCGCCTGGCCGCCGAGCAGTTCCGTGACGATGCCGCCGAGATACTGCGCCTGCGGGCGGATCTTCTCGACCACGATGGCATCCAGCGCACTCGTGGGGTCAATCATCTCGCGGGCGATGAGCTTGCCGTGCCACGCATCGCTGCTGGGGTCGAAGATGCGGAGCAGGAAGGCGCGGATGAAGGCGCGGAGCCGGGCCGGGCCGTCGGCTCCCGGCGGCAGGTCCAGGTCGAGCGGGAACTTCTGGAGCGCGCGGGTCTGGTAGTAGGCCAGCACCTCGCGATAGAGCGCTTCCTTGTCGCCGAAGTGGTAGTTGACCGCCGCGATGTTCGCGCCGGCCCGGCGGCAGATCTCACGCACCGTGGCGTTGTGGAAGCCCACTTCGGCAAAGACCGCGCCGCCGGCTTCGATCAAGGCCTGGCGGGTGGGGTCGGGTTTGGATTGCGGGGCGGCAGCCATTTCAAACGCATATTTCAAACAAGTGTTTGAATTGGCAAGCAGGAAATTTCGCGGTTGGAACCGCAACCCGAACTGACCACAGAGAGCGATGAACACAGAGAGGAAGGAGACGGGAGAACTCAGAAGGTTCCCGCAGATTAAGGACGGCCACAGATGGGAAAACTATCTGGGTTCTCCGCTGTTTTCGGTGGAACCGGGAGGCGGGCAGGGAAATTCCAAATTCCAAGTCCCAAGCTCCAAAAAAGCTCCAAAGCCCAAATTCCAATGGCTTGGCGTGGCACCCCGCCAGTGCTTCCGCCCTGCTTCGGACCTTGGCCCAAGAGCTGGTTCGGTCCGGCTGGCCAGTGCCGGGCGACGCCTCCCTTTGAAATTTGGAGTTTGGCGCTGCTTTGGAATTTGGAACTTGGGATTTGGAGCTTCTCCCACACCCATTCCACTGAAAACAGCGGAGAACCACTATCTGTGGCCGTCCTGAAGCTGCGGGAAATCTGCTGCGGTTTCTGGCCGGGACGGCGATGGGACACAGCACGGCCTGCGTCTTCGTAGGCCTGAGCGGCCGTCTGGCTGCTGGCGCGTGGCGCGTGGCGCGTGGCGCGTGGCGCGTGGCGCGCGACGTTCACGTCGCTTCAACGTCCGAACGCGGCGCGGCGTGGGGTCAAGCCGAAACCTCGCACGTTGAAGCGGCATGAATGCCGCGCGCCGGGGCGGCCCAATTCCCCGGGTTGCACCCGCCTGCCGGGTCCACTACCTTGCGCTCCGCTAAATTATGGCCAACGAAAAGCCCGACAAATCCATCCCCGTCACGATCCTCACCGGCTTCCTCGGTGCGGGCAAGACGACCCTGCTCAAGCACCTGCTCACCCAGCCGCACGGTTACAAGTGCGCCATCATCATCAACGAGTTTGGCGAGGTGGGCATTGACGGCCAGCTCGTCGTGGGCGCGGATGAGGAGATCGTGGAGTTGAACAACGGCTGCCTCTGCTGCCGTGTGCGCGGCGACCTGGTGAAGACGCTCGTCGATCTGATGACGCGCAAGAAACGCTTCGACTACGTGCTGGTCGAAACCACCGGACTGGCCGATCCCAGCCCGATCGCGCACACGTTTTACCTGCCGCAGCTTCAGGGGAAGCTCCGGCTCGACGCGATTGTCACGGTGGCTGACGCGCGACATCTGGAGGGCGTCCTGGACAAGGCTCCGGAGGCGCTGCCGCAGATTGGCTTCGCCGACATCATCCTGCTGAACAAGACCGATCTCGCCACGCCCGCCGATCTGAACCGCGTGGAGCAGCGCATCCGCCGCATCAACCCGCTGGCGAAGATTCATCGCACGCTGAAGTCGCAGGTGGACATGGGGAAGATCTTCAACACCCACGCCCGCGACCTGACCTCGCCCATCGAGCTGCCGGTGGAGAAGCCCGCGCATGGCGAGGCCGGCCACGACTGCGACGATCATTGCGAGCACGGGGACGACCATGATCATGCCCACGACCATGACCACGCGCATGCCCACGACCACGACTGCGCCCACGATCACGAGCATGGTGAGGAGTGCGGGCACGAGGGCCACGAGCATGACCACGACCACATGGGCCGCCACGACGACGCGGTGAAGTCCTTTCACATTCTCGACGAGCGCCCGCTGGACTTGAAGCGCACCGAGGCGTGGCTGAACGAGCTGCTGGCCAAGGGCGGCGAGAACATTTACCGCGCCAAGGGCATCCTGCACATCCAGGGCGTGCCCAAGCGCGTGATCTTCCAGAGTGTGCAAATGATGTTTGATGTGGAGCCGGAACGCTTTTGGAATGCCGGCGAGAAGCGCGGCAACCAGCTTGT
>CAZOCL010000611.1:0-3121 GCA_964578245.1 uncultured Klebsiella sp. | reverse complement strand
GGTCGAAGAACTGCCGCGCGTAGGGCGAGAAGGTCTCGATGTAGCGCCGCTGGCCTTCGGCGAAGAGCGTGTCGAAGGCAAGCGAGGACTTGCCGGAGCCGCTCAGGCCGGTGATGACGATGAGCTTTCCGAGCGGCAGGTCGAGGTCGAAGCCCTTGAGATTGTTGTGCCGCACACCGCGGAGGCGGATGACTTTGGCGGGCGGCGGCTTCGACATGCGCGCGGAAGGTAGGAGAGGATGGGGAGCGAGGCAAGTGGCGGAAGGCGTTGCCCGCGAAACACGCGAATAGGGGACACAGGAAATCTCTGGCCTTTCGCGCTGTTGCGCGTGTTTCGCGGGCAAAATTTCTGCTTGGAGCCGGCTGGCCCATGGCTACGCTCAAAGCACTCACTATGAAGACCACCATCCCGGCCTCGTTTTCCCCTCCCGGCTGATGTTCAACCGAAAGCCAGCCGCGCCGAAGCAGACCGCCGCCGATGTGCTGGATGACATGGCGTGTGCGGCGGCTTTCGCCCGGCAGGTCGCGCTGCCGCGATGGTTCAAGATAACGGCCGCAGTCAGCGTGCTCGGCTTGCTGCCCACAGCTCTCCTGGCCTTCTTGAAAGGCGGCCATTGGACAGAGGCTCGGTCGGTGCTTGGCACCGCTTCCGCCGGACATTTGCTTTACGCAATTTTTCGGCTGGGGATGTCTTCAACCTGTCCGCGATGCGGTCGGAACATCCGGCATTGCCCGCCAACCCATTGCCACCGCTGCCGGAATCCTTTGAGCAGAGGGCGGTGCGAACCTTGTGAGGTGGATTTTTCTATGAGCGGCAGCCTCTTTGGCTTGTCCGGAAATGCCGGGAACCAGCTTCCCGTCCGCTATTGCCCTGGTTGCGGGGCCTACGTAAACAGCGATTTCGTTTGGACCCCGGAGTCCAGGGATTGACCACCCTTTCTCCTGCCCATACGCTTCCTGCCACTCGTCATGAAAACTCCGTTCCTCGCCCTGCTTGCCCTCACCGCCGCCGCCTTCGCCGCCGAGCCGCCGCAGCCCAAGTTCCGCATGCAGGAAATTGACGCCGCCGTGAACATCGGCTACGGCATCGCCATCGCCGACGTGGATGGCGACGGCAAGCCCGACATCCTCCTCGCCGACAAGAACACCATCCAGTGGTATCAGAACCCCACATGGAAGAAGCACATCATCGCCGAGAACCTCACCCCGCAGGACAACGTCTGCATCGCCGCGCAGGACATTGACGGCGATGGCAAGTGCGAGATCGCCATCGGTGCGGGGTGGAACCCCGGCGAGACCAGCGACACAAACAAGAGCGGCGCGGTCTTCTACCTCCTCGCGCCCAAGGACCGCACGCAGAAGTGGGAGGCCATCAAGCTCCACCACGAGCCGACCGTCCACCGGATGCACTGGGTCAAAGCCCCGACTGGCAAGTGGGATCTCATCGTCAAGCCGCTGCACGGGCGCGGGAACAAGAACAACGAGGGCGACGGCAGCAAGGTTTACGCCTATACCATGCCGGCCAACCCGCACGATCCTTGGAAGCTCTCCCTCGTCAGCGACTTCACCCACGCCAGCCACAACTTCCAGCCCATCAACTGGGACGCTGACCCCGAGCATGAGCTGCTCGTGGCCGCCAAGGAGGGCGTCTGGTTCATGGGCCGCAGCACGGGCGAGTGGAAGAAGCGCCAGTATTCCGACCAGTGGACCGGCGAAGTTCGCGACGGCAAGCTGCCCAATGGCACGCGCTTTTTTGCCACCATCGAGCCGATGCACGGCACCACCAGCGCCGTTTACACCCAGCCCACCGCCAAGGGCCTCTGGCCACGCCTCGTGCTCGACGACACGCTCAAGGACGGACACGCCGTGGTGGTGAACGACTTCCTCGGCACCGGCAGCGATCAGATCGCCATCGGCTGGCGCGGGATGAGCCCCAAGGGCGTGCCCGGCGTGCGCCTCCTCACCCCGCTGGACAAGGACGGCAAGACCTGGCGCAAGACCGATCTCTCCGGCCCCGAAGTGGCCATCGAAGACATGAAAGCCGCCGACCTCAACGGCGACGGCAAGCCCGACCTCGTCCTCGCCGGCCGCGCGACGAAGAACCTGCGGATTTTGTGGAATGAGACGGGGAAATAGGAAGAGCCGCAGAGCCGATGACTTTTGCTGACGACCGAATCAGTTATGAATTTCATCGAACTGCTTCGCTCGGTTGCCGCCGACATCTTTGATCCTGAATTGTCCAAATCGCTTTCCATCGCCTTCTTCACTTGGGCTGGCACCTTTCTTTGGAATAAACGAAGTGCGCAAAGGAAATACGGGAGTTGTGCTGGCACATACAAAGGCTTTCTTCTTCAGGATCGGCAGTTGAGTTCCCGGCAATCGAGCCAAGCGAAGGTGACATATTTGCACGACAACATCCTCAGCGTGCATTTGAGTCACGATGGTGGTTCTCGAGTTTGGGAAGGAATCATTACGATGGAGACGGAGGACAACGGCACGATAACTTACAGATACACGCTTCCGAAAGCCGACTATGAGTTCGGGTTCAAGCGCTGCATTTGGAATCGGACGGAAAAGGCACTTTATCTCGTTGGCGAGCGGATAGACGGGTGCAACTGCGAAGTGCTTATCAAGCAATCTCCTGTTGTAAATCGGGGTGCTAATGATTCTGCCGTGGTCGCGTAGCGACCGTCTGAAGGTAGCCGTGGGTTTCAACCCACGGAAATCGTCCGGCAGAGCCGCGTCGCGTAGCGACGCTTGAACGCTGCGCCATGCCTTCTAGCGTCGCTACGCGACGCACCAAGTTCCTAACGCAACCGTGGGCTGAAGCCCACGGCTACCCTCAAGCCTTGCTACGCGAGGCGACCTGTCGCCGCCCAACTGCTTCAGCGGCTTTCCTCCCGCGGTTCGGAACGGGACGGTGAACCAAGCCGGTTGACTTATGAACGATGCAGGCCTACCCATGCTGCTGCACCGTTACTCTTGGGTAGTCCGAAAGCGCGGCGCATTCACAATGATCACAAATCTTCGGTGGAATGATCGAGCCGGCTTTGCCGCACGGTTTTCCTCAGCCCCGTTGGAGCTGAGGGCCTTCGCGATTTTCTCGCTGGCCACCACCCTGA
>CAZOCL010000610.1:0-3121 GCA_964578245.1 uncultured Klebsiella sp. | reverse complement strand
GACGCTGGGCGGCGATGTGCTCGTGCTTGAGCTGGGACCGCACGCAATACCACGCGGGTGCGGCTTCCGGACCGTCAGTCATGTGCGGTCAACGTAGCGCGGCGCGCGGAAGCGTCACAAGTCTTTTGCCGGGGACTGCGAGGGAGGGCGGTGTTCACGCCGCTTCAACGTCCGAACACCGAACGGCGTGAGAATGCCAAGAAACTCAGCACGGTGAAGCGGCATCAATGCCGCGCTCCTCGGGCGTTTTGGACCGGTGCGGTGGTGGTGCGCGCAAAGCGGGCGAGGACGCCCGCGCTCCGGAGATTGGACCTGCTCACTCGGGCTTCTTGGGCGTGAACGCGGCGATGCGCTGCTTCGCCTCAGTCATCTGCTCGCCGGTCAAGGCACCGGTGATCTTGTCGCGGGCGATGGCGGCTTCCTTGCTGCCTTCGCGGGCGGCCAAGGCGAACCAGCGATAGGCGCGCGCCAGATCCAGCGGCACGCCTTTGCCTTCGAGATAGCACCGGCCCAGACTCAACTGCGCGGCGACGTGGCCCTGGTCCGCTGCGTTCCGAAACCACTTGGCCCCCTCAGCGGGGTTGGGCGGGACGCCGCGTCCGATCATGTGGCGCTGGCCGAGTTCGTATTGCGAGGGGGCGTGGTTCTGCTCGGCGGCCATGAGCAGCCAGGCGGCGGCTTCCACGAAGTTCTCCGCGACGCCCTTGCCCTCCGAGTGCAGCTGCGCGTAGTAGAAGATGGCGTCCAGATGCCCCTTGTCCGCGGCTGCGCGATACCACTTGGCGACTTCGCGGTAGGCGGACTTGCGCTCGGCCTTCTTATGCAGCTCGCGCGCGAGCCGGTGCATGGCGTTGACATCGCCCTTCTCCGCGGCCTTATAGAGCCACTTGATCGCGCGGGCGCTGTCCTGGGGCAGGCCTTCGCCGCGCGCATAGGCCATGCCCAGGCTGAATTCCGCGTCGGGGTAGCCTTGTTCCGCCGCGAGGCGGAACCAGCGGGCGGCTTCCTCCAGGTCGTTGGCCACGCCTTCGCCCTTGCGATAGCTCAGGCCGAGATTGTTCTGCGCCTCCGCATGACCCTGTTCGGCCGCCTTGCGATACCAGACGACCGCAGCGGCGGGATCACGTTCGACGCCGGTGCCCTCATCGAAGCACAGGCCCAGAGCGTTTTGCGCCTCCGCGTGGCCTTGCTCGGCGGACTGGCGATACCACTCGGCGGCGGCGGCGAGGTCTGGCACGGTGCCATGGCCGGTGCCCAGCCGCAACGCGACGTGATACTGCGCCTCCGCGTCCCCTTGCTCGGCCTGCTGGCGCAGGGCGAGAAAGTCCTTCTCCGCCGTGTGCTGGAAGAGCTTATGATACCACGGGGTTTTCACGGCAGGAACCTAGGAACCCAGCCGGTCGAACTCAAGCATCCAGTTGGGTGGTGGTCCGTCATACGGAGGCGGGCCGGGTGGTGTCCACCGGCACGGGTTTGAACCGCCGGCGTTGATACCAGGCGATGGCGACCAGATCGTAGAGCCCGCGCCCCAGCCGGTTCCACACGCCATACTTGGACACGCCAGCCACGCGGGCCCGGTGGCTCACGGGGATCTCGCGCACGCGGAACCCGCCGCCCGCCACGAGGATCGGGAGGAAGCGGTGCAGGCCGTTGAAGCCGAAAACGCCTTCCAGGGCGGAGCGGCGAAACACGCGCAACGCGCAGCCGGTATCGCGAAACTCCGCGTTCAGCGCCGTGCTGCGCGCCCAACGGGCCAGCCGGGACGACACGCGGCGGACGAAGCTGTCCTGCCGGTTCTGCCGCCAGCCACAGGCGAAGTCACACGTCGCCAGCTCGCCCAGCAGCCGGGGCAGGTCGGCGGGGTTGTTCTGCAAATCGCCATCGAGGGTGGCGAGCAGCGGACGGTTGGTTTGCTGGATGCCGGTCCAGAGCGCGGCGCTCTGGCCGGCGTTGCGCAGGTGGCGCACGCCGCGCACGCGCTGGCTGGCGGCGGCGGCTTCACAGACCCTCGTCCAGGTCTCATCGCGGCTGCCGTCGTCCACGAAGACCAGCTCCCAGTCATTGGGCACGGAGGCGAAGGCCGCTGCGACCTCACGGGCCATGGGCAGGACATTGTCCGCCTCGTCAAAGACGGGGACGATAATGGAAATCGGTTCCGGCACGGGCCAAGATTAGACGGCGGAATCGCGCCGGGAAAGGGAATTGAACCGCACTCCTCAGCCGGCTGGTTCGGCATACTTGGCCAGGAGTTCGGTGAGCCGGTCGCGCCATTTTTGGACGGCCTGGGCGGTGCGTTCCAGGTCGAGCTGGGCTTGCTGTAGCTGCGCCTTCGCGGCTTGCTGCACGAGAGCTTTGATGAGCTTCAGGGCTTCGTTGGCCGGGGCGACGCATTTGGCCAGCAACGCATCGCAGGGCAGCTCGCGCAGGGGAGACGGAGCATCACCGAAAACCTGGTTGGTGGATTCGAGCAGCTCGCGGCCCAGTTCGCACAGGCGCTGGAGCCCCTGGCTGAAGGCCGGTGGGGCGGAGGCACCGCACTCCTCCAGGATGAGTTCGGGGTAGCCGATGATGGCGTTGGCCGGGGTGCGCAGGTCGTGCCGGATGGTCCGGCGTGCTTCGGGGTCCTCGGGCAGGAGCAGCCGTCGAACAGCCGAGTCGCCCAGTGGTGGCCTGGTCTTCGCGGCGCGGCGAGCAGGTGGCTTCCGGGCCTTGAGCAGTGCTTCCAGCTTGGCCAGCAGCCGGGGCAGTTCCACGGGCTTGGTTTCGAAGTCGTCGCACCCGGCCGCCCGGGCCCGCTCTTCTTCGCCGGCCAACGCGTGGGCGGTGAGTGCGAGGACGGGAATGTGGCAGGTGGCGGGCGCGGCCTTGATGCGGCGCGTGGCCTCCCAGCCGTCCATCCCCGGCAGCGCGAGGTCCATGATCACCAGGTCAGGCAGCTCCTTGGTGCAGCGGGCCACGCCTTCCGCGCCGTCCAAGGCGAACAAGACCAGGTAACCGCGGCGCGAGAGGCGGCGGGAGAGCAGGTCGCGGTTCATCTCGTTGTCTTCGACGAGGAGGATCTTCGGCAGGTCCGGGCCAGCTTTTGCGCGGAGTCGCGCCCCGGTGCAAGCGCGAATTTCGG
>CAZOCL010000609.1:0-3121 GCA_964578245.1 uncultured Klebsiella sp. | reverse complement strand
AGGGCCTTTTCCTTCACGCGCTCGATGAAGTCGCGCGCGACCTTGAAGTTCACATCGGCGTCGAGCAACGCCATGCGCACGTCGCGCAGGGAGTCGCTGACGTTGGACTCGGAGATCTTGCCGAGTCCGCGCAGGTTGCGGAAGACGTTCTGGAGCTTGCCGGACAGCGAATCAAACATGGGGCGGAATCTAGGAACCGGGGCGAAAACTGCCAGCCCTTTCGCGCAACGGGCCGGCGGGGACGCCAGCGCCACGTAGCGCCGGCCTCCGGCCGGCCGTGCCGCAAGCGTCCTCGCTTGCCCGGTCTGGCTGACGCCGGCGCGCGCACTTGCGCCCCTCGGCGCGGGATCAACCGCAGCGACGTTGGCGTGCGGAGCCGTATCGGAACGCCTCAACGCCCCGGCCGGGCGCAGCCGTATCTCCGGAGGATTTCGTTCCACGGGGCAGTGCGTGGATGCGCCCCGGACTCAACCCGCCTCACGCGCCGTTGGCCCGTGGATTGAAGGTCGAGGTTGCCCGCAGCTTTTCCCATAGCGCGCGCTCGGCGTCGGTGAGCTGGGTCGGAAGCAGCACGGCGATGATGACGTGGAAGTCGCCTCGCTCGCCGGTCTTCCCCTTGGGCAGGCCGCGGCCGCGCACCCGCAGTTGCTGGCCGTTGCTCGTGCCCGGCGGAATGCGCAGCTTGAGCGGGCCGTCCAGCGTGGGCACCGCCACTTCCGCCCCCAGCACGGCTTCCCACGGGGCGATCTCCAGCTCGTGAAAGAGATCCGCGCCGCGCGTGTGGAAGTCCGGGTGCGCCGCGTGCCGCACACGGAGATAGAGATCTCCTGGTGTCGCGCCGCCGTGACCCGGCTCGCCCTGGCCGGCCACGCGAATCCGCAAGCCTTCCGTGGCCCCCGGCGGGATGCGCACGCGGAAGGTGTGCGCCTGCACCTCGCCTGTCTGCGGGTCCGTGGTCTGGAGCGAGATCGGCCGCACCGTCCCGTGCATGGCCTCCTCGAGCGTGACGAGCAGGTCGCCTTCGATGTCGCCACCACGCCAGACCTGGTGCCCGTCCTCCGCGCCGGCGAAACGCGGATCCTGCGGAAAGCCCTGGCGGCTGGCCCCGCTGAAGAACTGCTCGAAGAAGTCGCTGAAGCCGGTGCCGCCGAAATGGAACTCCTGCCCCTGGCCAGGCGGCGCTCCTCGCCCGCCGGGGCCACGCGGGCCCGGTGACGGCTGCCCGCGTTCCTCGTCCCGCCAGTTCGCGCCGAGCTGGTCGTATTTCCGGCGTTTGACCGGGTCGCTCAGCACCTCGTTGGCCTCGTTGACGGCCTTGAACTTCTCCTCGGCGGTCTTCTTGTCCTTGGCCACGTCGGGGTGGAACTTGCGCGCCAGTTTGCGGAAGGCCTGCTTGATGTCCGCGTCGCTGGCGTCGCGGGCCACGCCGAGCGTCGCGTAATAGTCTTTGAATTCCACTGGCATAGTTGAATCGAGCAATCGCCCGGATGGCGGCGCAAGCCGCAGGGCATGCGTCCAAGTGTGAACGGCACCCCGGCCGGCTGCCACCCATTGTCAGCATAATCGGATCAGCCCGGACTTCAACTCTCGTGTCGTAGCTCCTGAATGGCCCGCGCAACCCACGAACCAGCGTGGCGCGCGGCGTTCACGCCGCTTCAACGTGCGAACTCGACGAACCGATGAACGCGCCACGAGCATCGTGCGCTGAAGCTGCGGTGCGAACCGCGACACGCTCTGGCTCCTCTCCCCTCCTCGAAGGAGGGGAGAGGGTTGGGGTGAGGGGTGTCGGCCGGCGACACGGCTGCCGACTCATCCCGAACTCCGAAGTCGAGGCGGCCAAGCTGACGTAGCGCCGACTTGCAGCCGGCAGCCCGCCCGTCACTCCGGCTCGTTCATAAACGTGCGTGGCGTCTGCGGGTTGAAAACCCGCGATACAGCAGGCTGCAAGCCTGCGCTACGGGCTGCCGCAGAGTTTGGGCTTACATTGCGAATTGATCTCACTCCCGCTGCGCCGGCAGCGGCAGCCCCAGCGTTTCCTCCCAGAAAAACCGGAACGCGGGAATCCGCCGGCGGAGCTGCGCGGCGTCCTCAGCCCTAAGCAGCAGGCACTGAAACTCCGCCTCCGTGAGCAACGTCACGCCGGGGGTGCAGAGAATCGGCGCCGTGTTCGGCTCGATCGTCTCCAACCGGCCCTCACGCCGGATTTCGAGCCCGTCCCCGAGCGGCAGCATGAGGCTGCCCGCCGGGCAGAAGGACGTGAGTTCGCGTGGCCCGGTGGCGGCCGGCACGCTTTCGAGCGCGACCATCGTGGCCAGTTCGCGCAGCACGGGCTGCTGGAGCGCGCGCAGATACGGGAAGTTCTGCAGCAGCTCGCGGCTCTGCCACAGCGCCTTGAGCCGGCCCTCGTAGTTCTGGTGCCGGATGAACTCCCGGAACGAACTCTCCGCAAACGCCGTCACCGTGACTGGGCTCAGCGCCACCACCGAGGCGTTGCGCTGGCCATGGCCCATGATGACCGACATTTCGCCGATCAGCTCGCCCGCCTCCATCTGCGCCAGGAACTGCTTGCGCTCGCCGTCGTGATGGATCACCTGCGCGTAGCCGGTGAGGATCATGTAAACGTAGCCCTCCGAGCGCGTGCCCTCGCGGATGATGATGTCCCCCGCGTTGAAGCTCATCACGCGCTGGTTCGCCAGCAGGCTGGAGATCCACACGGGCGGCATGCCCGGGAAGTATTCCAGCAGGAACTCGATGGTCCGCGTGAGGTTGTAGTCCGTCTCCCCGCGCAGCAGGTTGAAGCGCTTGCCGCTCGAGGCGATGCAGAAATGCGCCTGGAACTTCTCCGAGAGATTGTCCAGGTGCAGGAAGACGATGCGCTCGGCGGGCGAGTTGATCGCGTCACCCGGGTCGCCGTGAATCTGGCCCTCGCCGCCGTCCGCCAGGAGCAGTTGCGCGGGCTGCCGGTAAAGCTCAGCGATCTGGAGGTAGCGGTCCTGGCTGATGACCGCCGAGCGCTGGAGGCGCTTCAGGTCGGCCAGCGCCTGCGTGTCGCTCGTGAAGATGATCCGGCAGTCCTTGCCCGAGTGCGTGGTCTCGAAATACGCGCCGATGGTCGGGATGC
>CAZOCL010000608.1:0-3144 GCA_964578245.1 uncultured Klebsiella sp. | reverse complement strand
GTCAGTCCGAAAACTTTCGTTGGAATCACGGCGGAAAACTATCGGCACCCGGCGCAGCGGTGCGAGCAAGATTTTCTGGCGCGTGCTTATGCCGCGGGGGAGACAATTATTTGCGCGGCGGGCTGTAACTGAGTCCCAATGGGATGAGGTTCGTGGTGACGAGACCTTGGCCCATGACCAGCTTGCGACCGGCCCGTAGCTCCTCGGTGTGGTGGCGGATGACTTTGAGCCATTCGTCTCGGAGCGAAGTCGCCACCGCCTGCGCGTTCGTCTGGCCGAGAAACTCGTAGCTGCCGGAGACGCCTCCTTCCAACGTAAGCTCATAGAGTTTGCCCAACACTGTCGCACATCCGTATTTTGGGTCGCTGGCCGTGTCCGCAACGCGTCGAGCCAGCAACTCGGCGCACTCCACGCGCATGCCATCGCGGACGGCCAGGGTGGTGGCGTAGGACAAGAGCATGAAATCAGAGGAGGTGCTGATGGCCTTGAGTCCGAGTTCCCCGCCACCGGGAAGCTTCAGGGAACTCGCACGAGTGAAGGCGGCGTTGCGCACACCAGCATCCGAATCCGAAAGGCGCTGAATGACCCACGGATGCATCCTTTCGGGCAACGGACGTGGCAATCGCTGAAGAGCGGCCTCACGGATGACGGCCAGTTCGTGATTCAAGGATCGCTCGAAGGTTGTCTCCCATCCGACAGGGGAGAAGTTTGGATGGTGGCTCACGCCGACGAGGAAGCCCATCAACTCGCCGGGTGTCTTTGGTTGCTCTGGCATAGTTGCATGGAAGTTGGCTTTCTCCTCCAGCGCCCGCATTAGATATCCGCTGGCCCAGCGAGGGCCTTCCTTCGGCCCCACATCGCCATCCTTGCGGAAGCGCTCCAGTTGCCGGTCCAATGCGGCAATCAGCGGGTCCGGCTCCTTGTTGATGGAGTAGATGGCGAGGAGCCCGGCGGTGCCGGCCACGGCGTCGCTCCAGTCCGTCGCCAGAAGCTTGAGTGCGTTCGTCCGGGCTTCGGCGTAGAACTCTTCGCGCCAAGTGTTCGTCGCCGGGCGCTGCAGGTTGTAAAGTGGCAATGGCCGCCAAGGCCAGACATACGGCTGGTAGTTCGGCAGGTTGGAGGCCGGGTGCGGCCAGCGCATCCGCAGCGCTCCCGCCGCTAGCGCACCCACGGTGGAAGACTCTGCGGTCATCAAGCGGATGAGCGTCTGGGTGGCTTCCGGTGTGGGAATGCTCGCCAAGCCAACCAAGCTTGTTGTGTCGCCTTTAGCGGCTCGCTCCTCCAGCACGGGTATATACGCGGGATGCTTGAGTAGCGTGTAGTCCGGCGTGCTCCGGCCCTTTTCACCCCAGCTCTTGCCGGCGTAGCCCTTCGCCTGGTCGAACTCCGCGAGCAGGCGGCGCGCATCCGCTTCCGTCGGCTCATTGAGCTTCAACTTGATGGTCTGCACGCGCGGGTCGTTGGGCTGACGCTCGCCCCAGCCAAGGTCGTGGAAAACGGTGATGGTGTATTCGCCCGGCTGGTCGAGGCTGCGATAGCGGAGCAACGGAACATCCTCGAACCACGGTTTGCCTTGCTTGGCCGAGCCCCCTCCACCAAGGCCACCCATGTTCATTTGTGAAGGATACGGGTCAGTGGCCTCAGTTCCAGATGCAGAAACAGCCTTCACCACGAAGCGGAATGCTCTGTTCCCACCCCGATAGTCTCCGCCCGTGTCCACTCCCACACCTGCGTCGGTCAACGCCTCAATCCGATAGTGCAGCAGGATGTTTTCCCCGATGAAAAACTCTGTTTTGTCCGCCAGTAGCGACACTTTCACGGTGCCATCTGGTGGCAGCACATGGCGGGGAGCCAGCAGGTTCAGATTCGTAAAGCTGAGAATCGGCGGGACGCTCGTCGTTTGCGCAATGACAGCCAAAGGCACGACGAAGGAAGCCAAAAGCCAACGAGTAGATACCGGGTTCATGGCGTGGTTTTATCACCGTCGGCAGCGGGGGGCACTCGGGTAATTGCCGCAGGCGCGCCCACTCACTTCAGTCCACCACCGTCACGCGCACTTCCGCGCCATTGCACCGGATCTCCGGCACATACATGGCGTGGCCGAGGACGGGGAGGGCATGGAAGACGCCGGGGACTTCGGCGCGCATGTCGTAGCGGAGCTGCCAGACGCCTTCGGGGAGCTTGTCGAGGAAGAGGGCCACCTTGCGGTCGCGCAACTCCTGATAGACCCACCGGTTGCGGCCCGTGTAGTCCGGCTCGCCGATGCCGATGGGACGGGGCGGCATGAGGCCAATCGGGCGCGCGGCGGCCAGTCTCACTGCCTGGGCGCCCGCCATGCCGGCTGCGGGCGGGAAGGAGCGGGTCACGGTGCCATCGGGAGCGATGATCGTCTCTGTGACGGCGAGGTCCGCCGTCGCGCCCGGCAGGTTGATCTGCTGGCCGATCTGGAGGGTTTTCGGGTCCAGCCCTTCGTTCGCGGCGGTCAGCGCGGCCACGGTCGTGCCATGCTTCTTGGCAATCTGCGTAAAGGTTTCACCCGCCAAAACGGTATGAACCGCCGGAGCCGCTCCGACTTTGGACTTTGGACTCTTGGACTTTGGACTCGCCTGCGGCACCGGCTGCCCGACCACCCCAAACTTCCGCTCCACTGCGCCGCTCTTGAGTTCGCGCGCGTAGAGGCTCTCACCGCTGCGCACGGCCACGGCCTCGAAGCCGGCGGGCTTCAGGTCCTCGAAGAGCAGATACTCGTAGTTGTTCTTCGCCTCGATGGTCAGGACGGTTTCGATGCGCTCGCCGCTCTTCACGGACTCGCCGTCGAGCAGCGGCACCTTGTCGTAGAGCAGGCCCTTGAGGAGGGTAGGGCGGCCCACCAGCTTGAAGTATTCGCGCTTCACGAAAATCTCATTGCCGCTGGCGGGGATGGGTTCTTCGAGGCTGAAGAACTTTGCTTCGGCGGCGAAGTAAACCGGTCCTTCGCCCTTGCGCTTGATGCGAATGTCGTTCGCGCCGTCCTTGATGAGCTTCGTGTCCACGGCGAAGCGGCTGGGCGCGGCGAAGACCTCCGCGCCGCTGACCTTGCGCTTGGCGATGCTCGTGCCGTTGACCGTCACCTCGTATTCCAGCTCGGGCGACAGCTCCTTGGTC
>CAZOCL010000607.1:0-3145 GCA_964578245.1 uncultured Klebsiella sp. | reverse complement strand
CCGCGATTCACGATGCCGAGCGCGTCGTCGCCGGCGATGTCCTTCGTGAACCGGATGCAGCGGGTGCACAGCACGCAGCGCTCGTCGTCGAGCATGATGCGCGGGCCAAGGTCAACGGCCTTGGGTTTGTGAACCTTTTGCTCGACGAAGCGGCTCTCCGCCTGGCCGTGCTCGACGGAGTATTCCTGCAACTTGCACTCGCCGGCCTGGTCGCAGATAGGGCAGTCGAGCGGGTGGTTGATGAGCAGCGATTCGAGCACCGCTTCGCGCATCTGCTTCGTCGCGGGGGAATTCGGGTAAATCTCCATGCCAGGAGAAATGGGCGTGGCACACGTGATGGCTCCGCGCGGCGTGGTCGGCTCGTAAGGCAGCACGGACTTCGCGATCTTCGGCGAGCCGTCCTCGTTGAGCACCGGCTTGCGGTCCGGCCCCAACTGCGGCGTGCCGAACTCGACGAGGCACATGCGGCAGTTGCCGGCGATGGGGAGCTTCGGGTGGTAGCAGTAGTGCGGCACCTCGTGCCCGGCGATCTGGCAGGCCTGGAGCATTGTGGTCGGCTCCAGCTTGCCCTGCCAGTTGGGCATCATCTTCGGCACCTCGACCTCGCGGCCGTCCACCTTGATCTTGAGCTTGTCGGATGGCGGCGGGGGCGCGGCCGGCGCGGGAGGCGCGGCGGGCTTGGCTTCGGTTGTCGCGGGAGCAGACATGGAAATCAGTGTTTGGCGGCTGCGGCTCTGGCCTCATCTGCCGCGCCCTTCGCTTCGAAATCCGCCTTGAACTTCTTCACGTAGCTCAGCACCGGCCACGCGGCGGCCTCGCCGAAGGCGCAGATGGTGCGGCCCTGGATGTTCTGGGCGATGTGCAGCAAGTAATCGGCATCCGCCTTGCGGCCTTCGCCGTGGGTCATGCGGTGGAGCGCCTTGCTCATCCAGAGCGCGCCCTCGCGGCAGGGGGTGCACTGGCCGCAGCTCTCGTGCGCGTAGAACTCGGCGAGGTTCGCCAGCGCCTCGACGATGTCGCGGGTGTCGTCCAGCACGATGATCGCGCCGGAGCCGGACATGGTGCCGGCGGCCATAAGTGAATCGAAATCGTAGGGGATGTCCAGCAACGGCACGTCCACCTTGGTCATCTGACCATCAGGGCCTTTGCGGTTGAGTTTGAAGGTTTCGCCCGCCTTCAGGATTTTCGAAGAAGAACCGCCCGGGATGACGGCCTTCAACGTCCGGCCATCGCGCAGACCGCCGCCGAACGCAGGGTCGTTGATCAGTTCGCCGAGCGTGACCTTGCCGACCTCGATTTCGAAGTAGCCCGGGCGCTTTACGTCGCCGCTGAGGCTGACGATGCGGGTGCCGGTGTTGTTGGGCGTGCCGAGCTTCGCGTATTCGCCCGGGCCCATGTTCACGATGTGCTTCACGTGGCAGAGCGTCTCCACGTTGTTCACGATCGTCGGGCACATGTAGAGGCCCAGCACGGCGGGGAAATAGGGCGGCTTGATGCGCGGGTAGGCGCGTTTGCCTTCGAGCGATTCGATCAGGCCGGTTTCTTCACCGCAGATGTAAGCCCCCGCGCCGCGATGCACATGGATCTCCAAGTCGTAGCCGGAGCCGAGGATGTTCTTGCCGAGGAAGTTCCTGGCCCGCGCCTCGTCCAGCGCCTTGTTCAGCAGCTTAGCCCCCTGCGGCATCTCGCCCCGGATGTAGAGGTAGGCGAGCTTCACGTCGTTCGCCCAGCAGGAGAGGATCATCCCCTCGATGAGCTGGTGCGGGTCCTTGTGGATGATCTGTCGGTCCTTGAACGTGCCTGGCTCGGATTCGTCCGCGTTGCAGATGAGGTAGATCGGCTTGCCGCTCCGGCGGTCAACGAGTGACCACTTGATGCCCGCGCTGAAGCCCGCGCCGCCACGACCACGCAGGCCGGAGGCCTTCACGTCCTCACGCACTTGCTCCTGCGGCGACTGCTTCTTGCCGTCGGGCAAGTCCTTCGGCTGGAGGGCCAGCACCTTCTTCAGCGCCTCATAACCACCATGGCGGAGGTAGCACTCCAAGTCCGGCGTGTAACCCGGCTGGTCGGCGTGCTGTAAAATTAATCGGTGTTCCTGCGGCATGGCGGCTTGACTCTCAGTTGGAAATCCCTACGTTGCCCCGCGCTACGGCCTGCCCGATGGTGTAACGGTAGCACAGCAGTCTCTGAATCTGCTTGTCATGGTTCAAATCCATGTCGGGCAGCCAAGTCTTCATTTCAGCTTCCCCTTCGCAAGAATCTCGTCCGCCTGCGTCGGCGTGACCTTCGGCAGCAAATCCTCGTTCAACAGCACCACCGGTGCATTCCCGCAGTCGGCGAGGCACTCGACGAATTCGACGGTGAACTTCCCGTCCGGCGTGGTCTGCGCCGCGTGCTTGTGGGCGTCCAGGCCGAGCTTCTGGCAGAAGTGCGTGCGCAGCTCCGTGCTGCCGGCCAGCGCACAGCTCAATGTGCGGCAGACCTTGATGTGCGTCTTGCCGAGCGGCTCCTGCCGGAACATCGGGTAGAACGTCACCAGCTCATAGACGTTGATGGGCTGGAGGCCGAGCTTCTTCGCGATCCACTCCACGGCATCGCGCGAGATGTAGCCGAAGTGCTCTTGCAATGCGTGCAGCAGCATGAGCGACGCGCTCCGCTTCTGCGGATAATGCGTGACCAGCTCGTCGAGCTGGGCCTCAAGGTTGGCGGGGACGGCGAAACTCATCGGTCACATTCTCCCATCACGAAATCAATCGAGCCCAGGATGCTCACCACGTCGCTCATCATATGGCCGGGCAGCACGTGCGGCAGGATGCTCAGATTGCAGAAGGACGGCGCGCGAATCTTCAGCCGATACGGCGTGCCGCCGCCGCGCGAATTGATGTAGAAGCCCAGCTCGCCCTTGGGGTTCTCCGCGCCGAAATAGACTTCTCCCGGAGGCGCGTTCACACCCTGCGTCACCAGCATGAACTGGTGGATCAGCTCCTCCATGCTGGTCATCACCTTGTCCTTCGTGGGCAGGACGATCTTGCCGTCGGCCACGTTGATGGCCTCTTTCGACGCGTTGTCGCCGCCGCCGGGCAGGCGCTTGAGGCACTGCCGGATGAGCCGCACGCTCTGGCGCATTTCCTCCATGCGGACCAGA
>CAZOCL010000606.1:0-3153 GCA_964578245.1 uncultured Klebsiella sp. | reverse complement strand
TGAAGACCAGCGCCGCCGCCGTGCCGTAGAGGAAGAAATCATACCACTCGATGGTGGTGCCGATGAAGCTGGCGAGCACCACCCGGCCCACAGGTGTGGCGGGAGGTGGTGAGTTGGGCGGTGCGGCGCTGATGCGGGTGAGTGAACGAGTTGCCGGGGAAGAACTCAAGCCCGGCGCATGTGGTGTCAGGCGTCCCGCCTGACGTAGAGGGTGGCGTCCCGGAGAGAACGCCGCGCAGGGCTGAGGTGCTATGAAGTTCAAAGCGTCCCCGAGCAGGGTGGCGTTCCTCCCGCCGGGCGGGACGCCCGGCTCTACGGCAGGCGGGACGCCTGCCGCCACGGACTGAGGTGAGCATTACCGCCCCCATCTACGTCTGTATTCGGACATGAACTCTCGCGCCTTCCCCGCCCTCGCGCTATCGCTGCTCCTCGCGCTGCTTGCGACCGTCCCGCTGCCCGCCGCCACCTTGGTGAAAAACGGCCAGTCCACCGCGGTGCTCGCGCTGCCCGCCCAGCCGGACGATTCCGAAAAGCTCGCCGCCAAGGAACTCGCCGATCACCTCGAAAAGATGTCCGGTGCGAAGCTGGAGACCGTCACCGTGGACGCGAAAGAGGTCAGCGACTTCATCACCAAGAGCAAGGCCGCCGGTCGCATTCCCCTCTTCGTGGGCCGGAATGTGCGTGACCGACTGCCGCTGCCTGCCACTGCCTTACGCGGGGCCTTCGCCCTGCACGTCACGGCGGACGCGGTGATGATCGCGGGCGTGGAGGATGGCACGCACTTCGGTGCGATGGAACTGCTGGAGCAGCTCGGCTGCCGGTGGTTCATGCCCGGTGAACTCGGCACGGTCATTCCCAAACTGACCACCGTGGACGTGCGGGTGCAGCAGACGGCGCAGTCACCGTCCTTTCCCTCGCGCTGGTTCCAGATGCCGCACCGCGAGTGGCAGACGAGCCTGCGCTGTGGCGGGGTGTCGTTCCCTGGCGGTCACGGCCTGCCGGCACCGAAGGTCACAATCGACAAGGCCACGAAGAAAATCGAGAACCAGGAAGTCGCCGAAATGTTCTCGCTCGTGAAAGGCGTGCGCACGACGCGGCAGCACTGCGTTTCGAATCCGAAACTGGTCGAGTTCGCCATCAACCACGTGAAGCAGGCGCGGAAAGCGGGCCGTGGGCCGGTCATCGGCATGGGGCCGAACGACGGTGGCGGCTTCTGCGAATGCGAGCGCTGCCGCGCGCTGGACGGCGGGGACTTCGACCCGTTCTCGAACGAACTGTCCGTCACCGACCGCTACATCTGGTTCTTCAACCAGGTGCTCAAGGGCGTCGAGGGCGAGTTCCCGGACACGAAGCTGGCCTTCTACATCTACCACTCCTACATGCGCCCGCCGAAGCGCTGGAAGCCGGACGTGCGCATCATGGGCGCGCTCGCGCCCATCGCGCTAGACCGCGTGCATGGCTTCTCGAATCCCATCGCGCCGGAGAAGAGCTATGCGCGCTGGCTCTATCAGGAGTGGGGCAAGCTGCTGCCTGAGCTTTACGACCGCGGCTACTGGAGCAATCTCGCGGACCCCGGCTTCCCCTTCATCATCGTCCACCGGCTGCGCGACGAGATCCCCGCGTGCCATGCGCTCGGCGTGAAGGGCTGGCGGGTCGAGACCTTCCCGAACTACGCGCCGCAATTCCCCTCCATGTATATCGCGGCGAAGCTCATGTGGAATCATCAGGCGGATGTGGATGCGCTGCTGAAGGATTGCTACGAGAAGTTCTTCGGCCCCGCCGCCGGGCCGATGGGCGAGTATCTCACGCTCATGGACGCGGCCTTGCGCGACGGCGACTTCTCCACGGGCTGCGCGTGGGACATCCCGCACTTCTACCCGCCAGCCTTGCGCACGAAGGCCCGGGGCCTGATCACCCAAGCCACGAAGCTGGCGCCCGCTGGCAGCGACTACGCCGCGCGCGTGAAGGTCATCGGCCAGACCCTGGACCTGCTCGACGCGTTCAACACGATGATGGATGCCCGGGTGCGCGTGGACTTCCCCACGGCCAAAGCCGAACTGACCAAACTCGACGCCGTGGCCGAGGAACTCATGGGCATGAAGCCGGTCGCGATGCTCTCCACCGGGCGCTTCAGCACTTACACGAGCTACATGAAACGCTTCTACCGCCCCGCCACCGAGCAGGGCTTCAAGCGTGTCTCCGACGGCAACCAACTGGTCGCCGCCGCACCGGACGAGTGGCAGTTCCAGATTGATCCCGCAAAGATTGGCGAGGACATCGGGCTGTGGCGGACGGAGAACACGGGGGGCAACTGGCAGAAGCTCAAGACTTCCAGTTCCTCGTGGAGCAACCAGGGGCTGCGCTACTACAAGGGCCTCGCGTGGTATCGCACCACGGTGGACGTGCCTGCGAAGTTCGCCGGGAAGCGGATCTTCTTCTGGTGCGGCGGCGTGGATGAGGCCGCGAAGGTGTGGGTGAACGGCCAGCACCTTGGCAACAGTCCCGGCGCGGCGTTTTATCCTTTCGAGATGGATGCCACCGAGGCGGTGAAGGCGGGCAAGAACACGATTGTGGTGTGCATCTCGAACCAGGTGGTGAACGAGCTGGGCACCGGCGGCATCGTCGCGCCCGTGATGCTCTACGCCCCGGTGCTCGGCAAGGAAGCGAAGCTGGAGAATATCCGGGACCTCAAGCCGACCTTCCCGTGAGCCAGCGTGAAGGGGACACTCCTGTCCCCTTTAGGTCTCGCAGAGCGTGCCTGCGGATAACGCGGATGACACGGATGGAGAGAGATTTTCATCGGGAAAGTATCCAGTTCGATGGGGTAACGGTTGCCAGGCTTCGAGTGCTTTTCGTCCGCGTCATCTGCGTTATCCGTGGGCACCATTTGGAATTCGGGGCTGAGTTGGTGACCCGCTCAAAGGGGACCGGAGTGTCCCCTTCACGAGCACTTCCCGTTTGACGCCCTTGCGCGTTCTGCAAAAGTCGCACCCATGAAGCCATTCCTCCGCACCGCCCACGCCCTTGCCCTGGCCACGCTGCTGGCCGCACCCCTCGCCCACGCCGAGGTAAACGTCGTCGAAAAGCTGGCCACGGATGCCTACTTCCACGAGGGCGACATCGGCCGGCACGGGCATTGCAACAACGGCTGGA
>CAZOCL010000605.1:0-3160 GCA_964578245.1 uncultured Klebsiella sp. | reverse complement strand
TGTTCTTGAAATTGTCCGCGCGCGGGTGCGGGGCGGCGGTGAGGTAGCACAATTCGGCGGGATGCCCGCCGTCCACTTCGGGATGCGAGAGCCCGGAGATGATTGTGAAGTCCTTCCGAAACTCTGCGAGCGGCTCGAGGTAGGGCGTCAGCGCGTAGTCGCGCCCGGCCTGCTCGGGGAAGAGGTTCGGCGTGTGCAGGCCGAGCGTGGTGTTGATGCAGATCATCCGGCGCGGCGGCTGGGCGGCGGCCTGCGCGCGCAGCGGCGTCATGACTTCCAGCAAAGGCAGCGCGAGCGTGACCCCGGCACCCCGGAGGAAGGTGCGGCGGGAAAAGCGACGAGCAGTGGTCATAGACATTTTACTTTTGCTGGAAGAGTTCGCTCGCAACGACCGCATGAACCAGCGCACGCAGTCCATAGTCCGACTTCTTCGCTTCGGCGAGAATTCGTTTGGCAGCCCGTCGTCACAGACCACGAGCTCGCAGAATTCTTAATGCGCATCCCATTGCAACGCCTTCAAACCCTGCTCGCCCAGCCGCCAATACTTGATCCCCTGGGCATGCACATGAACCACTTTCCCCAGCCGGCGGGCATGGGTGTTGAACTGCGGATGACGGATGAAGCGCCGGATGGCCTCGGCCACCGTTCCTTCGTGCTCAGGGACATCCAGCCAGACCAGACAATAGCCCGCGTGCAGCAACGTCCGGTCCCAGAAGTCGCCGTCCCGCGTAAAGAACGTCGGCTGCTTGAGGGTGTGCAGGAGCGGAATCAACTGCTCATCCGCATCGCTCTTCTCTCCCAGTTCCACGCCGATCACGCGCACTGCGAGGCCTGCCTCACGCAGCCGCCAGACTTCGCTTTCGGAGATGTTCTCGTCGAGAATGAACATGCGGTTGAAAATGCTCCGGCTCCTGAAGGAGCCGGCCAGCCAGTTGCACGGCCTCAGTGATCGCGGGCATGGTGACGCGGCCCCGCCACGACCAGACGATGCGCTCCCACGGCGTGCCGTGGGCCACCTGCTCCAAAACCTGATGCACCATCACCCGCGTGCCCTTGAAGGTGGGTTTCCCATGGCAGATGCGCGGGTCCGCGACAATATGCGCGCCCAGTTCCACACACTCGCCCGCTGCCGGTGCTTTGGACTTCATGGGATGACTATGTGCCCGGCTCCGCTGGCTGGCAAGGGGAGGTCCGCCTACTTGCTCAGGAACAAGCTGCTCTCCACCACCGCATGCACCAGCGAACGCAGTCCATAGTCCGATCCCTTCGCCTCGGCCAGGATGTGGTTCACGGCCGCATGGTCTCCAAAGCCCACCGGTTGCCCGGTCGCATAGGTCACGAGCTTCTCGGTCAAACAGCGAGCGATCTGCTCCGGGTCGGTGAGCAGCAGTCGCTTGAACTCCTCCACGCTGGCGAACTTGCGCCCGTCGGGCAGCACGTCCCCCGCGTCCACGGGCAGCCCCTCGCCGTATTGCCAGGCGGCGAGATACTTCGCCAGCGGGCCGACGCGATTGTTCACCCAGTTCTTCCGTTCGGTCACGATGCGATACTTGTCCCGCCAGCCACCGATGACGTCGTAATTCTCCAGCGCGAAACCCGGTGGATCAATGCGCGCATGGCAGCCAGCGCAGTTCTCGGTGGCGCGATGCTTCGCAAGCTGGTCGCGGATGGTCTTCGCGCCGCGAATGTCCGGCTCGATGGCCGGGACATTCGGCGGAGGCGGAGGCGCGGGGCGGCCCATGATGCGGTCCAGCACCCACACGCCGCGCAGCACCGGTGAGGTCGTCGTGCCGTTGGCGGTGACTTTGAGCACGCTCGCGTGGGTCAGCACGCCACCGCGATGCCACTCGGGCTTCAGGGTCACCTTGCGGAACGCCACGCCCTGCACGTCCGGGATGCCGTAGTGGGTGGCCAGCCGGTTGTTCAGCATGGCGAAGTCCGAGTCCACAAAGTTCTTCACGCTGACATTCAGCTTCAGCAGTTCCTCGAAAAACAAATGGGTCTCGCGCACCGCCGACCATTGGAGCAGTTCCTCGAACTCCGGATAAAGCGCCTTGTCCGGCGTGGTGGCCTCGATGTCGCGCAGGCTCAGCCACTGGCCGGTGAAGTTCTCGGTGAAGGCCTGCGCCTTGGGATGCTTCAGCATCCGCTCCACCTGCGCGCGGAGCACCTCGGGCTTGTGCAACTCGCCCTTTGCGGCCAGTTCGGACAGCGGCTCGTCCGGCATGGTGCTCCAGAGAAAGTAGGACAGGCGCGAGGCCAGCGCGTGATCGTCGAGCGGACCGGTCGGCTCGCGCAGGAAGAGGAACTTCGGCGAGGCCAGCACCGCCTTGTAGCCCGTGCGCAACGCCGCCTCAAACGGCTGCCCCATCTCCAGCGATTTTGCCGCAACCGCCACGAACGGCTTCACTTCGTTTTCTGCCACGGGGCGGCGGAACGCGCGGGGGAGGAGTGTGCGCAGGAGTCGTTCGGCGTCGGCGAGTGTGCCTTTCTTCGGATCAAAGGGGGCAGGAGCATCCCCTTCACGGGGGCCGTCGCCAAATACGCGCCGGTAGCTCTCCGTGGGCCACGCCTCGGGGAACGGCCCCTCAGTCTCGACCCAATGCACTTTCAGCCCCGGCCCCGGATACTCCGCCATCGTTTCCTGCTTGAGATACACGAAGGGCAGCGCCATCGGCATGAGCTTGACCGTGTCGTTCTTCGCGCCGAGCCGCTCCTCGAACTCGATCACTGTCGGCTTCGGTCCCGGCGGCGCATCGAAGTAGCCGATGTGGCGCGAGTAGTTGCCGCTCACGACGAAGTTGCCCAGCAACAGGCCCAAGGGCAGCGGCGTCGGCGAGTTGTGCGCGGAGACGGCGAGGCGAAACTTGTAGCGTCCCGGCGCGGGGGCCTTGAACTGCCGCACATCCGTCGCCCCGCTGCGAAACAGCACCACGCCGTCCTCCTGCTTGTAAACGCCGTTGGCGAACCACTTGGGCAGCGATTCGTAGAAGTCGAAGCGCTCCTGCTTGCTCTCCAGCTTGTGGACCGGCAGCACGGCGGCGCTGATCACCGCGTCGGCCGCCTCCAGGTAGCGCTCCATCAGCACCGGCGAGATGTTCAGCGCCGCGCCCACATTGTCGAAGCCTTGCGCGATGGTGTCCTCCGGCAGCATCTCCTT
>CAZOCL010000604.1:0-3187 GCA_964578245.1 uncultured Klebsiella sp. | reverse complement strand
CCTCGTTCTGCACCTTGAAGAACTCGCCCAGGTCCCGCTCGTAGTTCGTGGCCCACAGATGCCGGTCCGTCGCCGCCTCGACGAGCTGGATGGTGATCAAGATTCGATTCCCCGCGCGCTGCACCGAGCCCTCCACCACCGCGTCCACGCCCAGCTCCTTGGCAATCTCGCCGATGGTCTGCTGGGTATTCTTGTAGCGCATCACCGATGACCGGCCCGGCACGCGCAAGGCGCTCACATTCCCCAGCGCGGCGCACAGCGCCTCCGTCATGCCATCACTCAGATAGGCCTGGTTCGTGTCCCCGGAGAAATCATCGAGCGGCTTGACCGCCAGCGACGTGATGCGCCCGGACGCGACGGCCCGCCCGCCCGCCCCCGACGTCTGCCCTTTCTTGCCCAGCACCACCACGAGCAGCACGACGAGCGCGCCCACGGCCAGCAACGCATGCAGCGGTGTAATCGCCACCTTCCGCTGGCGAGCTGGCGGAGGCGCAGGTGCCGGCGCAGGGCCGCCCAGGACCAGCTTGTAGATCACCACCGGCAACTGGATGTGCTTCAGATCCACGGACCCGAACCGGAGGAGCGGCAGCCCGATCTTGTTCTGAATCTGCCGCGCCACATCCTCGGACACGCACACCCCGCCCGGCTCGGCCAGTGGCTCAATGCGCGCCGCGATGTTCACCCCGTCGCCAAAGAGATCACTCTCCCGCTCCACCACGTCGCCCACATGGATGCCGATGCGGATGAGGATGGCCTTCTCAGGCGGCGAGGCCGCGTTGCGTTCGCGCAAGGTGCGCTGCATCTCCACCGCGCACCGCGCCGCCGAAAGTGCGCTCTTGAACTCGATGAAGAAGCCGTCCCCGGTGCTCTTCACCTCGCGACCCCGATGCAGCGGGAAGACCGCGCGCAGCAGGCGGCGATGCTCCTCCACCAGTTCGAGCGCCAGCGCCTCGTTCCGTTGCGCGAGGTCGCTATAGCCCACCATGTCAGTGAACATGATGGCGGCAAGCTTGCGGAACTGTGTGTTTTCGCTGGCCATGACGGGCTGGAACGAACCACGCCGCCCGCGGCTGCACGGCCCGCCACGGGCCTGTTGCTTACCAAGTCTGGCGGCTTGCGGCCAGACCGATTTGCGGGGCTATCGTCCAGTGGGCGCAGCATGACACCGCGGCTGTGTCCCGCACGGCGCGGCTGGTGCTCTACAACCTGGCGTTCATCGTCCCCCTCACGGCGATCTTCATCCTCGCCTATTCCGGGCTGCGCAGTGAAACCCTTCTCGCTGTGCTCCGCAAACGGGCGGCCTTGGTGAAGTTCAGCACGGCCGCGTTGTTCCTGCTGCTGTTCCTGTTGCTCGCGTTTGGCAAGGCATCGTGATCGGCGTGGCTGAACAGTCGCGAAGCTGGCCAGTTTTCCATGCGTGATTTTCGCACCTGTTGCGTGAAGTTCGCGCCAGCTTGACCGGTGGGGCGGCTTGATCCTCGCTCATCCGACGCAACTCTTTGCGCCGACGGCCTCGGCCCGGCCGAACGTCACCCATATCCGGGTTGGCAGGGGTGATGCTGCGTCCATACCACTCGCCCTATGCTTGCCGCGTCTTCATCCACCCGTTCAGGCGCGCTGCGACTCCTCGCGACCCTGCTGGTGTCTGGTCTGCTGATCGAACTTTCCGCCGCACCTGCGGGGGCCGACCCGTCGGTCGCGCCGATCCCATTGGACCAGCTCGGTGCGCACGCGCAAAAGCAATACTCCGGCAAGGGCCTCGCCCTGACGCCGACGCCGGATGGGGCGCGCCTGCGGTGCGACTTCCAACGCCTGGAGGGCGAGTTGAACGGGACCGGCCTGTGGCTGCGCTCAACGTCCACGCAGGCGTCCGGCACGTCCTTCCGCGTGCTGGCCACTGGGTTCGGACGCGACGGAACTGCGGGCATCACGTTGCCGGTCAGCGGCACCGCCCAGGCCACAGAGCGGCTCGCCCGCCTGCTCCGACCCGGATTGACGGAGGAATACTCCGTGAGCGTGGACGGCATTCGGCAGGACTTTGAAGTGCTGTCCCGGCCGGCCGGGGAAGGCGAGCTGCGGGTGGAACTGGCCGTGGACGGCGCACGGGCGGAGACGGCGGCCGTGGGTGCGCAGCTTGTGCTGGCGGATGGCGGCCGCAGGCTGGCCTACAGCCGGCTCCGCGTGACGGACGCCAACGGCAAAGCACTGGCCGCGCGGCTGGTGGTGACCGCCCCGGACCGCCTCGCGGTGCTGGTGACGGACGCGGACGCGACCTATCCGGTGCGGATTGACCCCACGTTCAGCGATGCCAACTGGGTGGGCCTCAACCCCGGCATTCCCGGCGCCAACGCCGCGATCAACGCCGTCGCCCTGGACGCCAGCGGCAATCTCTACGTGGGCGGTGCCTTCAGCTTCATCGGGACCGTCCTGGCGAACTGCGTCGCCAAGTGGGACGGCACCACCTGGTCACCGCTGGGCGTGGGGATGGACGAGAACACGTCGACCGTGGCCGCGCTGCTGATGGACGGCACAAATCTTTACGCCGGCGGCGTCTTCACCCGCGCGGGCGGGCTCACGGCCAGGCATATAGCCCGGTGGGATGGCAGCGCGTGGTGGCCCCTCGGCTCGGGCGTGGACAACGTCGTCGAGGCGCTGGCGATGAGCGGCACCAATCTCTACGCCGGCGGTGTTTTCACCTTGGCGGGCGGGACCACGGTCAACCACATCGCGAAGTGGGACGGCAGCACCTGGTCGGCCCTCGGCTCGGGGACGGATGACAACGTCTATGCCCTGACCGTCAACGGCTCGGACCTCTACGTCGGCGGCACCTTTGACTTTGCGGGCGGGGTGCGGGTCAACCGCATCGCGAAATGGGACGGCAGCGCGTGGTCTGCCGTGGGTGGGGGGTTCAACAGCGGCGTGTTTGCCCTGAAGATGTATGGCACCGACCTCTACGCGGGCGGCACCTTCTTGAAGGCGACCAACGCCGGACCCACTTCCGTCGCGGCCAATTACATTGCCAAGTGGGACGGCAATGCATGGTCAGCGGTCGGCTCCGGCATGAGCGGTTCCGTCTATGCGTTCGGGGTGAACGGCCCGGACCTCTATGTCACGGGCACGTTCACCAATGCGGGCGGCATCGTGGCCAACCGCGTGGCGAAGTGGAACGGCAGCACCTGGTCGGCGG
>CAZOCL010000603.1:0-3190 GCA_964578245.1 uncultured Klebsiella sp. | reverse complement strand
ATCGCCAGGATGTCCTCGAGCTGCTGCTTCGCCATCGGGATGTTGGCGTGCGGCAGGTCGATCTTGTTGATCACCGGGATGATCGTCAGGTTCTGCTTCATCGCCAGGTGGACATTCGCCACCGTCTGCGCCTCCACGCCCTGCGCCGCATCCACGATCAGCAGCGCGCCCTCGCACGCGGAGAGCGAACGCGAGACCTCGTAGGCAAAGTCCACATGGCCCGGGGTGTCGATGAGGTTCAGCTCATACTCCTCCCCGTTCTTGGCCTTGTAATACATCGTGACCGGATGGGCCTTGATGGTGATGCCCCGCTCGCGCTCAAGGTCCATGGCGTCCAGGAGCTGGTCCTCCATGTCCCGCGTGGCGACCGTGCCGGTGCGGTGCAGCAACCGGTCGGAAAGCGTCGTCTTCCCGTGGTCAATGTGGGCGATGATGCTGAAATTGCGTATGTGTGCCGCGTCCATCAGTTCAAATCTTACTCTTAATCCTAATCGTGCGCTCAGTCGCGCACTCAGCCGACTCCTCTCCCCTGCCCTGCTCTGCCGGGTGGAGACCAACGAATCGGACCGCTGCGAAAGCAGCGACCGGGTGAAGATACCGGCGAAGCCCCTGATGGGAAGGGAAAAGTCCGTCCGCCGGAGCGCGGCCCTCCGGGCCGCTTTGCGGCTGCTGCGTTACGTAACGGTTCGGGCTGGCTGATCACGCGCTCCGTCCCTGCAACACCGGCCGGCTGTCCTTCCCGCCACGCATCTTGGCCAGGCTGTTGAGAAAGGTGATCTGCACCCGGTCACCCTCGAAGTGGCAGTTGATGGAATCATGGTGCGGCGTCTCGTAGTAGCGCAGCATTACCTCCAGCGTATTCTCGTCCGTCCACGCGCTGCTCGTGGCGATCTTGAACGGCGTGCCCGGCTTGGCCGCGCCACCGGAGATGAGCCGTGGCGGCGTTCCCGGCAGACCCGTCTCCCCGCGCTGCCAGCCACCGAACCCGCCGGTGATGACGTGCTCATGCTGCGCATCCCGCAGCCGCAGCACGCACTTGTCCTTCTCCGCCGTGAACGAAGCGCTGCGCAAGCCCAGGTCATTGGCGTCGAGCTGAAAGGCCTTGCCCGTTATGCGTGCGGCCGTGGGCGAGAGCAGTTGTCCCTTGGGCATGGCCAGCGCAAGCGACCCCAGCGTCTCCCGCAACGTCCCCTGCCCCGCCTTGTCCGCCGGCAGCGCCTGCGCCTTGCACGCCGGCAGCAGATGCTCCCACACCAGATCGAGAATCCCCTGCATGTTGCCCGCCTCGGAATTCATCGCGATCACCACGTCCTGGTCCGGCAGCACGACGGTGAACTGTCCAAACGCACCATCCCCGCGGAAGCCGTTGTTCTGGCAGCGCCAGAACTGGTAGCAATAACCCTGCTTCCAGTCGTCCTTCTCCTTCGGCCGGCTCGGCTTGGCCGCCAGCGGTTGCTGGATCTTGAAGGAAGTCGCCTCCTCCACCCACTTCGCCGGAATGAGCTGGCGGCTGTGCCACTTGCCCTTCTGCAAATAGAGCTGCCCGAATTTGGCGAGCGCCTCCGTCGGCACGCTCAGGCCCCAGCCGCCGGTGTCACGGCCCATCGGGCACTGCTCCCACGTCATCCCGGTGATGCCCAGCGGCTCAAAGAGGCGCGGCGTGAGGTAGTCCAAGATACGCTGCCCGGTCAACTGCTGCACGATGGCCGAGCACATGTAGGTGGCCCCGCTGTTATACATGAACACGCTGCCCGGCGCGTGGGTCACCGGCGACGCCAGGAACGTCTTCGCCCAGTTCTGTTCCTTCACCATCGCCTGCGTCGGCTCCTTCTCGTGGCCTGTGGCCATGGACAGCATGTCCTTCACGCGCATCGCCGCCAGCGGTTCGCTCACCTGTTCCGGCAGATCCTTCGGGAAGAACTTCACCACCCGGTCCTCCACCGTGAGCTTGCCGTCGGCCACGGCCAGCCCCACCGCCGTGGAGGTGAAACTCTTGCTCATGGAATAGAGCGTGTGATTGAACTCCGGCGCATAAGGCTTCCACCAGCCCTCGGCCACCACGCGTCCATGCCGCGCGAGCATGAAGCTGTGCAACTCATACTTCCCGCGCGCAATCCCCTCGAGAAACGCCAGCACCCCCGCGCTCGCCACCCCTTCCGCCTCCGGCGTGCTGCGCGGGAGGGACGATGGCTGGGCGGCCGCCGCGAACGAACGCGGGGCGAACGAAATCAACCCCAGCCCCGCCGTGCCGAGGCTGATCTGTCCCAGGAACTGTCTGCGATTCGGTGTCATGGCGCTGAGGATTCCGTTGATGGGCCGGGAAGACAAGTGCGGGATGAATGAGGCGCTCAAGTTCGGGTGTTCACTCCGGATGGGTTCGTTTCGCAAAATGCATCCGCCCTCGCAACAGCCCGTCCGCACGACACCGCTCGCTACAGCGCCTCCCCTCTGTCCGTCCCATTCGTGTCTCTTCGTGTTCATTCGTGGTTGCTCTTCCTGTGTCGCAATTGGCTTCGTTTCGTAAAATCATTCCTCCTGCCCAGAATGCCTTTTCCCCCGTAACCAGCGCATCCAGCCTCGGTCGCAATCCGTTCTCGCTGAATCGGATAAAGGAGAACAGCCGGTTCCCAGGACCATCTCGCCACCCTGCTGACGCCCCTCTCCAATGGGTTCGTTTGGCAAAAACTTATCCTCACAACGGCATTCCCACCCGGAGCCGCCCGTCCAATTCGCACCCACCCCCGGTTTCTTCCCATCCCATTCGTGTGTCTTCGTGTTCATTCGTGGTTGTCCCATGTCCTGGTTCGAGTGCGCCCAAATGGGTTCGTTTGGTAAAATGCATGCCTGCCCTAAACAGCCCTTCCTAAATCCAGTCGCCGACTCCGTCCCGCCGTCACCTGTGTATTTCGAGTGCATGCACAGTCCTTCGCGGTTGCGTGGCTTGTCGCCCACGCCCCCTCGACCTTCCGTGTATTCCGCGTCTTCCGTGGTTTCCTCTCGATAGCTTCCAAATCCGATCTCGCGACCACCATTGTCGCCCGCACCACCCTAACGCACCCGGCACCCATCCGAATTTGCGTGGCGCAAATAAAAGCCCCGTGCCCATCCCCGTAGTCGCAGGCTTCAGCCTGCGCGTCTTGACACTGCCCCGGAGCGCGGCTGTGTCCCGCTCGGCGCGGGATCAGCCGCA
>CAZOCL010000602.1:0-3192 GCA_964578245.1 uncultured Klebsiella sp. | reverse complement strand
ACGAGCTGCGCGGGAACCACGCGCTCGGTGCCGGGAACATTCTTCGGGATGAACTGGCCCTTGTCATTCTTGGTCCACTCGATGTTCACGAGGTGGACGGCCTTGACGTTGCCCTGGCCGTCGTCCTCGAACTTGGTCGCCGTAGTGAGGTAGATGCGCGGGTCATCGCCGAACTTCTCCTTCGCCTCCTCCTGACCATAGTCCAGCTTGTAGGTCTTGGGCCATTCGGGCCAGGGGTTGTCTTTGGCGCGGTCCACTGGCGGCTTGGGCAGGATTTCCACCTGCACGAGGCTCTTGCAGCCGTGGCGCATGGAGGTGCCCACGCAGTCGGTGCCGGTGTCGCCACCGCCGATGACGATGACATCCTTGCCCGCCGCACTGATGGGAGCGGACTTGCCATCCAGCAGCGCCTTGGTGTTGCTGTGGAGGAACTCCATGGCGAAGTGAACGCCCTTGAGCGCGCGGCCCTCGATGGGCAGATCGCGGGGCTTGGTCGCGCCGGTGCAGATCACGACGGCGTCGAAGTCGTCCATGAGCTGCTTGGAGGTCACGTCCTTGCCGACCTCGCAGTTGCAGACAAACTTGATGCCCTCGTCTTCCATCAGCTTGATGCGGCGCATCACGACTTCGTTCTTGTCGAGCTTCATGTTGGGGATGCCATACATGAGCAGGCCGCCGGGGCGGTCCGCACGCTCGAAGACAATCACGCGATGGCCGACCTTGTTGAGCTGGGCGGCGGCGCTGAGGCCGGCGGGACCGGAGCCGACGACAGCGACCTTCTTGCCGGTGCGTTTCGTGGGCGGCTCGGGCTTGACCCAGCCGTTTTCCCAGCCGTGGTCAATGATGCTGCACTCGATGTTCTTGATGGTGACCGGCGGCGAGCTGATGCCGAGCACGCAGGAGCCTTCGCACGGGGCAGGGCACACGCGGCCGGTGAACTCGGGGAAGTTGTTCGTCTTGTGCAGGCGCTCCAGAGCCTCCTGCCACAGGCCGCGATAGACGAGGTCGTTCCACTCCGGGATGAGGTTGTTGATGGGGCAGCCGCTGGCCATGCCGCTGATGAGCTGGCCGGTGTGGCAAAAGGGCACGCCGCAATCCATGCAGCGCCCGCCCTGCTCGCGCAGTTTCGGCTCCGGCATGTGGTCGTGGAACTCGCGCCAGTCGGCGGTGCGCGCCAGGGGCGAGCGGTCAGCAGGGAGTTCGCGGTTGAATTCGAGGAATCCGGTGGGTTTGCCCATGTCAGTTCAGTTTCAGGTCAGAGCTCTTCGAACAAGCGGTGAAGGGAAAGGCGGAAGCCGGGGAGGACGGAGTTGCCGGTAAGGTGTTGGTTGCCCGAAAGCAGTTCGAACTCGCCGAGTTTGCGATACACACGGACCCACTTGCGGCGCGGGTCAACCATCCAGGCCAAGTGGGTGCCATGAGTGAGGAACAGTGCGAGCTTCCGCTCCGTCTCCGTAATGGAATCCGACGGAGAAAGCACTTCGACAGCGAGGTCTGGGGCACCTTGGAAGTATTTATCAGCATCCGGCAGCAGCAGCTTGTAGCGGTCTTTGGCCACAAACGAGACATCGGGTGCGATGCATTGCTGGAGGGAGAGCCGATAGCCCGTCTGTCCCTCCAGAGTCGTCCCGAGTTTGTGGGTATCAACGTGGCTGGCAATGGCGAGAATCAGCCGGGTGATGACCGCGCCGTGCCGGTATCCTGCGGGAGGCATAGCAATGATTTCCCCATCGCGCAGCTCGAACTTGATGTCCGTGTTCGTGCTGCTGAGTTTGAGCAATTCGTCGTCGGACCAAACTTCACCGCGCGGGCGCACGGGCAGCTCGTTTCGACGCATCAGGCGGGGAGCGGTGAGCGGATTGCCCATCCCCGGAAACAGCGTGGCCGCACGGCTGCGACGCCGCGCTGGCTTCGTAGTTTCGAGAATCGCTTTCACGTTGGGAGACGGTGTGTCAACGGGGCAGGGGAATCAACCACCACCCATGCGCGCGGCGTCCTTGGAGTTTTCCTCGAAGGCGGCGTTGAGCGCGTCGTCGCCGGTGAGGCCGGCGGCCTGCGCCTTCTTGATGGCTTGTAGCACGCGCTTGTAGTCTTTCGGCATGACCTTCACGAACTTCGGCACGTTGGCATTCCAGAGCGCGAGCACGTTGCGGCCCTTCTCGGAGCCGGTATAGAGGATGTGCTTCTCGATCGTCGCGCGCACTTCGGCGATTTCGTCGAGGTCTTCCAGCTTCTCCAGCCCGACCATCTGCTTGTTGCAGTTGCGGGCGAAAGTGCCGTCCTCGTCGAGCACGTAGGCAACGCCGCCGGACATGCCGGCTGCGAAGTTGCGGCCCGTCTTGCCCAGCACGATCACCGTGCCCCCGGTCATGTATTCGCAACCGTGGTCGCCCACGGATTCGACGACCGTCTTCACGCCCGAGTTGCGGACGCCGAAGCGCTCGCCGGCCATGCCACGGAAGTAAGCCTCACCGGCGGTCGCGCCATAGAGGGCGACGTTGCCGATGATCATGTTCTCCTCGGCGCGGAACGTGGAGCCGCCGTGCGGGTAGATGATGAGCTTGCCGCCGGAGAGGCCCTTGCCGCAGTAGTCGTTCGCATCGCCTTCGAGGCGGATGGTCACGCCGGGCGGGACGAACGCGCCGAGGCTCTGGCCGGCGGAGCCCTTGAAGTGCAGTTGCACCGTGTCCTCGGGCAGACCGGCGGCACCATGGCGGCGGGTGATCTCGTTGCCGAGAATCGTGCCGACCACGCGGTTGATATTCCGGATGGGCAACTGGACAACGACCTTTTCCTTGCGGTCAATGGCCGGCTTGCAGGCCTCCAGCAGGTGCATCACGTCAATGGACTTGTCCAGGCCATGGTCCTGCTCCATCTGGCAGAAGCGGCCCACGCCGTCGGCCACATCGGGCGCATGCAGGATGCTCGAGAGGTCCAGGCCACGCGCCTTCCAGTGGTCGGCGGCCTTGCGGGCTTCGAGCCGGTCCACGCGGCCCACCATGTCGGTGATCTTGCGGAAGCCGAGCTGGGCCATGATCTCTCGCACTTCCTGCGCGATGAAGGTCATGAAGTTGACCGCGTCCTCGGGCTTGCCGGGGAACAGGCTGCGCAGCTTCGGGTTCTGCGTGGCCACGCCGACGGGGCAGGTGTTCAGGTGGCAGACGCGCATCATGATGCAGCCCATCGCCACGA
>CAZOCL010000601.1:0-3197 GCA_964578245.1 uncultured Klebsiella sp. | reverse complement strand
TTCCGCGCAGGTGGATTTGCTCCAGCCGGACGCGGCGGAGAAGCTGCGGGCGCGGCTGCGGGCGGAGGATGCGCTGATCGTCACGTCGGCGCTGACGCCGGAGAAGGGCCGGGACGAAGCGACGGCAGCCAAGAACTTGGCTATGATCAAGCATGTCTGTGCCGCCATCAAAGCGTCGTCATGTGCACAGGTCATCGAAATGAGTTCGGACGGGGTGTTCGGGGACCAGGAGAAACCATTCACTGAAGGGACCCCGCTCACAGGCATCAGCCCTTACGGAAAGATGCATGCGGAGAGAGAAGTGCTGCTAGCTGAAGCCGCCAAAGCGCGGACGCCGCTGTGCATCATCCGCCCGTGCGCCGTCTATGGTGCGAAGGACACGCACAATGCCTATGGACCAAATCGCTTTCTCCGCTCGGCCTTGAAGGAGCGACAGATTATTCTGTTTGGCGAAGGTGAGGAGGAGCGCGACCATCTCTATATTCGTGACCTCTCGAAACTCATTGCCCTTTGCCTCGCGCGCCGGACTGAAGGCGTGCTGAACGCCGCTACAGGCCAGGCCGTGACTTTCCGAGATTTGGCTCAACAGATCGTCAAGCATTGCCCGGAGCCGGTGGAGATCATCCGGCAGCCGCGTGCGACGGTGGTCAACTCACGCCGGCATTTTGATGTGGGGCTGCTGAGGCGGGAGTTTCCGGATTTTCGGTGCCGGGGGCTGGCGGAGGGATTGGCGGAGATGCGGGGGGAGCTGGCAGGCACGTCGTGAACTCCACACGGGGAGCGGAAGGACGATGAAGGTGAAGCCAAGGCATGGACCCAAAGATTTGGGACGGACAAAGATGGGCAGCCGCGCACCAATTTTGACCACAGAGACGCGATGAACACAGAGAAGACTTTTGGCTGTTCCTACGCTGTGGTCATGGTTTCTCAGTGGTTCAATAGCAGAGCCATAAGGAGGGGAGGCGTTTGCCGAGGTGGACCCAAAGCTTCAGGGAAGACAAAGATTGTGAAGTCGGAATCTTTGTCTTGCCTGAAGCTTTGGGGAAATTCGGGCGCTCATGAACTTCGCAGCCGACGAATTGAAGAGAGAGCTTTGTTTTATCAGGTCAACTTGCCGCCCGGATGTGGGGTGCGGAATGCTTCGAATGTTCGTTGTCCTGCTGCGCGACCGGTCCGCCGGGCGGGACGCCCGGCTCTACGGCAGGCGGGGACGCCTGCCGCCACGGGGCGCGGTGCTCCGTTGAGCGGTTGAGCTTATGGCCATTCCTCCCGTGTCCAACTCGTCGCCCGCTACCGAACGGCCTCGTATCGGGGGCGTGGTGCTGTTGCGGGGGGATGGGGCGGTGCTGCTGCAGCATCGGGATGACAAGCCGGGGTTGAGCGCGCGGGGGTTGTGGGTGTTTCCGGGCGGGCATTGCGAACCGGACGAGACGTGCCAGGCGTGTGCGCGCCGCGAGTTTCTCGAGGAGACAGGTTATGACTGCACGGGGCTGGAGCCGCTGATCGAGTTTGATTACTTCAGCGCGGACACGGGCCGGGAGTTTCACCTGAGTTTCTGGTGGGCGGCGTATGATGGGGTGAGTCCGGTGTATTGCTATGAGGGGCAGGAGGTAAGGTTTGTGCTCTGGGAGGAGGCGGAGAAGCTGCCGATGCCGGATTATCTGATGGGGGTGTGGGATCTGGCGCTGGGGAAGAGGTGATCCGAAACGCAGTTGAATTGGCCACGAATGGGCGCGGAGGACACGAAGAGAATTTCTTGAGAAAGCTTTGAGGCATCTGCCAGCCTTCGCGCCGCCCGCGCTCCGGTTGCCGTCGAGCCGCCCACTTTGACCACAGAGCTTTTGCCTTGTCGGCCTTTCTCTGTGTTCATCGCGTCTCTGTGGTAAAAATGCCTTCTTGAAAACCCCTCAGTCGCTCCGATGGTCTAGCGCACTGCCACCCTCTTCAACTCTTTAACTCTTTAACTCTTCAACCTCCCCACCCCACCCCACAGTTGACATCCCTTCCCCCTGCTTCCCACAGTTCGCCATGCCTCATTCCCACACCCGTTTCCTCGGTGCCGTCGCGCTCGCCGCGCTGCTCGTCACCGCCCTCCCGTCGCCTGCCGCCCCCGCCGAGTTCCCCCTCAAGGACGGCGACACCTGGGTCATGGCCGGCGACAGCATCACCGCGCAGCACCTGCACTCGAACTACTACGAGGCCTTCTGCTTCGCGCGCTACCCGAAGCTCACCTTCCGCTTCCGCAACTCCGGCGTCGGCGGTGACACCATTCCGAAAGTCCTCGCGCGCTTCGACTGGGACGTCGCGCCGTGGCGGCCCACCGTCGTCTCCGTCGAGCTGGGCATGAACGACCAGGGCGGCTTCAGCGTGGAGCAGTTCATTGCGAACATGGGCCAGCTCAGCCAGCGCATCCAGGCCGCCCCCGCGCGCCCGGTCTTCTTCACCTCCAGCCCGGTGAACAACGGCGACACGAACCTGAAAAAGGACGACCGCAACAACAAGCTGCACCTCTACGCCGCCGCGCTGAAGAACTTCTCCGCCAGCCAGCACGCGCCCTTCGCCGACCAGTTCCACCCGCTCCTCGACATCTGGGGCACGAACAAGGTCCGCGAGACCATCGCCAACGCCATTCCCCCGCTCAAGGTGGCCGCGAAGGACGACACCCTCGCCGGCATCGACCACCTCCGCGCCTTCCTCGACGCCCAGGAGAAGAGCACGGCGCGCCTCGTCTCCATGCAGGGCGACCCCGTCCATCCCGGACCTCCGGGCCAGCTCACCATGGCGGCGGCGCTGCTCAAGGAACTGGGCGCGAACGGCTTCGTCAGCAGCGCCACGCTGGACGCGCAGGGCAAGGTGTCCGAGGCCAAGGGCTGCGTGGTGAGCGACGTGAAGTCGGCCGGCGGCACGCTCGCCTTCGACCGCCTCGATGACTCGCTGCCCTTCCCCATCCCCGACGACGCCCGCGCCGTCCTGCCCCTCTACCCGCCCATCCTCGAACTCAGCCAATACACCCTCAAGGTCACCGGCCTCACCGCCGCGAGCTACACCCTGAAAGTGAACGCCAGCGAACTCGGCACGGTGAGCGCGCAGGACCTCGCACAGGGCATCAACCTCACCACCTTCGGCCAGGGCGCCATCGCCGCGCAGGGCAAGGCCGTGCTCGCCGAGGTCAACACCAAGGAAGGCCTCGTGGGCCA
>CAZOCL010000600.1:0-3208 GCA_964578245.1 uncultured Klebsiella sp. | reverse complement strand
GACCTTTCGCCAGCCCGCTCTCCGGAGCGCCGGTCTCCGACCCGGCGTGTTCCTGCCCTCCACTGGTTCACGCCGGGTCGGAGACCGGCGCTCCGCCTGCATCCAGATTAGCTCTTTCCGCGCGATGCACCCTTCGCCTATCTTCCCGCCATGCGCATCCTCATCGCCGAAGATGATCCGATTTCCCGGCAGATTCTCCGCCACTCGCTTGTGACGCTGGGCCATGAAGTCACCGAGGCCGTCGATGGCCAGGCCGCCTTGGAAGCCTTCCAAAAGGCCCCCGCCGAAGTGGTCATCACTGACTGGATGATGCCGGTGATGGATGGTCCCACACTCTGTCGTCAGATCCGCGAGGTGAAGACCCGGCACTACGTTTACATCGTCTTCCTGACCATGGTGAACGGCCGGACCCGCTATCTCGAAGCCATGGACGCCGGCGCGGACGACTTCCTCAGCAAGCCGCTCGACCGTGAGCAGCTCCGCGCCCGCCTGCGCGTGGCGGAGCGCCACCATGGTCTGCACCGGGAAATCGGCGAACTCCGCGGCGCGCTGCGTTTCTGCCCCGGCTGCAAGAGCTACTGCGACGAGCACGAGAAATGGCAGCCCATCGAAAGCCTGCTCGAACCCACCTTCAACCGGGACGTCCAGCCGCGCATCTGCCCGGAATGCGAAGCCTGCCTCGCCCGCTCAGCGGCGGATTGAGGTGAAGCTGCTGCCACCGATGGCGCCACGAAGCCTGCCCTTTCCTTCGCGGAGCGAGGGGAGAAGGTGGCCGGAGGCCGGATGAGGGGCGCAGCCACCAACGCCGACGCACGCATCCCCTCACCTCAACCCTCTCCTCGCATCTGATGAAGGAAGCGGGAGAGATCAACACTGCTCGCCATTTGATTCGATTCCAGCGTGGGATACCTTCGTGAGTTTTGGTCCGCCTGCTTTTGAGCTTTGAACTTCCGCCGCGCGACGCCCACAGTCGCCCCCACAATTGCCCATGGCAAAGTATTGGCACGTCCTGAACATCGGCCTGCAGAACACCATGGTGTATCGGCTGAACTTTCTGTTCCGCGCCACCTTCGGCCTCATCCCGCTCATGGCGGTCATCTCGGTCTGGCGGGCCATCTACGCGGGCAAGTCCGGCGGCCAGGTCGCCACTTACGAGCTGGCGCAGATGATCTCCTACTACCTCGTCATCACCATCGTGGACGCGCTCACCGCCGTGACCGAGGACGACTGGCAGATCGCCGCCGACATCAAGGACGGGAACATCAGCCAGTTCCTCCTCAAGCCGCTCGACTACCTCACCTACCGCCTCTGCCTCTTTTGCGCCGGACGGCTCGTGTATGCGGTCGTGGCCATCGTGCCGACCGTGCTGTTCATCTGGGTGCTGCGCGAGAACTTCGTCCTGCCGCCGGATGCTGCCACCGCGGGCTGGTTCCTGGTCTCGGTCGCGCTGACCGCTGTGCTCCAGTTCCTGTTCAGCTTCACGCTGGCATTGCTCGCATTCTGGGTGCTGGAAGTCGCGACCTTCATCTTCATCGCCTTCGCCTTCGAATACATCGCGGGCGGCCACCTGTTCCCGCTGGACCTCCTGCCGCCCGGTTTGGCGGGCTTGTTGGACTACACCCCGTTCCCCTACATGCTGTTCTTCCCAGTGAGCATCTGGCTCGGCCGCGTCAGTGGCGACGCCCTCTGGCTCGGCGTGCTCGTGCAACTGCTCTGGGTTATCGCCGCCTACGCCCTCGCCCGCCTCGTCTGGAGCCGTGGCATCAAGAAATACTCGGCGGTCGGAGGCTGATATGAAACTGTTGAAAGGTAGAAGAGTTGAAGAGTTGAAACGGTTGCCCACACCGCCGCGTCCCCGCCTGTTTAACCCTTTAACTCTTCCACTCTTCAACCCCTGACCCATGCCCGCCGGCCTCAAACATTACTTGAGCCTTTACGCCGCCCTCTGGCGCAACTCGGTCATCCGCGAACTGGGCTTCAAGGCGAACTTCCTCATGTGGATCGTGGTGGAGGCGCTGTGGTTCGTGCTCCAGCTCAGCTTCATCGGCGTCCTCTACCTCCATACCGAGAGCATCGGCACCTGGACCAAGTGGCAGGTCGTCGCGCTCGTCGGCACCAGCCACCTCATCCAGCAGCTCTTCACCGCGATCTTCCTGACGAACCTCACCGCCCTCTCCGAGCACATCCGCACCGGCAAGCTGGACTTCATGCTCCTGCTGCCCGTCAACACGCGCTTCCTGATCTCCTTCCGCCAGGTGGACCTCGGCGGCTTCGTGAACGCCGTCGGTGCGCTCTGTGTCATCGGCTACGCGCTGCATCGCCTGCACTACACCCCGGGCGTCGCGCAGTTCCTCGGGTTCATCCTGCTCGTCCTCATCGGCATCCTGATCCACTACTCGCTCATGCTGATGCTCTCCGCCTCGAGCTTCTGGACCGTCCGCGCGCAAGGCATCGTCTGGGGCTACTACAACCTCTTCAACATCGCACGTCTGCCCGACGAAGCCTTCCGCGGCGCGTTCAAAGCCTTCTTCACCTTCGCCCTGCCCATGCTCCTCGTCTCGAACGTCCCGGTGAAACTCCTCGTCGACAAGCTTGGCTCCCCGTTTGAAATGCTACTCCTCGTTTCGCTCGCCGCGCTCATCTTCACCGCCTCCGAACTCCTCTGGCGCACGGCGCTCAAACGCTACACGAGCGCGAGTTCCTAAGAACGTGCTGCGTGTTGCGTGTTGCGTGAACACGCCAGCGCACCGAAGTGAATCACGGAACACGCAACACGGAACGCGCCCCACGCCCCACGCCCCACGTTCCCCTTGCCCCCACCGCCCCCGCCCCCTGACACTCCCCCCATGCCACTGCGCATCGTCTTCATGGGCACGCCCGACATCGCCTGTCCGGCGCTGCAAGCCCTCGCCATCGCGCCTGACTTCCAGGTCGTCGGTGCCGTCGTGCAGCCGGACAAGCCCAAGGGCCGCGACCTGAAACTCCAGCCCCCGCCGGTCAAGGAACTCGCCCTCCGTCTCGGCCTCCCCGTCCTCCAGCCCGAGCGCGCTCGCAACGAAGCCTTCATCGCCCAGCTCCGCGACCTGCGTCCCGACCTCGTCGCCGTGCTCGCCTACGGCCAGATCCTCCCGCAGGCGCTGCTCGACATCCCAACCCACGGCTGCCTGAACGTCCACACCTCGCTCCTCCCGCGCTGGCGCGGCGCGGC
>CAZOCL010000599.1:0-3215 GCA_964578245.1 uncultured Klebsiella sp. | reverse complement strand
GTGGCGACGCCACGCACGGCTGCAAAGGCTGGAAGCGCCGCTCGGGCGCCATCGGCCAGCGCCTCTTCCCCGGCACGGTCATGCGGGGCATGAAGATGCCCGGCCACATGGGCCAGCAGCGCCGCACCACGCAGAACCTGGAAGTCATCCAGGTGCGCAAGGAAGACAATCTGATCCTCATCAAAGGTTCCATTCCCGGCTCCGAGGGCGATTACATCGTCATCCGCGAAGCCAAGAAGTATCCGATCGTGCAGGCCCGCAAGGACCGCGAGGAAGCGGCCAAGAAGGCCAAGGAACGCGCCGAGGCGGACGCCAAGGTCAAGAAGGACGCCAAGAAGAAGTAAGCCATGAAACTTCCCATTTTGGACAATAAGGGCAACAGCCAGGGCGAGGTCGAGGTCGGCTTCGAGCTGATCGAGAACGGTCGCGGCACCCAGGCGGTGCATGATGCCGTCGTCGCCTACAACGCGGCGCAGCGCAGCGGCACGGCTTGTGCGAAGACGGTCGGCGAAGTCGCCGGCACGAACAAGAAGCCGTGGCGTCAGAAAGGCACCGGTCGCGCCCGCGCTGGTTCCACCCAGTCGCCTTTGTGGCCCGGTGGCGGCGTGGTTTTCGGACCCCGGCCCCGTGATTTCCGCAAAAAGATCAACAAGAAGGTCCGCGCCCTCGCGCTCCGCAAAGCGCTCAGCGAGCGGCTCAAGGCGGGCGACGTGGTCGTCGTGGACGACTTCAAGCTGGCGACACACAAGACCAAGGAGTTTGTGGGCCTGCTCGACACGCTCAATCTGAGCGGCGGCACGGTGCTCTTCGTCTCCCCCGAGGACAAAAACCTCACCATCGCCTCGCGCAACGTCCCGAACGTCGAGCTGACCAGCGGCGAGAAGCTCAACACCTACGACGCGCTGCTCTGCGACAAGCTCGTCTTCACCAAGGCCGCCTTGGAAAAGGTCGCGCTCCGTCTCTCCGACAAGTAACCGCCATGAATTCCTTCGACATCATCAAGACGGTGCGTATCAGCGAGAAGGGCGCGATGCAGGCCGAGAAGTTCAACCAGTATACGGTTGTGGCCGACAGCCGCGCGAACAAGATCGAGATCCGCAAGGCCGTGGAAGAGCTTTTCAAAGTCAAGGTCGTCGCGGTGAACACCTCGAACGTCCGGGGCAAGGCCCGCCGCCAGAACACCAAGCACGCCGGTCGCGACGTGAATTGGAAGAAGGCCGTCATCACCCTCAAAGAGGGCGAAAAAATCAACCTCACCTAATTTCCCGCCATGCCCGTCAAAACATTCCGTCCGCTGACGCCGTCGACGAGATACATCACGATCTCGGACTACAGCGACATCACCAAGTCGAAGCCCGAGAAGAGCCTCGTCATCATCCGCAAGAAGACGGGCGGCCGTAACACCCATGGCCGGGTCACCGCGCGCGGCATCGGTGGCGGTCACAAGCAGAAGATCCGCCTCGTGGATTTCAAGCGGAACAAGCATGGCATCGAGGCGGAAGTCTCGGCCATCGAGTATGATCCGATCCGCACGGCCCGCCTGGCCCTGCTCACTTACAAGGACGGCGAGAAGCGCTACATCGTCGCTCCCGTTGGCCTGCAAGTCGGAGCCAAGGTGGTTTCCGGCCCGACCGCTGCGCCTGACCTGGGCAACAGCGTATTGCTGAAGAATGTGCCGGTCGGCTTGCCCATTCATGCAATCGAGCTGATGCCGGGCAAGGGCGCGCAGATCGTGCGTTCCGCCGGTTCCGCCGCGACCTTGATGTCCGTGGACGAGGGCTATGCGCAGATTCGTCTGCCGTCTGGCGAAATCCGCCGGATCAACGAGAACTGCTACGCGACCATCGGCCAGGTGGGCAACACCGAGCACGAGAAGGTCGTCCTCGGCAAGGCCGGTCGCAGCCGCCATCGTGGCATCCGCCCGATCAGCCGCGGTGTGGCGCGCAACCCGGTTGACCACCCCAACGGCGGCGGCCAGGGCAAGTCGAAGTCCGGCGGTGGCTGGCAGCAGCTCACCTCCCCGTGGGGTCTGCTGGCCAAGGGCTATCGCACCCGGGTCAAGACCAAGGATTCCAACCGGTTTATCGTGGTCCGCCGTGATGGCCGCCCAATGAAGCAACAGTAAACGACTATGGGACGTTCAATCAAAAAAGGCGCCTTTGTGGAGGCGAGTCTTCAGGACAAGATCGTGAAGGCCAAGGCAGCGAACATGAAGACCCCGATCAAGACGTGGTCCCGTCGTTCGACCATCACTCCCGAGTTCATCGGGCTGACTTTCAACGTGCACAACGGAAAACAATTTCTGCCGGTGTTCGTGACGGAGAACATGGTCGGGCACAAGCTCGGCGAGTTCTCGCTCACCCGCATCTTCAAGAAGCATGGCGCTCACACCGCCAAGGCGGAGGCCAAGTAGTATGGAAGTCCAAGCCTTTCTCAAGAATTTCAGGATGTCGCCCCAGAAGGTGCGCGAGGTCGTGCGCCAGATCCAAGGGCTCCCGGCGCTCCAGGCCAAGCACGTCCTGGCAGTCATCCCCCGCAAGTCCGCGCGGGCGGTGGCCAAGACACTCGACTCGGCGATTGCCAATGCCGAGAACAACAACGGTCTGAAGGCCGAGAATCTCGTCGTGCGCGAAGCCCTGGCCCTCACCGCCGGCCGTTTGAAACGCTTCACGCCCAAGGCGCGCGGTTCGGCCGGCCCGATCATCAAGCGGAACAGCCACATCAAAATCACCCTTTCCGACCTGCAATAGTATGGGCCAAAAATCCAATCCCATCGGCCTTCGCGTCGCGGTCAACAAGGACTGGCGCTCGAAGTGGTATTCCGACAAGAAGGGCTTCGGCACGCTGCTGACCGAGGACTACAAGATTCGCGAGATTCTCAAGAAGAAGCTCGAGTCCGCGTCCGTGCCGCGCATCGGCATCGAGCGCGCCGCCAACCGCTGCCGCATCACCATCTACACGGCCCGTCCCGGCGTCGTGATCGGCCGCAAGGGCGCGGAGATTGACAAGCTCAAGGAAGAGCTGAGCAAGATGACCGGCAAGGAAGTTTACGTGGACATCATCGAGGTGAAGTCCCCGGAGTCCGACGCCCAGCTCGTCGCGGAGAACATCGCGCTCCAGCTTGAGCGCCGCGTTTCCTTCCGCCGCGCGATGAAGAAGGCCGTGCAGACGGCCATGCAGATGTCCGGCGTGCAGGGCATTCGTGTCCGCTGCGC
>CAZOCL010000598.1:0-3220 GCA_964578245.1 uncultured Klebsiella sp. | reverse complement strand
CCAACGCCGTCGCCAAGATCCGCGACGTCCTCGGCCCCACCGACCCCGCGAAGGCCCCGCCCGGCTCCATCCGCCGCGAGTTCGGCTCGAACATCATGGTCAACGCCGCCCATGCCAGCGACGCCGTCGAAAACGCGAGGCGCGAACTCGGCATCGTCAAAGTCGAAGCCAACGACTTCAAACGCGTCGTCGAGCAGTTCCACGGCACGGCCTAGGCCGTTCCCGAGCGGCCCACCTGCCGCTCAGCAACGGTTGCTTCGCCCCCGTGTCGCCGTTCGCTCGCTTGATCGCGTAGCGACCCTCCGACGGTAGCCGTGGTTTCTCCCACCGGAGCGCCGGTCTCTGACCCGGCGTGCCGCCTTGTTTCGCACTTTGATTTAATGGCTGGGATGGTCCAATTTGCCCGTCCAGTGCCGAGCAACGCCTCCCATTGGAATTTGGAGTTTGGAGTTTCTTTGGAATTTGGAACTTGAGATTTGGAGCTTCATTCGTGGTTTCTCTTTGGGTCCCATCAGGCTTCCCACGCTTAGCCAGCGTGCTATTCTCCCTCCATGAAACTCGCATTGTCTCTCGCGCTCCTCATGCTCACCCATCTCGCCTCCGCCCAAACCAAATCCCTCGCCGACATCCCGCTCAAGGACATCAACGGCAAGGACACCTCGCTGAAGGCCTACGCCGGCAAAGTCCTCCTCATCGTCAACGTCGCCTCCCAATGCGGGGCCACGCCGCAATACGCCGGCCTCGAAGCCCTGCACAAGGAATACGGCGCGCGGGGCTTCACCGTCCTCGGCTTCCCCTGCAATGACTTCGGCGCGCAGGAGCCCGGCACCGCCTCCGACATCAAGCAGTTCTGCTCCACCAACTACAAAGTCACCTTCCCCCTCTTCGAGAAAGTCCGCATCAACGAAGGCTCCGAGCAGCACCCTCTCTATGCCGCCCTCACCGGCAAAAGCTCCCCGCACCCCGGCCCTGTGACCTGGAACTTCTGCAAGTTCCTCATCGGCCGCGACGGCAAGCTCGCCGCCCGCTTCGACACCGGCACCGAACCCGACGACTCCGCCCTCACCAAGGCCATCGAGAAAGCTTTGGCTGCGAAGTAAATCCCCTCCTGCTCCTGCTCATAATCCTAATCTTAATCCTCTGACTTCGCAGAGCAGGATCAGGAGCTGGAACCAATACGCTCAAAATGAGGAACGCCAATGTGTTCGTGGACGTGGACCTGACCTTGGTGGACAACCAAGGGCGCTTGCTGGAGGGCGCACGGGAATCATTGCAGCGGCTCCGAGACGCAGGATGCCATCTGTTTCTCTGGTCCTCAGTCGGAGTGGACTACGCCAAACTCACAGCCGACCGACACCGGCTCACTGACTTGTTCGAGGGCTTCGCTTCCAAGCCGGACATCATCATTGATGACATGCCGGACACGGCGGTCGCGCCATTCGTTTACAACATTCAGGACGAACCTTCCTGGCGCACCTTGGCCCAGCGGATCATTGAAAGGCATGTGGACTAAACGCCCAGCCCGGACAACGCAGCCGGAGCGCCGGCTTCCCAGCCGGCTTACCGCGTGCTGCCACGACCATGTCCCAATCTGCCACGTGGCGTCCACGCACGTCATGGCATGCCCCAGCCAACCAACGCGGACTACGTCGCTCCCTCTCCCAGCGGGAGAGGGCTGGGGTGTGGGAGAGCGGCCACCCATTCTACCAGCTCGTGACGGAAAACCATGCCCCTCCCACGCTTTAATAAAACCCGCCGCTGGCTCGCGCCCCTCCTGAGCCTGCTGGTTCTCCTCGTGATGCTATACCAATTCGAGCACAGCCAAGTCTATCACCCGACCCGCGACGCGGAATACACGCCCGAGGACGCCGGTCGCTCCGCCGAGGACTTCTGGCTCAAGACCCCGGACAACCTCCGCCTCCACGCGTGGTTCTTCGCTGCGGAAAAGTCCTCCCCCCGCTCGCGCTACGTAATGCTCTTCTGCCACGGCAACGGCGGCAACCTCACCTCCCGCCCTGGCTACTACCGCGTGATTCTCGAGACCGGCGTGAACCTCCTCACCTTCGACTATCGCGGCTACGGCCGCAGCGAAGGCCACCCGAGCGAGCACGGCACTTACACCGACGCCGCCACCGCCTACGCCTGGCTGCGTGCCCGTGGCTTCGCACCAGAGCACATCCTCGTCTGGGGCGAGTCCCTCGGCGGCGGGATCGCCAGCCACGTCGCCGCCACCCAGGCCGTTGGCGGGCTGATGCTCCAAAGCACCTTCACCAACATCCCCGACATCGGTGCCGAAGTTTTCCCCTGGCTGCCGGTGCGCCTCATCAGCCGCATCAAATACGACACCCACAGCCGCCTGCCCGGCCTCACCTGCCCTGTCGTCGTCATGCACAGCCGCGCGGACACCACCATCCGCTTCCACCACGGCGAACGGAACTTCGCGGCCGCCCGCGAACCCAAAGCCTTCGTCGAAATCCAAGGCGACCACAACGACCCCCTCCTCGCCAACCGCGCCGCCTTCGCCGCCGGCGCAGAACGCCTCGTCCAGCTCGCCGAAGCCGCGAAGGCCAGACCAACGGAGTGATGGAGCACTGGAGTGATGTTGAAGTCCGCAGCCATGACGTCCACGCCGCCGTGGCGCAGACTTGCAATCTGCCGTATCGCCGGCTTGCAGCCGGCAGACCGTCCTTATACCAATGCTCATTGACTCTCAGCGGCATGGTCGAGCGAACGCGGCGCACGTTCAGCTCCCTCTCCCTTCCTCGAGGAGGGGAGAGGGTTGGGGTGAGGGGTAGCGTCCAGCAGCCTTCGACCATTCCAAAGTTCGAGCAGCGCCATCCCTCCAATACTCCACCACTCCATCACTCCGCTCTTCCCATGAAATCCCCCCTCTCCGCCCTCGGCCAGCGCACCGCGCCGCCCGCCATCTCCTGGCTGATGAGCCTCACGCTCGGCCACCCCAAGCTCATCTCTCTCGCCGCCGGCTTCACCGACAATCTCTCGCTCCCCGTGGACGAAGCCCGCGCCCTCCTCGATGAAATCCTCGCCGCCCCCCGCACCGGCCAGCCCGCCCTCCAATACGGCTCCACCGCCGGCGACCCCCTCCTCCGCGAACTGACCGCCAAGCGCTTGACCGAACTCGACACCGCCGCCCTCGCCTCACACCCGGTAGGGCGAGACTCCGTCGAGCCCCATCTCGAGCGGAGCGAGGCGAGCGCAG
>CAZOCL010000597.1:0-3222 GCA_964578245.1 uncultured Klebsiella sp. | reverse complement strand
TACTTTTTGACGGGTTCGGGGTCGCCGCCCTTCGGAAAGTTAAATTTGAGCGCCGCGAAGTCCTTGCCCGCGACGGTGATCTTCTTGAGTTCCAGATCGAAACTTTTGGCCGTCTTCAGCCAGTCCGCCTGGGCCTCGAACTGCGAGGTGTCGCCCGCCTTCTCCCCGGTGGCGGCGTTGGCCACGGCCTTGAGCGTAAGCGACTCCGCCTTGCCATTCACCGTGGCCGTCAGCTCGATGGACTCCTGCATGATGCGCTGAAAGCCGCTCATGTGGGCCTTGAGCACGTAGGCCGTGAGCTTACCGGAAGCGGCATCCAGCACGAATTCCAGATGCGCCTCCTCGTCCCCAAGGTCCACCGCCGTCCCCCCATGCGGCGGCTCATGGTGATGGCCGCCGTGGCCGCCCGAGGCCGGTGCGCCAGGTTTGCACCCGACGAGCAACGCCAGCAGGAGAACGGGAACAAGCTTCAGCATGGCACCAGCGTAGGCGGGAACGGACCAGCCGCAACCGAAAATTGACGCGGGGCAAAATCCAAATCTCAAGTTTCAAATTTCAAAGAAGCTCCAAGCTCCAAATTCCAAAGGCGAGCCCGTTCGTTGGTATAGCCATCGGAAAAGCGCCTGCGCCCGATGCAGCGACGGCTTGGTTGGAATTTGGAAATTGGAGTTTCTTTGGAGCTTGGGATTTGGAGCTTGGAGCTTCGCCGATCAACTGAGGATTCCTCCCTTTGCGCCTTCTGCGCCCTTTTGCGGCCAATCCCGTCCCCGTGGTTTTCGTGGCGAACCGCCCGCGCCGCTGCTACCGTGCCCACAAAACCAAACCCGCATGACCGAGGAACCCTATCGTTGGCTGGAGGCGGTCGCGAACCGCCGCGAATACGTCCGCGAACAGCTCCGGGGCGGCTCGCCCGTCTTCGCCGTCAGCCTGCCCGACGGCATCCTGCTGCTGGGCGTGGGCGCCGGCCGCTCGAAGGTCTTTGAGCTGCACGACCGCCTTGCGCTCGCTGGCCTCGGCCACCCGGCGGACATCGAGAAGGTCCGGCAGGCCGCGATTGACGCCGCGCATCTCGAAGCCTTCACCCGCGCACCCGAGGACGTAAGCCTGCGCCGCCTCGTGAGCTATGGCCTCAGCCCGCAGCTCAAGCAGAACTTCGAGCAGCTCTTCACCGCCCCCACGCTCGTCGAGCTGCTCATTGTCGAACTGGGCAACGACCCCGGCCAGGACCTGCTGGCGAACCTGCACTTCGACGGTGCGTTCCAGCTCCAGACCGGCGGCTTCGCCGTCGCGGCGAACACGCCGGAAGCCGAAGCCGCCGCGAAGACCTGGCTCACGCCCGCCCTCGCCGGCCAGACCGACCGCGCCGCCGTCGCCGACCTGCTGCTGCAAGCCTGGTGGGTGCTGACGGAGAACAAGTCCTTCGGTGACGCCCTGGCAGCGGAGGCGGAGCGGCGGGAAGGGTGGAAGAAGGCCGTGAGCGGGAAGACGGTGGAAATGGGCTGGCTGAGCCGGTCAACTGCGAGCCACAGGCGATATGCAGCGAAGACGCTGGGAGAACTGAAGGGGTAAACGCTCATGGGGAGCTCGAAGCCTATATTCCAGAAGGCTGCCGGCTTAAGCTTACTCAGCTTGTTCCTTCTGGCCATGGGTTGGCCTGAATTCAGAAAACTACAACGCTATGAGTTGGAGGAAACGCTGACCACGGCAAGGCGAGGGCACTACCGGCTAAGCAACCCGCTGAGAGGCAATTCTCAGGCGGTCTTTCGATCGGGAGACTACCCATCAACGATCGTCATGCAAAAGACCCGGCCAAGCTTGTCTTCGCATAATACAACGGCTGAGGACCTTTACTTCGACGCCGTCCGCGTCGAAGACCAGCCCAGTGACGCGCCCCTCGAATCTCAGAGCTCACCAGTGCGATTTTTGTGCAGCGATGCTTTTGGCGGGGCTTACCAGCTTGTGAAGAGTCTGCCTGACACGAACTTCATTGCAGCGTCAAAGACGGTCACCGAGTTGGGCGCTCTTCTTGGCCCACAAACAGGTCGCCGATTGGTGGACGCATACGCAAGTTTTTGGAGTTTCTGTGCCGTCAGTGAGAAGGGCCGAGTGGAAACGATGTCCGTGCGCGTATTTCATCCGCCGCCGGCCGATTTTTCAAAGCCATCACAATTCACCGTTGAGATCCACATTGGGCATGCAGGCCAACTTCGATTGGATTGATCAAATGCCGGCCCGAACTCCCGCTTGTCTTCCCCGTCGTTCCGCCTAGATTGCCGTCATGAGCGCCGTCGAAGTCATTGAGGAACGCATCAAACAGCTTCCCGCTGCGGAAGTGGCCGAGTTGCGCGACTGGCTGGACGATTATCTGGAAGACTTGCAGCCGCTGTCCCCTGAGTTCGTCGCCAGCATCGAGCGCGGCCAGCGCGACTTGAGGAGTGGTCACGGGCGGGTTGCTTTAACCTCCGTTTTCTCTACCTTGCCATCGTGAACGTTTCCCTGATTCAGTCCAACCCCGCAGTGATGATGGGCAAGCCCGTGATCGCCGGCACGCGTATCACCGTGGAGCTGATTCTGGAGAAGCTCGCCGCCGATGAATCCGTGGATCAAATCCTCGCCTCTCATCCGCGCCTGACGCGGCCAGGTGTGCTCGCTGCCATCTCCTACGCAGCGAAGGTGCTGCACACGGACTTGGTCTATCCTCTGCCCGAAAAAGCGGCATGAACCTGCTGGCTGACGAAGGAGTGGATGCGCCCGTCGTCGCGCGCCTCCGTCAGGATGGGCATGAAGTGATGTATGTGGCCGAGTTGGAGCGAGGCATTTCCGACGACATTGTGTTGGACCGTGCGAATGAGAGCGGCGCCTTGCTCCTGAGGGCGGACAAGGACTTCGGCGAACTGGTCTTCCGCATGAGACGCATTCATGCCGGCGTGGTCTTGCTCCGGCTGGCCGGGCTTACCATGGAAACGAAAATGGAATCGGTTTCCACCGCCTTCCAGACCCATGGCGCGCAGTTCACCAACGCCTTCAGCGTAATTTCGCCGGGAGTCATCCGCGTCCGGACACGGCAATAACTGGTCGCACCCATGAACCGCATCGTCGGCCTTGAAACGGAATACGGGTGCCTCAGCAGCGACCCCGCCGGGCCGCCTGCCGCCGTGGCGCGCGTCCGCAACTGGATGTTCGAGAAGAACCGCTTCGGCCTCGCGGACATGCACCAGCGCG
>CAZOCL010000596.1:0-3224 GCA_964578245.1 uncultured Klebsiella sp. | reverse complement strand
GCGCGGGCCTGGTTGATGCTGGAGGCCATGCAGGCTTCGAGCGTGGCGGCCTTGGCCTTCTTGGCGAGCTTGGCGACCTCGACGTGGACCTTGGGCGAAATGGTGGCGCAATTGATGAAGACCTTGCCGGCAGCACCCTTGAGCAGGTTGTCCTTTTTGTTCGTGAAGATGTTCAGCATCGCCTTGTCGTCGGTGACGACGGTGATGATCACATCGGCGAGCGCGGTCACGCGGGCGAGCGAGACGCAGGCTTCACAGCCAATTTCCTGGGCGATGGCCTGCGCGGCGGCGGCGCGGACGTCATAGACGGCGGTGACGGAATAACCGACTTCCTTGAGCCGACGGGCCATGTTGGCACCCATCCGACCGACTCCGACGATTCCAATTTTCTCTGGCATAGTAGTTTAAGTTCGTTGCCGCGCGGGGCGGTGGTGAAAGTTGACGGGACGGGACTCTAGCCCAAGGGACTTTGGCTCCAAGCCCAAAGTTCACAGGATGCACCACTAACCGGCACTAATCCGAATTCCAAGGTTTAACCACGGATGCACACGGATAGACACGGATGCCGGAATGGCCAAGCAGGACCGAGCCTCGCTCTCAAAAACGGTCAGGAAAGGATATCCGCCGGGACTACAGATGTTGTAACCGTGTGCATCAGTGTCCATCCGTGGTTAAAAATTTCTGAACCTGGCCCGGGAAACACGCCAAATACACGAAAGGAACCGGTGCCCGGCCTGGTCTTCATTGGTGTCGGTTAGTGCAGGTCAGTGGTTGAACTCAGGCCACGAAGCGGGGTGGGAAGGTCGGGTCGGTGGAGTGCTTGCGGATGAGTTCCAGGAAACGGGCGATGCCGCGCTTTTCGTCGGTGCCGAGGTGGTAGTGAATGTGCCAGCCGAGATAGTCGCGACGGAAGTTCAGGTCGTAGTCGGAGCGCGAGCTGATGATGTAGTCCAGCGTGTCGAGGCCGAAGTCGCGGGCCTCGCGGAGCTGGCGGCGGAGACGCTCGTTGTCGGTGCGGCGACGCAAGGCCCAGATAGCGAAGACGAAGGGCAGTTTGGTCATTTCATACCAGGCCGTGCCCAGATCCCAGATCTCATGCGTGTGCGGCGCGCGGCGGAACTCAATGGCGGGATTGCCGATGATGAGCACAGCATCGTGCTGGCCGGCCTCGGCGTAGCTGGGCAGGGGCTTGAACACCGGCTTCAGCCCATGCTCGGCGAGGAGGACGCGCAGCAGGTTCACGCTCGTGAGCGAGGCGGTGTCGCAGAAGACCTCGGTGATCTGCTCCAGGGGAATTCGATGCGCGAGGAAGACGCTGAACACTTCGCCGAGCGAGGCGACGGCGAGGCCGTCCAGCACGTCGTAGCCATCATGGAAGAGCACTTCCGTGATGCTGACGAGCGCGGCATCCAGATCCCCGCGCCGAAGCTTCTCAGCGAGCAGTGAGGGCGGGATGAACTCGATCTGGCTCTCCAGTCCACGCGTGAGCGGCACGGCGTTGAGGTAGGGGACAGAGCCGACGCGGAAGGGCGCGAGGGAGTTTTCGAGATCGCTCTCGCGCTGCACATTCGCGCTGCGCTGCTCACGCTCGACCCGGTGGGCGAGATCGTCGGGCGACTCGAGAGGGGCGAGGCGGAGTTCGGGGAGTGGGTCAGACTTGTGCATGCAGAGGTTCAGAGCGACCGGAACTCATCCTCGGTGAGGTTCGATTGCTTAAGGATGGCGCGGAAAGTTCCGTTCGGGATGTCACCCGCCTCACGCGCTTTGTAGGGCATCTTCTGGCAGGTCGAGGGTGCTGAAGAGAATCTCCGAACTGGCCGGCACAGTTTCGCCGTTGGCTTTCTTCTCAGCCAGCCAGAGGCGAACCAAATCAAGCGCGGCTTCCCTTGCCCCGTCCACACCGAGCCCGTGCGTGGTCAAGCCAAGCGTGGGAACGTGGGCGTAGAAGTAGCCGGCCGGGAAATCAGGTTCGCGAACCTTCTCGAAGAGCACGCCGCCGAAGTTCATGGGGAGACCGTAACGTCCGGAGGACGAATGGTCAACGAACGGAGCGAACGCACGAAGCCTGGTGAAATGTCGGTTGGCTTTGGAGGCGCGCCACTATGTAGAATCCCGCCATGAACCTAAATGAACCGAACGAGCCTTCCAGGTCAGAAACGACACCTGGCCCACGCTACCTTCCGTTCGACTCGAACTTAGGGTGGCCAGCGGGAGTCGGCTTCTACTACGAGTGCCAGCTCTGCGGTTCTCGAATCTCTTCGATTACCGATGCGAGCTGCACCTGTGGCAATCTTTGGGTTGAGGAGTCCTCGGCCCGAATTGGAGCAAGAGAAGAGAGCAAGGTTCGGTTGCTCAAGCTCAGTTGAGAGCTGGCGCTTCAACCTTCTCCGCTGCCGACCGCCACTCCTTCACCGCCTCGTAAAACGTGTCCCGCTGCACGGGGATTCTCCCCGCCTCCCGGATGGCCTTCACCATCTCCGCCTCGGTCTGGAGCTGCGGAGATTTGGCCCCGGCCATGTGGAAGATGTGCTCCTCGACGATGGTGCCGTGGAGGTCGTCTGCACCGTAGCTGAGGGCGACTTGCGCGAGCTTGAGACCCATGCCGACCCAGTAGGCGGTGATGTGGTCGAAGTTGTCGAGGTAGAGGCGGCTCACGGCGATGGTGCGGAGCTGGTCAAACCCCGTGGGCGGCGTGCTCACGGGGATGCCGTTGTTCTCCGGCTGGTAGGGCAGGGGGACGAAGCCGGTGAAGCCGTGCGTCTCGTCCTGCAACGCGCGCAGCAGGCTCAGGTGATGCACGCGGTCTTCGAGTTTCTCGACGTGGCCGTAAAGCATCGTGCAGGTGCTTCGCCCGCCGAGGCGGTGCCAGGTGCGGTGGACGTCCAGGTATTCCTCGGCGCTCTCCTTGCCCCGGGCGATCTGGGAGCGGACTTCCTTGCGGAAGATCTCCGCGCCGCCGCCGGTGAGGGAGGCGAGACCGGCGGCCTTGAGTTCGATGAGCGTCTGCTCGACGGACTTCTTGGCCAGCCACGCGAGGTGGAGGATTTCAATCGCGGTGAAGCACTTGAGCTGCAAACGGGGGGTAGCAGCCGACGTGAGGAGTCTCTGACTTCCCATTCCGAGCTCCGCATTCCGCATTCCGAGTTCAGATGGAGCCTCCTCACGTCGGCTGCTACCGGGGTCTAGGGCGCTCAAGGCCTTCAGCATGTCCACGTAGTAGCTGA
>CAZOCL010000595.1:0-3245 GCA_964578245.1 uncultured Klebsiella sp. | reverse complement strand
CGACATCAAGCTCTACTTCATCACCTACTCCTACTCGGGCAACTAGCGCGAATCAGGGAACCCCATGAATTACCACCCCCTCGCCACCCGGCTCAGCCAGTGGCTGCTCTTGGTCTTTTTCCTGGGAACGGCTGGCTCCCAGCGACCGCTACAAGCGTATCCGCCCGCGCCGTTCCATCTCTTCTACGGAATGCTGCGGGACGAATACGGCACGCCGATCAGCGTCACCGGAGCCGAGGTGATTCTGGAAACTTCCAGCGGGGTGAAGATCAAGACCACGATCAACCCGGGCATCGAGACGGCGGCGAACTACCGGCTGGAAGTGCCGATGGACGCCGGGCTGCTGTCGGCTCCCTACCAGCCCACGGCGTTGCGGCCCTTCGTGCCCTTCCGCATCAAGGTGCGGATCGGGACCGTGAACTATCTGCCCATCGAGATGGCGGGGGACTATGCCAACCTCGGCCAGCCGGGCCAGCGGACGCGGCTCAATCTCACGCTGGGCGAGGACAGCAATGGCGATGGCCTGCCGGATGCGTGGCAGCGGCTCATCAATCCGGACCTCTCGAAAGTGAAGCCTGGTGGCGATGCCGGGAACGGGCTGACCTACCTGCAGACCTACTATGCCGGCACCTATGCGGTGGACCCGAAGAATGGCTTTGCCCTGAGCATCCTGAGCTTCAACCACGGCGCGCCCCTGCTGGAATTCCTCGCCGTGAATGGCCGCACCTACACGCTGCTGGGTTCGCGGGATTTGAAGGCGTGGAGTCCGGTGACGTTTCGCGTGCCCGCTGAAGGCACCAATGCGGCCACCCGCGCGCTCTTCCAGGCGGACTCCGTCAAGACCGTGCAGATGGAGGTCGCCAGCCCGGCCGCCGAACCGCCGCCGACTTACTTCCGGCTGATGCTGCAATAGGCCATCGCGATGAGCGCATCTTCAACTTTGCCGACGGCGGTCCGGGCTCGCCCGCTGTTTGGGTGGCTGGCCCTGGCTGCGGTGGCGGTCGTCGTAGTCCAGTTGTCCACGCAGGAGCTGGAACAGGCGGAGGCCACGGCTCCGGCGCCGGGTTCAGTGGCCCGCTTCCGGCTGGAGCAACGCGCGGGCACCTGGTTTCGCATCGGCAGCCCGGTCCCCTTCACCGGCTGGGTCACCGATCATTTCACCGGTGGGACGTTGAAGCTGCGGTCAGCGATGGCCGCCGGAAAGTTGCAGGGCGAGTCCACCGGCTGGTTCACAAATGGCGTGCCCGAACTGTGCGAGCACTTCCAACGCGGGCTGCCGCATGGCCTGCGCACCACCTGGCATCCGAACGGCCAGCCGCGCTCCGAAGGCCGGCTCGTGGCCGGGCAGCAGCAGGGCGTGTATCGCCAGTGGCACGAGAACGGCAGGCTGGCGGTGGAGGCCGAGTTTGCGACGGGCAAACCGCACGGCCTCTCCCGCGCCTGGTATCCCGACGGCTCGCTCAAGGCCGAGGCGCGGATGAACCACGGCGAGGTGCTGGCCCGGCACGTTTACCCGGACGGCACCCGCTGGGAGCCAGCCCTGCTGGCAGGCACCCAAATTCCCTGAACCCTGTTTCAATGACCACATTCCTTCCCTCCCCGCGCTGGTTCCTCTGGCTGGGGCTTGCGGTGCTGAACGTCCAGGCCCTGCTGGCGCAAGCACCGGTGAACGACGCCCTGGCCGGTGCGTTGCCGCTTACCGGCAGCACCAATCTCGTCACCGGCAGCAATGTGGCGGCGACCAGCGAACCGGGCGAGCCCAGCCATGCGGGCAACCTGGCCACCGCCTCGGTCTGGTGGACCTGGGTGGCGCCGGACAGCGGCATCGTGGTCGTGGACACGCTGGGCAGCAGCTTCGACACCGTGCTGGCCGTCTATACCGGCAACGCCGTGAACGCGCTGACCGTGGTGGCCGCCAACGACGATGCACCGGGCCTCTCCACCAGCTCACTGGCGTTCCCCGCAGTCCGGGGAACCACCTACCGGATCGCGGTGGATGGCTACGAGGGTGCCACCGGCAACGTGCAACTGAGACTGCGCCTGCCCGTCACCCCTTCCGCTCCGGACATCACGGCCCAGCCAGCCGGCCAGACGGTGCCGGACAACGCTGGCAGCAATGTCACGTTCAGCGTGACCGCCACCGGCAGTTTCCCGCTCGTGTTCGAATGGCAGAAGGGCGGAGTGACGCTCCCGGGCGGCACCAACGACAGCTACACCGTCACCAACGCCACACTCGCCAAGGCGGGTGATTACCGCGTCGTCATCACGAACGCCTCCGGCAGCATCACCAGCTCGGTGGCCGTGCTCAACGTGCTGGCGGTGCCGGGGCAGGATGCATTCGCCGGTCGCGTCACCTTTGCGGGGCAGACCAACACGGTGACGGGGCACAACTTCGGCGCGACCACGGAACCGGGCGAGCCGGTCCACGCCGGGGTGACCAACGGAGCCTCAATCTGGTGGTCGTGGACCGCGCCGCAAAGCGGCCTCGTGCAACTGGACACGCTGGGCAGCACCAACGCCGCGGGGGCGGAGCTTGACACCGTGCTCGCGGTATATGTGGGCACGGCCTTGAACACGCTGACCCCCGTGGCCACCAACAACGATGACGGCGCGTTCGTCTCCAGCAAAGTCATCTTCCGGGCAGCGGCCGGCGTGACCTATCAGTTCGCCGTGGCGGGAGTGCTGGACCTGAACGGTGCCCCGGCCAGGGGCTTTGTCGCGCTCAATCTTGCGCAGGCTCCGAACAACGACTACTTCACCAACGCCCTCGTCTTCGCTTCTTTTGCAACGAAAGTTTACGACAACAACGTCGGGGCCACGGAAGAGCCCGGTGAGCCGGACCATGCGGGCAACCCCGGGGGCAAATCGGTGTGGTGGGCCTGGGTGGCCCCGAGCAATGGCACGTATGTGCTGGATACCGTGGGCAGCCGGGTGGACACCGTGCTGGCCATCTACACAGGCTCGGCGATCAGCACTTTGAGCCTGGTCGGCGAGGACGACAACCGGAGCGACGGCGGGGCTTCGGCGGTCAAGTTTTTCGCCGTTGGCGGCACCACGTATCAATTTGTGGTGGATGGTTTCGCTGGCACGAACGGTGTCTCGGCCGGTGATATCGTCCTGAACCTGAGCCCCACCCAGATCCTGAATGATGATTTCGCCGAACGCGTGTCACTGGCGGGCCAGACGAACCAGGTCACCGGCTCCAACCTCGGGGCCACCAAGGAACTGGGCGAACCCAACCACGG
>CAZOCL010000594.1:0-3257 GCA_964578245.1 uncultured Klebsiella sp. | reverse complement strand
GAATCCGAATCCGCACCGCTTCTGCAACGGCTGGGCGCGCCGGGACTTTCTCCGCGTCGGGGCGCTCGCGCCGCTGGGCCTCTCGCTGTCGTCGCTGCTCGCGGCAGAGCAGGGGAACGACAAGAAGGCACGCGCCAAGTCCGTGGTGCTGGTGTATCTCGGCGGCGGGCTTTCGCACCACGACAGCTTCGACCTGAAGCCGGACGCGTCCTCGGAGATTCGCGGCAAATACACGGAGATTCCCACGAACGTCCCGGGCCTGCACGTCGGCGAGCTGCTGCCCAAGATGGCGAAGACGATGGACAAGCTCACGCTCGTCCGCTCCGGCGCGCACAACAACGACCATCACGAGACGGCGACGAACTGGGTGCTCTCGGGGCGCTTCGGATCGGCCTTCGGCGACTACCCGTCCATGGGTGCCGTGGTCGCGCAGCGCACGGGCTTCAGCGGGGTGATGCCGCCCTATGTGGCCGTGCCGCGCAACCCGTCGTTCACCTGGGAGCTGGGCAAGAGCGCGTTCCTGGGCGGGCGCTGCGAGTCCTTCAAGGCCGGTGATCCGAACGCGGAGAATTTCAAGGTGCGCGATCTTTCGTTGCCTGCCGACGTGAAGCGCGAGAACGCGGTGCGTCGCAAGTCGTTGCTCGCGGCGGTGGACAATTTGGCCCAGCGCATCGAGGGCAACGACCAGCTCGCGACCTACGGCGAGTTCCAGCAGCGCGCGGCCGAGATGGTGCTCTCCCGCGAGGCCCAAAACGCTTTCGACATCGAGCAGGAGTCCGCGAAGCTGCGGGATGACTACGGGCGGAGCACCTTCGGCCAGAGCGTGCTGCTCGCGCGCCGGCTGGTGCAGCACGGCGTGCGGTTCGTGACGGTGAACTACGGCGGCTGGGATCATCACGCGAAGATCTTCCCCGGGCTGGAGAAGAAGCTGCCGGAGTTTGACCAGGGCTTCTCGACCTTTATCCACGACATGGATTCGCACGGCCTGCTCAAGGACACGCTGGTGGTGTGCATGGGCGAGTTCGGCCGCTCGCCGAAGATCAACAAGGACATCGGGCGCGATCACTGGGGCCAGGCGGCAAGCCTGCTCTTTGCGGGAGCGGGCGTGGCGCGGGGCAAGGTGGTGGGTGCGACGGACCGCACGGGTGCGTTTGTGACCGACACACCGGTGAAGCCTGCGGATGTGGCTTGGACGATCTACGACAGCCTGGGCCTGGACCCGCGCGGAGAGATTCACACGCCGGACGGGCGGCCGGTGGGAATACTGGATGAGGGGCGGCTGGTGACGGAGTTGTTTGGGTGAGGTGTGGCCGGGTAGTCGCAGGCTTTAGCCTGCGCATCAGGGGATTCGCAGCCTGAAGGTTGCGACTACGAGCCATAGGAAACGTGCTGTGAGGGGACGCCGCAACCCCGTTGGGGTTGAGGATTCATCGGAGGCGACCCAGGGTAGCTCGTGCCTCCTGCCTTCGCTACGCTACGGCCCGGCACGCGCAACCCTGGGCTGAAGGCCACAATCCCTTTGGGATTGCCAAGCCGGCGGCTGGCGGTGCTTCCGGTCGCTTTCCAGCGTTCGTGGAATTCCCGAAAGGCATCAAGCCGAACAAAGCTTCAGATCAGTTCCATACGACCGGGCCAGGAAGAACTCAGCACCCCACATGCGCGCCAGGAAGAATGTCTCATCTGACCATTCTGGCTGCGAGGTGTCCTCAAGCTTCTGCATGGTCTTCTTGAAAACCGAACGCTTACCTTTGCTGTATTGAAGCACGCCAGCGTAGAACGCAGCCTGCCAATGTCGGTCAAGCGTGTCCGCTTTGTCGCCGCCAATCCAGAGGCTGCGGAACTCCTCTTGGGTGATCCGACCCAAGATCCAATTCACAATCGGGCCGGGCCAGTAGCACATGCGGGAATCCTCCGATTTGCTCCTCAATAGGTTTTCAGCCGCGCGCCTTTCAAACGTTGCAGGCTCCTTCACCGAAGCAAAAAATAGCAGCAGCGGCAAGGTGATGCCTAATCCAGCCGTGTCTTTGAAGGCTGCCTTGGTCCCAGCCGCCCATAGGCGAACTGCTTCATCGAACTCACCGACACACCACCTGGCGGCACCGGACATGGCAAAAAAACAGTCCGTGCCAGCACGATCCTCACTAATCGCCAGGTCAAAATGTTTCCAAGCCGCTTCGTAGCGCCGAGTCCAAAGATAGGCCACACCCAATTCCATGATTTGTGATGGAGCAGACAATTGAGCGTGCGCTTTCTTCATTCGCCGCAATCCCCGCTTCACCTCTCCGTCGTCACCAGATCGTAGTTGGTTCCACGGGTCGTCAGCCTTCATGAGCGATTCGTTGGCCATGAGCTGGGACGAAGCGAGTCACAGGCCGATGGGATGCCACGCGGTCTTCATCTCGACGGTGTCGAGTATCCAATACGGGTCTTCGCCCTTCTCAGTGAACCAGTCGGACTCGGGCAGGGCGTGGTTGAAGTAGCGTTTGAGGTTGGTGGCGACCCCGGCGCGGAGCTGGGCGGAGATGGCAGGCACGCCGGAGCCGTCCACGATGGCGTTCACGTCCATGTGGGACGCGACGTGCGGGGCGAGTTCAGCGCGCTTGCCGGCGAGGATGTTCACCACGCCGCCGGGGAGGTCGCTGGTGGCGAGGATTTCCGCGAAGGACAGGGCCGGGAGGGGGGCGCGCTCGGAGGGGATCACGATGGCGGTGTTGCCGCTGAGGATCACGGGCAGGAGCAGGGAGACCATCGGCAGGAGCACGGGCAGGTCCGGCGCGAGCACGACGACGACGCCCATCGGCTCGGGCGTGGTGAAGTTGAAGTGCGGCGAGGCGACGGGGTTCACACTGCCGAAGACCTGCTGATACTTGTCCGTCCAGCCGGCGTGATGCACGAGGCGGTCGCACACGCGGCCCACGCCGGTGCGGGCCTGCTCCAGCGTGACGCCGTGCGAGCGGGAGACTTCGGCGGCCAGCGCCTCGCGGCGGCTTTCCAGCATCTCGGCGGCGCGGTAGAGAATCTGGCCGCGGTTGTAGGCGGTGGCCTTGGCCCAGCCGTCCTGGGCGGCGCGGGCGGCGACCACGGCGTCGCGGAAGTCCTTGCGCGAGGCCCAGCAGTAGTTGTCCAAGTGTGCGCCATCCGGGCCCTTGGCTTCGAGGCAACGGCCGCTCTCGCTGCGGACGAACTTGCCGCCGATATAGAGCTTGTAGGTCTTCCGAACGTCGAGGCGCGTGCTCATGTGTTGATTGCGCGGCACG
>CAZOCL010000593.1:0-3260 GCA_964578245.1 uncultured Klebsiella sp. | reverse complement strand
CCGGACGTGGACGACACCGCGATGGTGCTGCTCGCGCTTCGGCAGATTCCCACCGACAATCCCAAGCGCCGCGACGAGTGCTTCAAGCGCGGCTACAACTGGATGCTCGCCTTCCAGTGCAAGGACGGCGGTTGGGCGGCCTTCGACAAGGACTGCACCAAGAGCATCCTCGAAAAAGTCCCCTTTGCCGACCACAACGCCATGCTCGATCCCGAGTGCGTGGACATCACCGCGCGCATCCTCGAAGTCATGGGCCTCGAAGGCGTGCCATTGTCGAACCCGCAAGTCCAGCGCGGGCTCGCCTTCATCAAGAAGTCGCAGGAGGCAGACGGTTCCTTCTATGGGCGCTGGGGCGTGAACTATGTCTACGGCACCTGGCAGGTGCTGCGCGGCCTGAAGACCTTCGGCTACAACATGACCGAGCCGTGGCTCCTCCGCGCCCATGACTGGCTCATCAGCGTGCAGCACGGCGACGGCGGCTGGGGCGAGCGCTGCAATACTTACGACGACCCCGTCCACAAAGGCCTCGGCCCCAGCACCGCCTCCCAGACCGCCTGGGCCGTCATGGGCCTCTGCACCTTCGGCGACCCCGAAATGCCCGCGCTCAAGCGGGGCATCGAATACCTCTGCCGCACGCAGGAACCCGACGGCTCCTGGGCCGAGGACGAGATCACCGGCACTGGGTTCCCCTGCGTGTTCTACCTGAAATACGACATGTATCGGAACTCCTGGCCCCTGCTCGCGCTGGCCACCTACCGGCAGTTGCTGGATGCCAAAGCCGCGAGCAACGGGAAGGTGAATGGCAAGGCGGTTTTGAACGGCCAGCCAGCAGGCCATTAGCTTATGACTCGCGCGACAAACGGCCCCGTCCTCGTTTGCTTCGCGGTGAAGGAAGAGGCCGCGCCCTTTCGCCGCGCACTCCCTTCCCATGTCACGATCTTGGTGACCGGCATGGGGGCTGCCGCTGCCGAACGTGCGTTAGAAGCCCGGCTGGACGCCCGCGACTGGAGCCTCGTGCTCACCTGCGGCTTTGCCGGCGCACTGGACCCGGCGCTGAGCATCGGCACGGTGCTCTGCGAGATGGATGAAGATTTCCCCCTGCGTCAGACCTTGCTCACCGCCGGAGCCGTTCCGGCGAGGTTCCACTGTGCGGAGCAGGTGGCCGTCACCGGTTTCGAGAAGGCGATGCTGCGCGAGCGCACAAATGCGGATGCGGTGGAGATGGAGTCAGGCGTCATCCGCCGGCTCTGCCGCGAGCGCGGCATCCCGAGCGCCACGGTGCGGGCCATCTCGGATACCGCGCAGGAGGACTTGCCGCTGGATTTCAACCTGCTGGTGAACGCGGACGGCAAGCTGAACCTCCGCAAGCTCGCGCGCGCTGTCCTTCGCCGACCGCGCAAAATCCCCGCGCTGATGGCGCTCGGGCGAAGCTCCAAGGCGGCCGCCAGACGGCTGGCCGTGGTGCTGCGCACAGCCTTGGCACGTTGAGTTGCGAAGGCTCGGCGGGCGGCAACCACCCTACCGCACCGACTGCGCCGCCTGCGCGGCAGCTTCCTTTTGCTGCCGCTCCTTCACCTTCTCGGTCCAGGTGATGAGTCCCGCGCCGAGCATGATGAGGAGCACGCCGACCCAGCGCATCGGCGGAATTTGCTCGTGGAGCAGGAACTTCGCCGTGAGCGTGGTCAGCACAAAGCCCATGGCCGTCAGTGGCCAGATGAAGCTCACGTCGCTGCGCGAGAGCAGCACGAGCAGGGCGACGAAGAAGATGGCTTCCAAAGCCACACCGAGAAGGATGTTGGGGTTGGTCCCGCCCGCCTTCACGATGCGCCAGATTTCCGTCGCGTTGACCTGCTGGACCTCCCCGATCTGCTTCAGTCCCTTGCTGAGAAACACGACGCCGATGGCTTCGCACACGAGGCCGGCGATGAGGATGACGAGGATTTTGGTCATAAGGCGTGGTGCGTGCCGCGTGGTGCGTGAGGTGGAAGCGGCCACGGCCAGCCTTCCATCTCATTCCACACATCACGCTTCGCGGTCATCACAAATCCTGATATCGCACGAGCTGGATGCCAAGCTGCTGGACCTGCGCCTTCACGCGCGGGCTGACCAGGGCGTCGAACTCATGGCGAAATTCATCGAGTGACGGGTGCGAGTAAAGTTCCGACTCCCCGCGCGGGAGAACGTTCAGCAGCTTGAGGATGAAAGCCTCGTCCACCCGGGCGTTCTGCAACAGGCCGAAGACATGGTCGGTGAAGCGAATGTCCGACCGCACCAGGATGCGCCGGGCACGGCGGGAAAGCCGGCCGAAGATGAAGGCATGGCTCGCGCGGTAGAACCATTTGCCACCGGCGAGCCGCCGGTTCAACGCGAAGGGATCGTCGGTTACCCGCATGTGCCGGATGCCCCACTCCAGCGAACGTGACGCCAGCAACTCGAACACCGTCGGGTGCAGGTGCATGTTCAGGTGCCCGTTGACGTGGTCCAGCGGCAGACCCGTGACCTGGAATTTCGCGAACTGAGCGCCAATTTCCCGGGCCAGTTGAAGCCGCAGGCTGCGGTCAAAGAAGTAGCGCGTGCCGGCCATGACCGGCGAACTGCTGAACTCGCCTGCCGGGTTCACCAAGTCGGGGATCTCCATCCGCCCACAGGTGGCCTTGCCACAGATGAGCGTGAGGTGCAGGCCTACGCCGAGCGTGGGGTTTTGCTTCGCCAGTTCGACGGCCTCGTCGAAGGCATCACCGTTCACCATCAGGCTCGCCGTGGTGAGGATGCCTTCGCGGTGCGCCCGGATGACGGCCTGATTGATCGAACGCGAGCGCCCGAAGTCATCAGCATTGACGATGAGCCGGCGCGCCGTGCCGATGGTCTTGCGACGTTTCAAACCGGGTGGTGCGGCAACCACCGGGCGCTCTCCCCTGCCCTGCTGCTCATCGGACGGGGCCGGCGCAACCGGCGACGGACCGGCGGACCCACGCCGGGAACGAAAGGACACCGGTGAGCGAACTTCTTCCTCAGGTGGCGAGGGCTCAGCCTGGGGAACCGCCGGAAGATTGTTCGATGTATGACGCCTGGGCTTGAAACCGGCCAGATCAGCAGCGGTCTCTACGGCCGTCTCCTCCGGTGGAGCTTCCCGGACAGGCAAATCCGCCACGCCGCGGGGAACGCGACGCGGTGGGCTGGCGGGGACGGGGGGGTGCTCAGACGCCATAGTTCGGCGCCAATGCGCCGGTGGCGGAGCGATACCATGTGCGCAGGATGAG
>CAZOCL010000592.1:0-3269 GCA_964578245.1 uncultured Klebsiella sp. | reverse complement strand
CCGTCCTTGTCCACCTCGATGATGCGGCCCGCGCCGGACTCGGCGATCATGGTCAAACCGTTCTCGACGCGCTGGAAGGCATGCACCTCAATGCGCTTGCCCTCGTTGCCGTTCATCTTGCCGGCGTCGTATTCCCACACGACCTTCTTGTCCGGCGCGACCTCGACGATCTTTTGAAAGCCTTGCTGGAGCAGCACGTTGCCGTTCGGCAGGAGGTGGGCGTCATGGATGCCGCCGATCTTCAGTTCCCATTCGTAGGAGCCATCGGGAGCAATGATGGCGAGGCGACGGGTGGAGTCATCGGCCGCGAGGAAGCGACGACCAGGACCAGTCTGCTCGGCGAGCAGGGGAAGGGTGAGAGCCAGGCTCAGGGCGGCAAGCGCCGCGCGGCGGTTGAGAAGTGGTTGCATAAGCGGAGGGGTGACGGGTGCGGGATAGGAGTATTCGATTTTTGCGGCTGCGGGAGCAGGTTGAAGGATGCCGCGGCGGGAGGGCAACAGCGTTTTGCTGGCGGTGACTTGACCGGGTGGGGAAGGGCGGTAGCTTCACGCGCCTCACGCTGAACATTCCGTTGTCGCAGGGTTTGCGAACGGGCTTTCAGCCAGATTCAACTCAAGCCATGACCGCGATCCTGAACTGCCATGACCCCGAGTGCCCCAAGGACTGGGAGTGCCTTTCGCCGGCCGGTGAGACGGACATCCATGTCTGCACGGTCTGCCTGAAGGCGGTTTACCGGTGCGCGACCCAGGCGGATGCGGAACTGCGGGAGCAGGCGGGGCATCGGGCGGCGCTGTGCGGGGAGTGAGACGGGCGGGCAGTTCAAAGTCGGAATGAAAGCTTATTGCGGCGGGCTGGTAGAACTCGGTTTTGGCAGGAGCCTGCGCGGAGCGTCTGAAGTGCGGTGCCTTTCAGCTCCGCTTTTTCCCGTGTAATGGGTGATGGTGAATTCGTAGCCGGGTCGTGCGCTCCACCGAAAGCGGCGTTAAAATACGCCGCACTCCAGATGCTTCGCGACCACGGCAGTTTTCGGCTGCGAGCCAGCAGCTTGAAGCGCACACCTCGTTACTTGCCAGCCGGTTTGACTTTCGTCTTCTTCACCAGCCGCACATCGCCAATGACCATCGCCTTGTCCACAGCCTTGCACATGTCGTAGATGGTCAACGCGGCCACGGTCACGGCGGTGAGGGCCTCCATCTCCACGCCGGTCTGCGCGGCGATCTTGGCGGAGGCGGTGATGACTATGCGATCGCGGCTGGCGGGAATCGCGAAGGCGACTTCGCAATGCGTGATGGGGAGGGGATGGCAGAGCGGGATCAACTCACCGGTCTTCTTGGCGGCCAGGATGCCGGCGAGGCGCGCGGTGGCGAGCACGTTGCCCTTGGCGATGGCGTTGGACTCGATGAGCGCGAGCGTCCCGGGCTGCACGCAGATTTCGCCAGTGGCGACGGCCTCGCGCAGGAGCACGGGCTTGGCGGAGACGTCCACCATGCGGGCTTCGCCGGTGCGGGTGAGGTGAGAGAGGCGTTTCATGGGTGCGGCTTAGGAACTGAGTTGGTGGGAGCAGAGACGCGGAGAATCCCGTAACTGATGTTCGTCCCTTGATTCGGCCAGGTAACGTCAAGTCCTCCGTCTGTGCGGGGCGTGAACTGGAGGAGCATTATGAGTTCGAGGTCAGTGGCGCGAGGAATGAAGATGGCCTCAAATCCAGCTGCGTTGGTAGGCGGCAGGAAGGGATGGCGCAGCAGGAAGTCGCTCAATTCGTGTCCGTTCGTCGGCCAGCGCGATTCGGTTCGGTAAAAGTAACTGGTGCTGGTGCCGATTCGCACGGGAGCCAGGACGTCTGCAATGACTGCCTCGACTGTCGGCGCGTTGGTTTCACCTTTGCGTTGGAAGAAAGGCGCCAAAACTTCCCAAGTGGACTTCGGTGGAGGCCGCTTTCCAGAAGAACAAGCCGCGCCTGCAACCACCAGCAGGGCGAACAAAAGTAGCAGGCAAGATCTGAAGTTAGAGGTCATTCGCCCACTCCTGCACCACCCGCCGCACATCCTCGCCGACGCGGAGCTTGGGCTGCACAAACCTCGGCGTGAACCACGGGAACGCGCCGAGCAGATCGGGAGTGACGAGGATTTGCCCGTCGCAGTCCGGGCCGGAGCCGATGCCGATGGTGGCAAAGGGATACTGCGCGGTGATTTCCTTGGCGACCGGGGGCGTGACCAGTTCGAGCACGACAGCGAAAACGCCGGCTTCAGCGAGCGCGGTTGCGTCGTCGAGCAGCTTGGCGCGGCCGGCGTCGTCCTTGCCTTTGATGCGGTATTTGCCGCCTTCCTCCAGCACATGCTGCGGCAACATGCCGACATGGCCCATGAAGGGGATGCCGGCGGCGTGGATCGCACGAATCTGAGGGAGAATGTCGCGGCCACCCTCCGCCTTCACGGCCTCCGCCCCTGCGGCGACGAGGCGCTGTGCGCTGGCCACGGCCTGCTCTGGCGTGTCATAGCTGCGATAAGGCATATCGCCGATGAGCAGGGCGCGAGGTCTGGCGCGGGCGGCGGCGCGGATGTGATGCTCCATTTCGGCGAGCGTGACGTGCGTGGTGTCCGGATAGCCGAGCACGACCATGCCCAGAGAATCGCCAACCAGGATGATGGGGATGCCCGCTTCATCCAGCAGGCGGGTCATCGGGTAATCGTAGGCGGTCAGCGAGGCGATGCGCTGACCGGCGGCCTTCATGGCGCGAATGGTGTCCGGCGAGACTTTGGCGGTGGCGTCCACGGGGAGAGGATTCCGTTACCCGGCGGAAGCGACAAGGCGAAACCAAGTGGCGGCGGGCGTCCCGCCTGCTGTAGAGCCGGGCGTCCCATCCGGCGGAGGTGGCGTGCTATGGCAAGAACGCGTCAGGAATTTCCGTGGCATCCGACCGGGGCGGCAAGATGCGGCCCTCTACGGTAGGCAAGATGCCTGCCGCCACGGGGGTCACGGCAGTTCCGTCTTGCCCATCAGGTAGCGGTCGCACTCGCGCGCGGCACCACGGCCTTCGTTGAAGGCCCAGACCACCAGGCTCTGGCCACGCCGACAGTCACCGGCGGCGAAGACGTTCGGGAGACTGGTCTGGAACTTGCCGTGATCAGCCTTCACGTTGGAACGCGGGTCGCGCTCGACGCCGATGGCGTCCAGCAGCGGCTGTTCAGGTCCGAGGAAGCCCATGGCCAGCAAGACGAGCTGCGCGGGAACCACGCGCTCGGTGCCGGGAACATTCTTCGGGATGAACT
>CAZOCL010000591.1:0-3271 GCA_964578245.1 uncultured Klebsiella sp. | reverse complement strand
GCTTCAAGTGCCACGGCTTCGACGACAAGGCGCGCAAGGGCAAGCTCCGCCTCGATGTGCGCGACGAGGCGCTTAAAGCGGGCACTTCCGGCAAGCCCGCCATCGTCCCTGGCAAGCCGGAGAAATCCGGGATCATCGCCCGCCTCTTCACGAAGGACGCCGATGATCTCATGCCGCCCGCGTCCGTGCACAAGACGATTTCCCCTGAGCAGAAGGAGCTGTTCCGCCGCTGGGTGGCCGAGGGCGCGAAGTATGCGGGGCATTGGGCGTTTGACCCCGTGGTCCCACCGCCGGTGCCGAAACTGAACCCAGGAGTGATTAGTAAGGAAGTAATTAGTCCGAAGTCTCCGAAGCCACTAATTACTCAATCACTAATTACTCCCCCGCCCAACTCGATAGACGCCTTCCTCGCTGCCAAACTCGACGAGGAAAAGCTCAAATTCCAGCCCGAAGCCTCGCGCGAAGTCCTCCTCCGCCGCGTCACGCTCGCCCTCACCGGCCTTCCGCCCACGCCCGCCGATGTGGACGCCTTCCTGGCCGACAAGTCCCCGCGCGCCTACGAAACCGTCGTGGACCGCCTCCTCGCCTCCCCGCACTACGGCGAACGCCTTGCCGTCCCGTGGCTCGACCTCGCGCGCCACTCGGACTCGGCCGGCTACCACAACGACTCCCTGCGCGAGACCTGGCTCTGGCGCGACTGGGTGGTGAAGGCCTTCAACGACAACAAGCCCTTCAACCGCTTCACCATTGAGCAGCTTGCCGGCGACCTCCTGCCCAATGCCACGGTGGATCAGAAGGTGGCCAGTGGCTTCATGCGCAACGTGATGACTTCCGATGAGGGTGGCATCATTGATGCCGAGTATCTGAATATCTACCTCGTGGACCGCGTGAGCACGCTGGGCACGACGTGGTTCGGCATGAGCATCGCCTGCGCGCAGTGCCACGACCACAAATACGACCCTGTCACCGCAAAGGACTTCTACAGCCTCTACGCCTTCTTCCACAACGTCCCGGAGAAGGGCAAGGACGGCACGCGCACGCTCAACCCCGAGCCACGCATGTCCGTGCCCTCGACCGAGCAGGTGAAAGAAGTCGCCCGGCTCACCGCCGAGATCGCCACCAACGACCAGCAGGTGAAGGAACTCGAAGGCAAGCTCGACGCCGCCCAGGCCGCTTGGGAGACGAAGCTCGCCACCGACCCGAACGCCCGCCAGGTCGCCGGTCCCTTCGACTACTTCCCGCTCAACACCAACGCCGTCGGCGTCACGCACGACGGCAAGGAGATCGAAGGCACGCTCGCCGGAGAGGCGGGTTTTGCTGAAGGCGCGGAGGGCGATTCGCTGTTGCTCAATGGCAAGGGCCACGCCGATCTCGGCGCGCGCTATGATTTCGAGAAGTCGGACAAGTTCAGCGTCGGCCTCTGGGTGCGCACCAGCGCCAAGACCACCGGCGCGCCCATCGGCAAGATGGAGAATGCCCCGAACTACCGTGGCTGGGACATCGAGTTCGCCGCCGCGAAGGCGAGCGTTCACCTCATCCACAAGTGGCCCGACGAAGCCATCCATGTGCAGACCGAGAAGGACTTGCCCGCCGACAGCTTCCAGCATCTCGCGTTCACCTACGATGGCTCGGGCAAGGCGGCAGGCGTGAAGGTCTTCGTCAACGGCCAGCCCGTCGCGACCAAGGTGCTCAAGGACAAGCTCCCCGGCACCATCAAGACCACCGCACCCTTCGCCATTGGGCGGCGCGGCGGTGGCGGCTCGCCCTTCACCGGACGGGTGGATGAACTGCACGTCTTTCCGCGCGTGCTGAGTGAGAAGGACGTGCTCACGCTCGCCAGCGGTCCCACTATCACGCTTGCCACCATCGAGAAGGCCAAGCGCACCAAGGACCAGTCCGACAAGCTGCGCAAGTTCTTCCGCGAGACGCAGGCGACTGACTACCTCGCTGCGAAGAAGGCGGCCGAGGACGTCCGCAAGGCCAAGACGGACTTCGAGAAAGCCATCCCCACCGTGATGGTCATGGCCGAGATGGAGAAGCCGCGCGACACATTCATCAAAGTGCGCGGCGCTTATGACAAGAACGGCGAGAAGGTCGAGGCCGCGTTCCCCGCCTTCCTGCCCAAGCCCGCGATTGTTTCCACCAACCGACTCACGCGCCTGGACCTCGCCAACTGGCTGGCCTCCCCGCAGCACCCGCTCACCGCCCGTGTGGCCGTGAACCGCTACTGGGCCATGATGTTCGGCACCGGCCTTGTGAAGACCGTGAATGACTTCGGCTCGCAAGGCGAGTGGCCCAGCAACCCTGAACTGCTGAACTGGCTCGCCGCTGACTTCGCCCGCGACTGGGACGTGAAGCGCACGCTCAAGCAGATGGTGATGAGCCTGGCCTTCCGCCAGAGCGCCGCCGTCACGCCCGCACTGCTCGCGAAGGACACGGAGAACCGCCTGCTTGCCCGCGGCTCGCGCGGCCGGCTCGACGCTGAATTCGTCCGCGACAACGCCCTGGCCATCGCCGGCCTGCTGAACACTAAACTCGGCGGCAAGCCCGTCTATCCCTATCAGCCGCCCGGCATCTGGGAAGTGAACGAGATGGCCGGTGGCGGCTGGAAGCATCAGCACGACGACGGCCAGTATCGCCGCGCGCTCTACATCTATCATCGCCGCAGCACGCCCTACCCGAGCCTGCTCACCTTCGACGCGCCGAATCGCGAGGTCTGCGCCGCCGGTCGCGCCCGCACCAGCACGCCCCTCCAGTCGCTCGTGCTGATGAACGACCCCGTCTATGTCGAGGCCGCCCGCGCCTTCGCCGTCCGCATCCAGAAGGAAGGCGGAGCCGATGACGCTGCCAAGCTCTCCTACGCCTGGCGACTCGCCCTCGCGCGGACTCCCACCTCGGTCGAACGCGCCATCATGGAGAGGACCATTGCCAAACAGCGCGAACTCTTCACCGCGGAGAAAGCCTCCGCCGAGTCCCTCCTGAAAGTCGGCGACTACAAAACTCCCGAAGGCGCGAACCCCATCGAACTCGCCACCTGGACCGCCGTGGCCAACGTCATCCTCAACCTGAACGAAACCATCAGCCAGTGATTCTCTCCACAAACCAGGGTCAGAAAAATTAGGTCAAAATTATTCCCTGCCTTAATTTTATTGACCCCATCTTTCTGACCATTTCCCCATGACCCCCACCCAATTCCTCACCCGCCGCGCCTTCCTCCAGCGCAACTCCACCGGCCTCGGCGCGCTCGCCCTTGCCTCGCTGCTGAAGCCCG
>CAZOCL010000590.1:0-3278 GCA_964578245.1 uncultured Klebsiella sp. | reverse complement strand
TGTGGATGTTCTCGATCATCTGCTCCACCGAGTTCGCCTGGGTGTTGATGCTCGAGCCTTGAAACACGCCAGGGAGGAAGGCCGCCTGGTAGTTGTTCGCGCCGCCGGGCGGTCCCCCGCCGGGACGCAGGGCGATGAAGCCCGGCATGTTCTGGTTCTCGCTGCCCAGGCCGTAGAGCGTCCACGCGCCGAGCGAGGGCTTGGAGATGCGCAGCGACCCGGTGTTCATGAAGACCGTCGCCACCTCGTGCGACGGAATGTCCGTCCACAGCGAGCGCACCACGGCCATCTTGTCGATGTGCTGGCCGAGTTTCGGGAAGACCTCGCAGACCTCGATGCCGGATTTGCCCGTCTTGGTAAACTTGAACGGTGAACCGAACGCCACGCCGTTGCCGCCGGGGATGCTCTTGCCGTCGTATTTGGTCAGCATCGGCTTCGGGTCCCAGGTGTCCACATGGGAGGGAGCGCCCTGTGCGAAGATGTGGATGACGTGCTTGGCCTTGGCCGGAAAATGGGGGTTCTTCGGTGCAAGCGGGTTGAGGTCGTTGGCTCCGGCGGCGAGCGCACTCCCGCTCAACAACTGGTCCCCCATGGTCGCGGCCAGGCCTACGGCACCCATCCCCATGCCGAAACGGTTCAGCCACTGGCGGCGCGTCAGGAAGTGATCGGACAACTGGGCCTGATGTTCGAGGGGGTTCATAGGGTGTGCGATTCTTGCTGGTATGGACGGCAATGAATGGTCGCAGGTTTCGTGTTTCTGAATAAGTAACCCGATCCGCCTTGCGCCTGCAATAAGGCAATTTCCTGAAGCCCTGCCCAAAAAAGTGCGGATCGGCTTGAGTGCCCGCCCCGGTTCGTGCGTCAGTAACATGCAGCATAGCCACCCAACCCATGGCCCAATCGCCGACCAAGCATCCCATGCATGCCGCGTGCTCCCGTCGCACTGCGGTGCAGGCCGGGGCAATCAGCCTGCTGGGCCTGGGGATGAATCACCTGAACTGGCTCCAAGCTGAAGGCGTCTCGGGACGCACGCGCGGCCAGGCCAAATCGGTCATCTACATCTTCCTCTCGGGCGGGCTGGCCCAGCACGAGAGCTTCGACCTGAAGCCGGATGCCCCCTCGAACATCCGCGGCGAGTTCAAGCCCATCCCTACCCGCACGCCGGGCCTGCACATCTGCGAGCACCTGCCGGAACTGGCCAAACGCAGCGAGCAATGGGCGCTCTGCCGCTCGCTCACCCACAAGTCCAACGACCACTCGGCGAGCCACCACATCATGCTCACGGGCCGTTCGGACATCCCGCCGGGCTTCAATCCTAGCCTGCCCAAGGACTCGGACTGGCCATCCATCGCCTCGCTGGCGGCGACACGGTTTGAGCCGAAGAACAACCTGCCACCCGCCTTGATCCTGCCGGAGAAGCTCGTGCACCGCACGGGCCGCGTGATCCCCGGGCAGTTTGCGGGGGTCGCCGGGAAACGTCGCGAGCCGTGGTTCCTCGACTGTGCGCCCTACAACGCGGCGAACTACGGCGCGTATCCCGAATACCTCTTTCACCATCGCGAGGGCCCAAAGGAGCAAGAGTCCCTCTACTTCCGCGCGCCCAATCTTTCCCTGCCGCAGTGGCTCGCCAACGGACGGCTGGGCGACCGCCTCGCGCTGGCGAAGGAATTGAACGGCCAGCGCACGCAACTCGCCACCGCTGCCGAGGCCACCGGCCATGACCGCTACTGGGAGATGGCCACGTCCCTGCTCACCGACGGCAAGATCGCCGGGGCCTTTGATGTCACGAATGCCCCCGTCAAGGAGCAGGAACGCTATGGGCGCAACTCCTTCGGCTGGTCCCTGCTGCTGGCCTCGCGCTTGGTGCAGACCGGGGTGCGCCTGGTGCAGGTGAACCTCGGGAACAACGAGACCTGGGACACGCACGAATCGGCCTTCCCCAACCTGAAGAACTTCCTGCTGCCGCCCATGGACCGCGCGGTTTCCGCACTCATTGACGACCTCCACGAACGCGGCCTCCTCGACGACACGCTCATTGTCATGGCGGGTGAGTTTGGTCGCACGCCTAAGATCTCGACCATCGCCGGGGCGAAGCTGCCAGGCCGCGACCACTGGGGCGCGGTGCAGACGGTGTTCTTCGCCGGCGGCGGCGTGCGCGGCGGGCACGTCATTGGCTCCTCCGACCGCAATGGCGGCTATCCCGCAAGCGAGGCGCAGAGCCCCGAGAATTTCGCTGCGACGTTCTACCACGCCCTCGGCATCCCGCAGGACGCGCACTGGCTCGACGAGCAAGGCCGCCCCAACCTCTTCTATCTTAGCCCGCCGATACCAGGGCTGATGGCTTGAGGGAGGCTGAGCGCAAGTGGGGCTGCAGAGGCTCGGACCGCCGCCACACCAGTGACCCGCTCAATCGCCACCGTGGATGAAAATGCTGAGCCCTTCATTCAAGCTGCCATCTTCTGAAAACTCATAGGCATAGTCCACGAGCCGACGATCTCCAGTGGTTCGTCTCATTCTGACAAACGCCCTGCTGTCATACTGTTCCACAACTATGGACTTGATCCGCGTGGGCGAGTTGTCGTGGCGGACCAGTTCGAACACGTCTCCAAACCGCAGATAAAAATCTACGCAGTTGAGCTCTCCGCCGGAGCCGTAGAACACGGCTTCCAGGTCCGGTCGGTCAGCAAATTGCAACGGCCTTCGGGACACATAGGCGACAAGCCTGCCGTCTTCAGACACCCATGATTTGGTCCTGATTTCTTGCCAGTAATAGTGAGTGGATTCATCTCCAAAAAGAAACCGTGACCGCCTTCCGTTGTCAGCCAGTGGACGATTACTCCAGATCTCAGCGTAATTCAGTCTTTCCACGAAGGCCTTGTGCAACGGAGGCCCCACCAGTTGAAGTGTGCTCTTGTTTACCGGGCGGGGAAGCTGGCATCCAACCAAAGTCAGCCCGATCACGCCGAACGCGATGAGCGTTGCGAGGAATCTCCTTTGCCTGTGTGCCGGGCGCTTCACGGCGGCTCATACATCCCCAGCCGCCGGTATTTCGCCTCCAGGCTCAGCAGCGCGAGGCTGGTGCAATAGACCCGGCCGATCTGGCGGCCCTCGAAGTTGTCCGTCCACGAGCCATCCGGCCCCTGCCCCACCACGAAGTTGCGCTCGGCAAATTGCTGCGCGGTCGAGGCGTGCGGCTCGGCGTAGCGGTGCAGGGCTATCGTGTTGAAGAAGGTCCCGTGAAAGGGCCAGGCGCACGCGGCGATGGCTTTCGCCTGCGG
>CAZOCL010000589.1:0-3284 GCA_964578245.1 uncultured Klebsiella sp. | reverse complement strand
CTCGTGGACTGCCTCCTCAAACAATCCGGCACCTTCCGCGCCAACCAGCACGAGTCCTCCGAGGAACGTCTGATGGATTCGATGGACCTGGAGAAGGAAAAGGGCATCACCATCCGCGCGAAAAACGCCGCCTTCAAATACAAGAATTACCACATCAACATCGTGGACACTCCGGGCCACGCCGACTTCGGCGGCGAGGTGGAGCGCATCATGAACATGATTGACGGCGTGCTGCTCGTGGTGGACTCCACCGACGGCCCGCAGGCGCAGACCCGCTTCGTGCTGCGCAAGGCCCTCGAGGCCGGCGCCAAGCCCATCGTCGTCATCAACAAGATCGACCGCGACAACGCGACGCCCAAGAAGGTGCTCGACCTCGTGTTCGAACTCTTCATGTCGCTCAACGCGACCGACGAGCAGCTCGATTTCCCCTTCATCTACTGCTCGGCCAAGGGCGGCTACGCCAAGACCGAGCTGGAGCACGTCTCCGGCACCATGGAGCCGCTCTTCGACGCCATCGTGAAGCACATCCCGCCCCCGCGCGCCAAGGCCGGCGACGGCTTCCAGGTGCTCGTGGCCAACCTCGACTACTCGGATTATCTCGGGCGTATCGCCTTCGGCAAGATCGTCGAGGGCAAGGTCAAGGTCGGCGATCCGTCCATCTGCCGCCACGGCGACGGCCGCATCACCAAGGGCAAGATCACCGCCATCTACCACTTCGAGGGCATGAAGCGCATCGAGGTGCCCGAGGCCCATGCCGGCGACATCGTCGGCCTGACCGGCTTCGAGGACGTGTTCATCGGTGAAACCATTTGCGACTCCGAGTTGCGCCCGGCCATCCCCTACATCCCGATTGACCCGCCGACCATTCAGATGGAGTTCGCGGTCAATGACGGCCCGCTCGCCGGCCAGGACGGCAAGCTCGTCACCGCCCGCCACATCTGGGACCGCCTGGTGAAGGAAATCCGCACCAACGTCGCCCTGCGCATCGCGCAGACGAGCGACCCGAAGATCTTCGCCGTCTCCGGCCGTGGTGAGATGCAGATCGCGATTCTCGTCGAACAGATGCGCCGCGAAGGCCACGAAGTCCTCGTGTCCCGCCCCGAAGTGCTCTGGAAGAAGGGCCCGAACGACACCGCGCTTGAGCCCATCGAGAAGCTCTACGTCGAAGTCCCGAACGAAAACCTCGGGGCGATCATGGAAAACCTGTCCGGCCGCAAGGCGCAGATCACGAACATGAACCACGTCGCGGACACCGTGTCCGTCGAGGCGCTGGTGCCCATGCGCGGCCTGATCGGCTTCGAGACCGACCTCGTCAACATGACCAAGGGCATGGGCGTGATGAGCCATCTCTTCCAGGAATATGGCGAGGACCGCGGGGAGATCGCCGCCCGCAAGAGCGGCTCGCTCGTCTCGATGGACAACGGCGAGGCCACCCCCTACGCGCTCAACATGGTCCAGGAACGCGGCCGCCTGCTCATCGAGCCGGGCGACCAGATTTACGTGGGCATGATCGTCGGCGAGAACGCCCGCGACAACGACCTCGCCGTGAACCCGGTGAAGGAAAAGAAGCTCACCAACATGCGCTCCCAGGGCGACGGCAAGGGCATCCAGCTCGCGCCGCCCATGAAGCTCAGCCTCGAACGCGCGCTCGAATACATTGACGTGGACGAATACGTCGAGGCCACCCCGAAGCACCTCCGCCTCCGCAAGAAGGTGCTCGATGAAAACGCCCGCAAGCGCTCCGCGAAGTCCCGCGTGATCAAGTTCATCGAAGCCTGAACCCGGCTTCCACTCTCGCCCCGTCCCGCTCGCAGCGCGACGGGGCGTTTGCTTTTCAACGGAGTGCGCAGTGAGCGAGCCCCGCTGGGGAGGAGCGCGGCCTTCAGGCCGCAGAAACGGGAGCATACCGGAGGTGGTTCAAGCGCACTATTGCAGTCGCAGCCTTCTGCCGCGTAAACGCCGCGCTCCGCCCGCCTCACGGCACCAGCCACAACCCGCTCCACTTCACCGCCGTCCAGTTGAGCACCGCCCGCGTGTGGCCTTCGTCCGCGAGTTGCAACCACTCGATCTGGTCCACGGTGGACACCAGCACGGCGAAATTCTCATACCCGGGCTCCAACTCCTTGGCCGTGACCTTGGGCGATTTGAGCGCGGGTGCAATCGCATCCCCCGGCGCGTGGATGTCCGACCCCGGCGGTTGGTTGGCCGAGTAGTTCCGCCGGTGAATCAGGGGCGCCTTCTGCCAGTGCTGGCTCGCGATGCCATCCTGCTGATGCACCATGGTGTGGGCGCTGATGCGAATCTGCAGTCGGCGCACCGGATCGTAAAACAGCCAGTGCGCCTGCTCACAGAGCTTGAGCTGATGCACCTTCTGCGCTCGCGCATCTGAATAACAGATCAGCTCGCGCCTGGCCTCATCCGCGTGCCGCAGCACCACCACCCGCATGGCGCACTCGAACAGGTTGGTGGTGCCCAGCACGGGCGTGCGGAACGGGTTGCCCTCCTCGGTCACGGCGCGTTCCAGTTCGCGCCAGATCGTCTTGGGCAAAGTTTCCAGATCGCTTGCGGCAAAACTCATGGGCGGGATTCAGCCACGAAGCGGGGCAAAAGGGCACAAAAGAAATGCGTGGGAGAATTCCAAATCCCAAATTTCGAATTCCAAATAAACTCCAAATTCCAAAGCCTGCCGATCAACCTAGAAAGCGCATTCGAAACCGCGGAATACACGGAACACGCGGAAGAAAAAGAGGATGGAACCGAATGTGCCTTCACCTGCCGGGTGAACGTCCAAAAGCCGGCATCTGCCCCTCAAATCATTTCCCTTCCGTGTATTCCGCGTCTTCAGTGGTTGCTCAACTGCTGCTTTTAGGACCAAAGGAAGCGCGCAGCATTCGCCGGCTTGGAGTTTGGAATTTGGAACTTGTTTGGAACTTGGAATTTGAGGCTTGGGATTTCACCTCCCAAACCTCCGAGCGAAGCAACCCCTCGCCGCTATCAACCCACCAGCTCGCGAATCGGCGTGATGCCGGAATCCACGAGATACTGGGGGCGACCAGACGTGTCCGTCACCGTGGCGGTGTTTACGTCAATGCCGAGGCATTGATACAGCGTGGCAAACACTTCCTGGAACTTCACCGGGCGGTCCGCCACGTCCGCACCGATGCGGTCGGTGGAGCCGATCACCTGGCCGGTCTTCATGCCGCCGCCGGCCAACAGCGCGAAGTTCGCACGCGGCCAGTGGTCGCGGCTGTTCATGTTGTTGAGCTTGGGCGTGCGGCCAAACT
>CAZOCL010000588.1:0-3293 GCA_964578245.1 uncultured Klebsiella sp. | reverse complement strand
CGTTCCTCAGTGGCGGCGTGGACAGCAGCCTGGTCGTCGCGATGATGAGCCAGCTCTCCAGCAAGCCGGTGAAGACGTTCAGCATCGGCTTCGAGGAGCAGGACTTCTCCGAGCTGGAATACTCCGACGCCGTCGCGAAGCGCTACCAGACCGAGCACCAGCAAATCCGCCTCAAGCCCGACGTGCTGGAAATCCTCCCCTCGCTCGTCTGGGAATACGGCGAGCCGTTTGCCGACTCCTCGGCCATCCCCACCTACTACGTGTCCAAGGCCGCGAAGGAGTTCGTCACCGTCGCGCTCACCGGTGACGGCGGCGACGAGCTGTTCGGCGGCTATGACATCGCCCGTGCGTCCTACCACGCGATGCGCTACGACGCCTTCATGCCGGGCTTCGTGCGCGGGCCATTGGAAGACTGGCTCTTCGCGTCGGAGCGCACTGGTTTCGCGCAAAAGCTGAAAACCCTCGCCACGCACGCCAGCCCGGACCCCGCGCGGCGGCACGGCTACTCGATGGCCTTCAACCAGCGCCAGCGCGAGGCGCTCTACACGGACAGCTTCCGCACGTCCGTCGGCGCGCATCGCCCTTGGCACATCTATGAGCGGCACGCGGCGGAGATGGCGGGGCTGAACATCCTCGATCAGAACCTCTACCACGTTCTCATGGCGCGGCTCTCCAATGACTACCTGGTGAAGGTGGACGTGGCCTCAATGAAGGTTGCCCTCGAGCTGCGCAGCCCCTTCCTCGACACCGATCTCTGCGCACTCTCCAGTTCGCTCGACCCGTTGCTCAAAGTGAAAGGCGGCGTGCAAAAGTATCTGCCCAAGAAACTCGCCGAGCGCTACCTGCCCTGGGAGGTCATCTACCGGCCGAAGAAAGGCTTTAGCCTGCCCCTCAAGCACTGGCTCCGCACCGATCTGGCGCCCGTGCTGAACCGGATGCTCCCCAATGGCAACCTCGTGCAGGCCGGCTGGTTCAAGCAATCGGAGATCCAGCGTCTCATCGCGGAGCACACGAACGGCGCGGCCCAGCATACACACCGTCTCTGGTCGCTGCTGTGGCTCGAACTCTGGCACCGCATCTTCGTCGAACGCTCGATGACGGGGCGGGAGAACTTGAGGAACTAAGACGCTTATCGGTCTTTCTATATGGGCATGACCGGCATCTTTTACGCGTTGCCCGAGGCCGATGCGAAAGCGATCTTGGAGCGGCCGGAACGGGCGTGTTGCTTGTGGGGCAGCGAGCCGCCTTCGCCTCCGCAGCCTTTCTTCGCCCGACTCTTCGGCCTGAAACCACCAACTGCTCCAATTGACCCATGGCGGCTCGCAGCCGAGCCGAAACAGTGCTATGTGGACAAGGCGTGGCATGGCATTCATTTCCTGCTGACAGGAACCGCATGGGGCGGGAAAGGCCCGCTGGCCTTTATCGCGACGGGAGGGGAGAGCTTTGATTTCGAAGACCGAGAGCTAAGGGTTATCGACCGCCTCCAAGTCAAAGAGATTGCAGGGGCGCTGGCTGCACTTAACCTCGACGAGCTTTTCAGCGCAGCGATCCCAGCAAATTTCGGGGCCAACGATATTTACCCCGACATCTGGAGCAGCGAGCCCAAAGAGGAGTGCATTGGTTACGTGGTGGACTTCCTAAAAGATTTGGTCGCGTTCATGCAGGCTTCCGCCACGGGTAATTTGGCCGTCATCGTGCAGATTGGGTGAGGAGGATTGGTTATTCTGCGCAAAAAGACTGCTCCAATGAATTTCGCAGCCAAGACCCAAAGACTCCTACCGCATTTGGCACCGCATCTTCGTCGAACGCTCGATGACCGGACGGGAAAGCTTGCGGAGCTGAAGCCCGCACCCGACGGCCTTACCGATCAAACAGTCATGCAACCCATCCAGTTATCACCGGGAGTTTCCCGTCGTTCGTTCCTGAAAGCCTCGTCCGCGCTCGCGGTCGGCGCACCACTGCTCGCCGGGCTGAGTGACGCGCAGTCCGCCGACGCCAAGGGACCGCTCATGGCCTATGTGGGCACGTTCAGCTCACCGCTGCGGGACACCTTGCCGACGCAGGTGGACCTGCCGCCGGGCAATGGCCGTGGCATCCATCTCTTTCAAGTGAACCGCACCACGGGCGCGCTGACACCCAGCGGAGGTTATGAGCTGGGCACCAGCCCGAGCTGCCTGGCCGTGAACGCCGCCGGCACCCGCCTGTATTCCGCCAACGAGACGGACCGCGTGGGCGACGCCAAGGAAGGGACGGTCAGCGCCTTCGCCATCAACCGCGCCGACGGACAGCTCAAGCTGCTCAACACCGTGCGTTCCGGCGGGGCCGGCCCCACCTACGTGAGCCTGCATCCCTCGGGGCGGTTTCTGCTGGTCGCGAACTACTTCGGCGGCTCCGTGGCGGTGGTGCCCATTCAGCCGGATGGCTCCCTCGGAGCGGCCACGGACATCAAGAATGACGCCGGCAAGGTGGGCCCGACCCAGGCACCCCACGCACCGCCGGGCAGCTTCGCCTTCAGCGGGCATGACCGGACGCATGCGCACATGATCGACGCAGATCCCTCGGGGCGCTTTGTCCTGCATGTGGATCTCGGCCTGGACCAGATCTTCGTCTGGAAATTCGACGAGCAGAAGGGACTGCTCGCGCCGAACGAGCCCGCCGCCATCTCCCTGCCACCCGGCGACGGGCCGCGCCACTTCCATTTTCATCCCAATGGCCGCTGGTTCTATTCCATCCAGGAAGAGGGCTCGACCGTCGTGCTGTTTGACTATGATGCGGCGAAAGGACGGCTGACCGCGCGGCAGACCCTGTCCACGCTGCCGCCGGGATTCGGGGGCAGCAATTTCTGCTCGGAGATCATGGTCTCGGCGGATGGCCGCTTCGTCTATGCCGGCAACCGTCTCCACGACAGCGTCGGGATCTTCTCCGTCGGCAAGAACGGCGAACTGACCTACCTGGGCGAGGAGTGGACGCGCGGCAATTACCCGCGCAGTTTCAACTTCGATCCCACCGGCCAGTTCCTCTACGTGTGCAACCAGCGCGCTGACAATCTCGCCGTCTTCCGCGTGGACAAGCAGACCGGTGGCCTGAAATTCACCGGCCACTACACGCCCGTGGGCAATCCCTCGATCATCGTCTTCAACGACCTCGCGAAGGGCGGCTGAGCCGACGCGGGATCAGGTGGCGGCGCAAGCTAGCTTTTGAGCAGAAGCTCTGGCGTGTTTGCATCTCTTTAGTAGTAGGTGGCCGCTCTCCCTCACCCCGGCCCTCTCCCGCTGGGAGAGGGAGAATCTTCG
>CAZOCL010000587.1:0-3309 GCA_964578245.1 uncultured Klebsiella sp. | reverse complement strand
CTCGCCCCGCGCTCCGGCCATTTCCCCGCGAAGGCCGACCGCGTCATCTTCCTCTACTCGACCGGCGGCGTCTCGCAGGTGGACACCTTCGACTACAAGCCGCAGCTCACCCGCGACCACGGCAAGGCCGTCACCGCCTCGCGCTGGCTCAACAAGCCCGGCAAGTTCGACCGCTTCCTCATCAAGTCGCGCTGGGGCTTCCAGCAATACGGCCAGAGCGGCATCTGGGTCAGCGACCTCTTCCCCCACATCGGCGGCGTCATTGACGATGTCTGTGTGCTCAACGCCATGCACTGCGACAGCGACGGCCACGACAAGGCCACGCTCGCCGCACACGTCGGCACTGACCAGGCCATCCGCCCCAGCGCGGGCGCGTGGGTGAGCTACGGACTCGGCACGGAGAACCGCAACCTCCCGTCCTTCATGGTGCTCGCTCCCGCCGCGCCCTACGCCGGCGCGCAGACGTGGGGCAGTGACTTTCTCCCCGCCTGTCATCAGGGCACGCACGTCCTTCCCGGCAAGGAACCGCTGCCCAACCTCAAGCCCAACACGCCCGCCGCCGAGCTGCAGGCGATGGAACTGGGCCTGCTCGGCAAATTGAACCGCGCCCACCTCGAACAGCGCGCCGCGGACGAGGCGCTGGACGCGCGCATCCGCTCCTTCGAGACCGCCTTCGGCATGCAGCGCGAAGCCCCGGACGCCTTCGACCTCTCCCGCGAAACCGACGCGACGCTCAAGCTCTACGGCCTCACGCGCGGCGCGAACACCGGCTTCGGCTGGCAATGTCTCGTCGCCCGTCGCCTCGCGGAGCGCGGCGTGCGCTTCCTCGAACTCATTGATGTCGGCTCCAGTGCGAACTGGGATTCCCACGGCAACATGGCCGACCACGAGCGCCTCGCGAAGGCCATCGACCAGCCCATCGCCGCGCTCATCGCCGACCTCAAGCAGCGCGGCATGTTGGAGCGCACGCTGCTCGTGTGGACTTCGGAGTTTGGTCGCACGCCCTTCCACCAGCAGGCGAACCATCTGGGCCGCGAGCATCACAACCTGGTCTTCTCCTCCTGGATGGCCGGCGGCGGCGTGAAGGGCGGACTGGCCTACGGCAAGTCCGACGAGCACGGCATCCTCCCCGCCGAAGGCGCGGTCCACACCCACGACCTCCACGCCACCATGCTCCACCTGGTTGGCCTCGACCACGAGCGCCTCACCTACCGCTACGCCGGCCGCGACTTCCGCCTCACCGACGTCGCCGGCGAAGTCGTCCACCCCATCATCGCGTGAACAGGAAATGGCAGGAAGATTATGGGCAGGAAGATTTAATTTTCCTGCCCATAATCTTCCTGCCCAATCCGTCCGCTCTCGGGATGCACAAGAAACCGCGCTCCTGCGGGCTCATCCAAACCGAACTTCACCTCCTTCATCCCTCATAATTCATACTTCATCCCTCCCTTCATGCTGAACACCACCCTCAACTTCTCCGCCCCCGGCAAACAACAGGGCTTCCTCCAGGTTCCCTGGTCCCACAACCTCGGCGGCTGGGCGAACATCTTCATCCCCTGCACCATCGTCGCGCGCGGCACGGGGCCGACCGTCCTCATCCTCGCCGGCAACCACGGCGACGAGTATCAGGGCCAGATCGCCATCATGAAGCTCGCGCGTGAGCTGACGCCGGAGATGGTCAACGGCCGCATCATCCTCATCCCCTCGCTCAACTTCCCCGCCGCCCGCGCCGCCACGCGCCTCTCGCCCGTGGACGGCATGAACATGAACCGCGCCTTCCCCGGCCAGCCCGAGGGCGCGGTCACCAGCCAGATCGCGCACTACCTCACCACCGTGCTCTTCCCCATGAGCGACGTGGTGATCGACATCCACTCCGGCGGCCGCAGCATGGAGTTCGTCCCGTGCTCCACCATGCACCTCGTCGCCGACCGCGCCCAGCGCCGCACGATGCTCGACGCCATGCTCGCGTGGAACTCGGATTTCGCCTTCCTCTACGCGGACATCGCGGGCACGGGCCTGCTGCCGGTCGAGGCGGAGAACCAGGGCAAGCTCGTCGTCACCACGGAAATGGGCGGCGGCGAATGCATCCCCGCCGACGTGCACCGCATCACCCAGAGCGGCCTGCGCAACGTCCTCATCCACCTCGGCGCTCTGAAAGGCCGCGAACAGACCCGCGCCAAGCTCGGCCTGCCACCGGTCATCCTCACCCAGGCGCTGCACCGCGAGGACTACCTGCTCGCACCCGAGTCCGGCATCTTTGAAATCTGCCTCGAGCTCGGCGCAAAGGTGAAGCGCGGCCAGACCGTCGGCTACATCCACCACCTCGAACGCCCCGACCGCGCCCCCGAGCCGCTCGTCGCCCAATCCAGCGGCTTCCTCATCACCATCCGCGCCCCCTGCCTCACCCAGCAAGGCGACTGCGTGGCCGTCATCGCCCAGCAGGTGAGCGAGCAGGAAGTGATGAAGGGGTGACGATGGCTCTGAATCCCATGAGTAACGAGTTGATGGACGCAGCATACAAGATTGCCCGCGCGAACTACAATGCGGCGGACCTAGCAACATTCAAAGCGTTGGAGGCCAAGTTCGAAAACGCAGGCTTTGAGGCTATCCATCACTCGGTCGAGCGTGCCTTGCGTTTGAACATCTCAGCGATGGATCTCGCTTCGAAAGTTTGGGCACACACGCTTTCCTACGAAAAGGCCGAGGAAATCCTTGGCAACCAGTTCGCTGAATTTCCTGTTGCCACACGGCAGAAGGCTCTTGGCGACGCTTACACGGACGCGAGATGAAAAACCTCAGTGCCATCGCACGGTGACGGTGAGTGAAGTCTTCGTTCGGTGAACTAAACCCTATGCCAAACTTCAGAGTCACCGCCCTCCTCGCCGCACTTGCTCTCCCGTTCGCCCTCCTCGCCGAGTTACCGCCGCACATTGAACTGCTCCAGCCCGGCGTGAAGCTCACGCTCCTCGCCGAGCACACCGCGCTGGTCACGCCCACGGGCATCGACGTGGACGCGCGGGGCCGCATCTGGACCGTCTCGTGCCACGCACGTTTTCACCCACAGGACTGCGCCGGGCAAAAGCTCAACGTGATGCTAGTCGAACGACAGACTACGGCATGAAGCAGCTCTCGGCCCGCCCGACGGCGACCACCCTCTCCCCCACCGGGGGAGAGGGAAGGGTGAGGGGGCGTTGTGCGGACGAACGCGGCGTTCAGCAGGAAGCGACCTTTCAGAGTCATAAGTTCATTTCGGCAGATGGTCGAATATCGCTGCACCCTTCCCCCTCACCCCAGCCCTCTCCCCCAGTG
>CAZOCL010000586.1:0-3310 GCA_964578245.1 uncultured Klebsiella sp. | reverse complement strand
TCCATGCCTGCCGACTCAGAATCCTTCGGCGTCTTTTTTCCATGAGGCAACGGGGCTGCTCCGGCTCAACGACTGGGTTGTGCAGGTGCGCGAGGCCGCCACGGTGGCGGTCCGGGCGCGGCTTGCGCCTGACTATGGAGTCCACTTTCTCGCGAACATCGCGCTGGTGCTTCATTTGCGAAATTGCGGGCGCGTTGATCGGAAGTTCGTGGAAGAAGTGCACGGACTGCTGAAACACCCCGAATGCAGGAACATTTTGCAGGCCGGGATAGGCTCCAACGACAAGCTCATCCGCCGCACCAGCTTTCAACTGGCCACGGAAGCGGACCCCTCATCGCGTAACGCAATCATCCGCGCGGTGATGGATGACCCAGATCAATATGTTCGATCCTGGGCGGTGTCCCAGTTCCTCCTCACCGTAACGCCTGCCGAACTACCGGGCGTCATCGAACCGATGCTGTGTGACCGCTTCACACCTGTGCGCCGGGCAGCACTCTGGGCCGTCGCCACCCAGCGCCCGGAGCTGGCGGCAGAGCCGTTGCGGCGTGCCTTGCTCGATGAGCAGGCCTCCATGCGCGGAATAGCTCAACAGTTTCTTGTCGTTGCCGGCGTCGCCAACGCACGGGCCTTTTACGCCGAGGCAACCCGAAGCGGGCCGGACAGGCAGCGGTTCGCTGCGATTTGCGGTCTGGGTGAACAAGGTGAGCCATCGGACGCGCAAGGGCTCTCAATCTTTCTCGATTCTCCGCTGCCGAAACTGCGGCGTGCGGCGGTTTATGCCGTCGGGAGACTGGACCTTGAGGGCAACCTCGCTCGTTTGACCCGATGCTTGTCCGACGCAAAGGCCAGCGTTTCACGGGAGGCTTTGAAGGCATTGCTCCGGAAACCAAGACAGATCCCGTTGAACGAGCTGGAGGTGCTGCTCGCTGACAACGCGGGCCTTCACCATATCCGGCGGAACTCACTGACCTTGCTGCTGCACACGGAGAAATGGCGGAAGCTGCCCGCACTGCTGCGCGCGTGCGTTGATGAGGACGCGGTGATTGCCGGCCTGGCCGTTGGAGCGTTGCGCAATTGGTTTTCCACCTACAACCGTAGTTTTTCCGAACCAACGCGCGAAGATTTTGAAAGAATTCAAACCGTGCTGAGGCAAGTCGGATCGCGACTGCCGCACGGAGCACCGGCCGAGTTGAGATATTGCCTCGGGATCTATTTCAAATGAGCCTCCCCAATTGAACCCAACTTTAACGTGCCCTGACCGAAGCATTCGGCAGATGTTTCCGTTAATCTCCTCCCATGTCCCACCAGCCCAGCAATATCTCCGCCGGCACGCAGGTCGTGTCGCTCGTCGAGGTGCGCGGCACCAACAACTCGCTCGTGCACCCACGCGGGGCGGTGGGCGTGGTCACGCGCACCCCGGCGGGCGCGGACGACCAGCGCTTCCTCGTGCGCTTCCCCGACGGCTTCGAGGCCTCGCTGGAACGTCCTCAAATCGAAGTCTTGAAACGCTTCAAGGACCGCCTCGGGCCCGGAGCGCCGGTCTCCGACCCGGCCCGCGGAGCCGGAGCGCCGAGCATTGCTCGGCCAGAGCACGCCGGGTCGGAGACCGGCGCTCCGTTCGACCTCGAATCCTTCATCCTCTACCGCTGCATCGTCGGCTCGCGCGCCTACGGCCTGGACCACGACGACTCGGACACCGACCGGCGCGGCATCTACCTCGCGCCCGCCGACCTGCAATGGTCCCTCTTCGGCGCACCCGAGCAGTTCGAGGACAACGCCTCGCAGAGCTGCTACTGGGAGCTGCAGAAGTTCCTCACCATGGCCCTCAAGGCCAACCCGAACATCCTGGAATGCCTCTACTCCCCGCTGGTGGAGAAGATCACGCCGCTGGGCGAGGAACTCATCGCCGCCCGCCAGGGCTTCCTCAGCCAGATGATTTTCCAGACTTTCAATGGCTACGCCATGAGCCAGTTCAAGAAGATCGAGCAGGACATCCGCAACCACGGCGCGGTGCGCTGGAAGCACGCCATGCACCTGCTCCGCCTGCTCCTCAGCGGCGCGGCCACGTTGCGCGAGGGCCGCGTCCCCGTGCGCGTCGAGGCCCATCGCGACCGCCTGCTCACCGTCAAACGCGGCGAACTCCCCTGGCCCGAAGTGGACGCCTGGCGCAAGGACCTCCACCACGACTTCGAGCGCGCCCTCACCGAAACCAAACTGCCCGAACGCCCGGACTACGAGATGGCGAACCGCTTCCTCATCAAGGCGCGGCGGACGATGGCCGCCGCAACCGAAAGCTGACCCAAGGCAGCCATGGCGAGGCTTCTCTGCCATTTACGCGACCGGCACACAGACAAAGCTCGCCTCCCGGGCGCGGTTTGGCGCAGACTTCAGCATCACCACATGAGCCTTACCATCGCCTGGCTGGCCCAAGGAAAAATCCGCTTGAAGGCGGGGACTGCTGCCCCCCGCACCATCGAGAGCCGTTTCGGGCAGGACATCCGTGATCGCGCGGTCAAGTCGCAGCAGCGCAACGCCTGGAAGACCGGCGGCGAGGGGAAGAACTTCCTCGCGGGCGCGATGCTGTGGGGCAAGGTTCCCCAGGATCCCGCCGCCATCCGCGTCAGCATCACCAGCCTCTGCCGTGGCAAGGACTCCGGGCAAATGCTTTACAGCCTGGAGACCGACGACCTCTGCGGCGTGCTGCAACTGGAGCAGCTTGGCGCGGAGGAACGGCGGCTCTGGAACAAGAATGACAAACGGCTCGAACGTCTCTCGGTGTCCGAGCGCGGCGAAGTAGCCTGCGCCGTCCGGCACGAGTTCGGCACGGCCAACCTGGCCGTCCGCCTGAACGACGAGGCGGGCTTCAGCGAGGCGACCGAGGGCGATTCCTATGACACCGCCCCGCGCTGGGTGCCGGGTGAGGAGCGTAAGGTAGTGTATCAATCTGCCGGCGTCGGACGCAACCGCGAGGGGCGTCCGGTCGGGCTCGGCCCCTTCGCCATCCATCTCATCGAGGTGGATCGCGGCGAACTCAGCACGGTCGTGGAGCATCCGAAGTTCGACTATCTCACGCCGCAGATGACGGCGGACGGCACGCTCTATTGCATCCGCCGCCCCTACCGCACCGGCCCGGAAATCAAGCCGCTTCAATTTACGAAGGACGCCTTCCTGTTTCCCTTCCGCATGCTTTACGCGGTCTTCCAGTTCCTCCAGTTCTTCTCGATCAAATACTCGGGCAAGAAGCTGACCACCTCGGGCGGCACCAAGGCCCGCGAGATGGACCTCAAGCGCATGATGATCTGGGGCAACA
>CAZOCL010000585.1:1836-3321 GCA_964578245.1 uncultured Klebsiella sp. | reverse complement strand
TCGGCGGACCCGGAGTCGAACAGCATCGTGGTGGCCGGCACGCGCGCGGACCTGAAGGACGCCGAGAACATCATCCAGCGCCTCGACAACGAGGGCATTGACCCGTCGAGCCTGGAGAAGCCGCGCGGGATGCGCATTGTCGAGGTGCGTTCGGACGCTGACACCTTGGCGGCGCTGGTGACCCGGATTTTCACCGCGCAGCAGGGCGGGCGGACGATAACAAATCTTGTTAGTGTCACCGCCAACGGCCGCCGGCTCATCGTGCTCGCCCCGGACGCCGTGCTGCCGCAAATCGAATCGCTCATCACCTCGCTGGATGCCCAGCCCGACCAGACGCAGCGCGAGCTGCACACGGTCGCAGTGAAGAACGCTTCGGCCACCGAATTGCTGCCCAAGGTCACCGCGATTTACACTGAGCAGTCTGCCGGCAAGGCGCAGAAGCCCGCGACGATCTACGCCGACCCGAGCGGCACGCGCCTGACCGTCTATGGCACCAAGCAGCAGGCCGAGGGGATCCAACAGATTGCGGACACGCTCGCCGGCGACCAGCCGGCGACCCGCGAGACGAAGGTCATTGATCTCGGCAAACTCGCCGAGGCCAGGCGCGTCATGGCGCTCGCGCTCCAGCTCTACAAGGATCAGTTCGCCGCCAATCCGCAGCTTGGTGCGGCGGACGCACAAATGGTCAGCGACGGCGTCTCGGGCCGCATCATCGTCAACGCGCGGGCGGAGCACATGAAGGCCATCGAGGCCATCTTCACCCAGCTCCAGCCCGCGGCTGCGACCACCGCGGTGCGTGAGACCAAGACCATTGAAGTCGGTTCGGCCAACGACGTGGCCCGGCTGCTGCCCATCGTGCAGAAGCTTTACACCGAGCAGTGGAAGGACAAGCCGGAGACCGACCCGGCGGACGCGCAGATCGTCGCCGACCCGCAGGGTGGCCGCGTGATCGTCACGGGTCGGCCCGAGCACGTGAAGGAGATCGAGGCCTTGCTGCAGAAGCTCGGCACCGGCAAAGCCCGCACGCAGTTGCGCGACACGCGCATCTTCGATCTCACCGCCGCCAGTGCCGTCGAGCTGGCCACGACAGTGCGGCTCCTCTACCTCGAACAGGCCAAGGCGCGCTTCGGCGCAGTGACGCCCGACACGCTCATCACGGCGGACACCAGCGCGAATCGCTTGATCGTGGTGGGCGACACCGCCGAACTGGAGGCCGTGGCCGAACTCATCAAGAAGCTCGATACCACCGGCGGCCAAAGCTCCACGGCGCGCGTCTTCAAGATCAAGTCCGCTGATCCCGCGAAGCTGGCCGAGGTGCTCAGCACCGCCCTCGTGCGCTTCGACGCCGCTGGTCGTGCACAGAAGCGCGTCAGCATTTCGGTGGATGCCAAGACCCGCACGCTGATCGTCACCGGCGACCCGAAGGAACTGCAGGCCGTGCCCGCGATCATCGAGCAACTTGACCAGTCGCTCGGCGAGCAGCCC
>CAZOCL010000585.1:0-1736 GCA_964578245.1 uncultured Klebsiella sp. | reverse complement strand
GCAGGCCGTGCCCGCGATCATCGAGCAACTTGACCAGTCGCTCGGCGAGCAGCCCGCGCGGAAGACGCAGGTCGTGCAGCTCACCACCACGACGCCGAACACCCTCCTTTCGCAGGCGCGCAAGCTCTACGACGATCAGGTGAAGACCCAGCCCGAGCTGGCCGTGGCCGAGCTGCTCGTGATGGATGACGTCACGGGCAGCCAGCTCATCCTCGCGGGCAACGACGCGCAGTTGAAACTGTTCACCCAGATCCTTGATGACCTGCAGAAGCTGCAGCCCGCGCCGGGCGAGCGGGCCACGAAGATGTTTGATCTCGGTCCAGCGGACGAAGTCACGCGCCTGCTCCCGCTCGTGCGCTCGCTCTACGAAGAAAAGTGGCGCACCCGCCCGACTTCCGACCCTGCCGACGCGACGTTCCTGCCGGACACGCGCAATGGCCGGGTGATCGTCACGGCGCGCACGAACCACCTCGTTGAGATCGAGGCCATCCTGGCGCAGGTGCGCGGCCCGTCGGCGGGCGAGGTGCGCGAGACACGCTTCTTCGACTTGACCAGCGGCGACGCCATCGGCGTGGTGGCCACGCTCAAGACGCTTTACACCGAGCAGGCCCGCATGCGGCCCGGCTCGGCGGCGCAAAACACCATGATCCTCGCGGAGACGAACTCGAACCGCATCGTCGTGACGGGTGCGACCAACGAGGTGGCCGTAGTGGAAGGGCTGGTCAAGGAACTCAACCGCACGGGCACGCAGTCGGGCGGCGCGCGGGTCTTCAAACTCAAGTCCGCCGATCCCGACCAGGTCACGGCCATCCTGACCAACGCGTTGGTGAAGCTGGATTACTACGGCCGGCCGCAGAAGCGCGTGAGCGTGGTCGTGGATGCGAAGAACCGCAGCCTGATCATCACCGGTGAGCCGCGGGATGTCCAGGCGGCCGGCACGTTGATTGACCAGTTGGAAGCCACGCCCGCCGGTGGCCCCAACACCGTGCGGCAGATGAAGGTCTTCTCGCTCAAAGGGCGCCGCGCGACCGAGACCGCGCCGAAAATCCGCCAGGTCTTCGAGGAGCGTGCGCGCAGCCTGCCGGAGATCGGCACCGCCGGTGCGGCGATCATCGAGGACATCCCCGGCAACCAGCTCATCTTTGTGGGCACCGAGGCGCAGATCGCCCTGATGCAGGAGACCGCCGACGTGATGGACAAGGCGGGCGCGGCGCTGGGCCGTGAGGTGCGCATCTTCCAGTTGGAACGCAACTCCGCCCTGGCAATCTCGACGATGCTCGCGAAGCTCTTCCCGCGTCAGGCCGGGGCCGTGGACCGCGAGGACCGCATGCTCATCAGCGTGGGCGGCGATGACAACACGCTCATCGTGGATGCGAACCGCCTCCAGCTCGAGCAGATCGAGCAGCTCGTGCGCGTGATGGACGCCGAGCCGGCCGGGGACAAGACGACCTTCCACGCCGTGCATCTCACCAAGGGCCGCGCGGACGAGGTCGCCACCGCGGTGACTGCGTCGTTCGCCGCCAAGCTGGCCCGGGGCAAGCTGCCGCGCACCACGGTCACGCCCGTTAACGGCGCGAACACGCTGCTCATCAACGGCCCGAACGGCGAGGTGGAGGAGGTGCTCAAGATCATCCAGGCGCTCGATGTGGAGATGAAGGGCGACGACATCGAGATCCGTGTTTACAAGCTGGAGAACGGCACGGCGAAGGAAGTCTCCGTCATCATCGAGCAGTTGC
>CAZOCL010000584.1:0-3324 GCA_964578245.1 uncultured Klebsiella sp. | reverse complement strand
TTGCCACCGGCGGCGGGGAACTGCACGACGTTCGTCGCAAGGGCGAGCTGGAAGAGGTCCAGCATTCGCGGACCCACGCCGAGCGCCACCACGCCGTCCAGGCCCGGCGGCAGAAAGGGCACGGTCGGCCAGGACCGTGCGACCACGGGGAGCGTCCCGGCCGTCGCGGTCAAAACGGTGTTCTCGTTGGTCGCCTGGCCGACGATGCTCAGGAGCATCAGCATTCCCGGCGGCTGATCTTCCGGCACCTCGGCGCGCAGGATGGTCTCGGATTTGCCCTGTGCAATGACGTTCGACGAAAGCAGCAGCCGGCTGGCCGCACCGGAGAGCGCGAGCGTGATGGGGCCGTTGTAACCGCGCCGCTGGGCGGTGACCTTCGTCGTGAAGACACCACCCTGCGGCGGACTGAACCGGTTCGTCTCGGCCAGGAGCGTGAAGCCCGGCGTGAACGGCTCGACCCGCAACCGATAGGCAAGCTCCGGCCCGCCGCGCCGCAGCAGGTCTTCCACAGCCAGCCGCACCAGGCCGTCCTGCTTGAAGGTCACATCCAGCGCCACGTCGTTCGTGCTGCTGACGTCGCTCTCCGCCAGCAGCGCGCCGGTCGTGCTCTCGATGCGGACGAACAGTTCCGCCGGCGAACCCGCACGGCGAGTCTCGCTGGTGAAGAGCCACCGCTGGCCCTTCTGCGCCGTGAAGGAAAACCAGTCGCGATCACGAGGCGTGGCGAAGCGGCCGTTCAGCACGCACGGCGGCGTGAAAGGCGTGGCCTGTGCCGGGGTGTCGTTCGGTTCAACCTCCAGGACCTGCGTGGCCGCCGTGAGGAGGTTTTGCATCAATTCCGCATTGGAAGTGATGCCCTTTATACTGGCGTTGGGGAGCGGATAAGACGTGGTCACCAGCGGAAAACCGCCCACGCGCAGACGGAAGCGATAATCCGCGCCGCCCTGCCAGCTCACGTCCCGCACTTCGAGGTAGCACGTCGTGTCCGCCATGAAGCGACGCTGCAGGTGCGCGTCCGCCCCTAGCCCGGTCGAATCATCCGCCAGGGCCAGCTCGCGGCCGGTGGCGTCCAGAAGCCGGAGCTGCGGATCGAGCTTCGAGCCGAGACGCGCGGCCACGACTTCGACGGACAGGCTTTGCCCGGCCTTGGCGACGACCTTGAACAGCTCCGCGCGCCCCGCCTTGCACGCGCTCTCCACGGCCACAGGTGGCGTCAGCTCCTGCGCGGTCTCGCGCGTGCCGGCGTTCTTCGTATCCGCGGCGACCGTCGGCAGGTCATCCACGAAAATGGGCAGCAAGTTGGCGACGCCATTGGTCGTGGCGAGCCATGCACCCGCGAGGCCCGCAGGCGCATCCGCCGGCAACGTGAGGCGGAAGGTGGCTTGCCGGACATCATTCGTCTGCGGCTCAGCCTTCGCGTTGACGCTGGTCCAGAGCGTGGTGGCCCCGCCCAGATTGCTGCCATGGAACGTGATGACCGTCGTCTTGCCCGGAGCCACAGCAGAAGGCGTGGCGTGGGTAACGACGGGGATCTGAGAGAAGCACGGGAACGCCATGAAGGCCATCAAACCGGCGACCAATAGACTCCGGAGGCACAAATCAACTTTTGCGCAATGGTTCGCGTCGTTTTTCACCTCTATCGCCATGGGTGGCTGCTCTCCCTCACCCCAACCCTCTCCCGCTGGGAGAGGGAGAATCTTCGCCGCCATCCTGTGCAAATACGTCGTTCCCTTGCGAACCAACGCGGACGACATCGCCCCCTCGCCCAGCGGGAGAGGGCAGGGGTGAGGGAGAGCGGTCGCGAAGTGCAGGGACGCGGCCTCGTGCAGTGGGCTGTGCAGGCTTTCCCGTTCGTTGTTCAAAACCTGAAGTAAGCCAGCAGTCCGGTTCCCCATCGGCTTTCTGTTGCCAGTGGAACTCGACCAGGAAAGGGAATCCTCCGAAGATTCAGGGAAGACAAAGATTTCATTCTGCCAATCCTTGTCTTCCCTGAATCTTTGGGAACCCGTGGCAAGGAGTCGGTTCATCAACCACCTGATCGCGTCAGCGCGGCTAAATGAGTTCCTTGATGACCTCGCCGGTCTTGGCGAGGAAGATCGGACGATCCTCCGGGGTGTAGAGCGGCTTCTCGCGGTCGAGGCCCACAAATTCGTAAACCGTCGCCGCGTAGTCCTCTGGCGTGAGCGGGCGGTCCACCACGTAGCCGCCTTCCTTGTCGCTCGCGCCGATGACTTGTCCGCCGGGAATCCCCGCGCCGGCGAAGGCGATGGAATAGGCGTTCACCCAATGGTCGCGGCCGGCAAACTTGTTCAGGTGCGGCGTGCGGCCAAACTCGGTCACGAAGCAGACGAGTGTCTCCTTGAGCAGCCCGCGCTGGTGCATGTCCTCGAGCAACCCGGCGAACGCGTGATCGGTCGAACCCATCATGGGCCAGGTGCCGATGCCGTAACGGCCCTCGCCACCAGCCTTGTCCCGCACCGTGCCGCAGCAGCCGTTGGTGTAGATGAGGTCGTGGTGGTCCCAGTTCATGTTGGAACCACCGGGCGTCTTGCCAGTCTCAGGTTCACGCACGTCCACCGTCACGAAGCGCACGCCGGACTCGATGAGCTTCCGGCCCAGCAGATAGCACTGGCCGCGATGACCACGACCGTAGAGGGCCTTGGTGGCGTCGGTTTCGCGCTGGAGGTCGAAGGCGTCGCGCGTCTTGGGATTCGTGAGCAGGTTTTCCGCCTGGTCGCTGAAGGCGGCCATCGCCTTCACCCCGGTGCCGGCGGGCGGCAGGCCGACGTTCAGGTTGCTCAGCAAATCGCGACGGTCCTTGAAGCGGCGTTCATCTATGCCCGCAAGCAGGCTCAGGTTCGGCACTCGCCACGCGGGGTCGGAGAGGTCGCGCCCAGTGGTCTTGAAAGGGGCGCGGCCGGCGGGCAGGAACCCGGTGCGGGTCATCGCCGCCTGCTCGTGGTTGCCCGGCACCATGATGTAGGGCGGCAGGTAACGGCAGGGGCTGCCCAGTGTGTGCGCCACCACGCTGCCCATGTCCGGCATCTCGACCGGACCGCCAGGCATCTCGCCGGACAAGGCGTATTGCGTGCCGAGGGGATGGCCGTTGGCGACGTTGGACTTGTGGTGCATGGAGCGCACCACCGCGAGCTTGTCGGCGTGGCGGGCGGTCTTCTTCAGCAGTTCGGTGAACTGGATGCCCGCGACGTTCGTGGCAATGGGCTTGTAAGGGCTGCGATGCTCGGCGGCGACGTCCGGCTTCGGGTCCCAGGTGTCCATGTGGGACAGGCCGCCTTGTTCGAGGAGCACGAGGACGTTCTTGGC
>CAZOCL010000583.1:0-3328 GCA_964578245.1 uncultured Klebsiella sp. | reverse complement strand
ACCTTCCTGAACAACACGCAGGACTACCGCCGCGACCTGCGCCGGGTGGAATACGGGGACGAGCGCGACCCGAAGATGAAGGAGTTTTTGGAAGTGATCTCGCCCTCCAATCACGCGGTGCGCATCAAGAAGCCGCTCTTCGTGGTTCAGGGCAAGAACGACCCGCGCGTGCCGCTCACCGAGGCCGAGCAGATGGTCAAGGCCATCCGCACCGCCGGCGGCAAGGTCTGGTATCTGATGGCCAAGGACGAAGGCCACGGCTTCGGCAAAAAGCGCAACGCGGACTTTCAGTTTCTGTCCACGATCCTGTTCTACAAGGAACATTTGCTGAACTGAAGCGGGCAGCCCGCGGCATTCATGCCGCTTGAACGTTCGAGTGCGGCTGTTTGTGACTTCGCCATGCCTTGGAGCGATCATTCGCGCTCTGCGCGTTTATGGCGTTCGAATTGAACTCCCTCCCCCGCGTCGTCGTCCGATTCTCCCGTATGCTTTCCCGTATCCGCTGCCTTGGCCTGCTGTTCTGTTCGCTGCTTCAAATCCATGCCGCTGACGCGCCGCTGGACCTCGGTCCGGTGCGCGAGGAGCACGTGATGATTCCCATGCGCGACGGGAAGCATCTCTCCGCGTGGCTCTACTTCCCGCCCGGCAAGGGGCCGTGGCCCGCCGTCTTTGAGCAGCGTTACGCGGACATCCGGGGCACGGGCTCACGCAAGGCAGCGGCGAAGTTTGCGGAGGGCGGGTTCGTCATCGCACTCGTGAACTACCGGGGCGCGGGGCTTTCCGAGGGTCAGTGGCGTGGCTACCGCGCGCTCGCGTGGGGCGAACTCAAGGACGGCTACGACACTTGTGAGTGGCTCGCCACGCAGCCGTGGAGCACGGGCAAGATTGGCACCTATGGCGGCTCGCAGGCCGGCTACGCGCAGAACTTCCTCGCCATCACGCAGCCGCCGCACCTGGTCGCGCAATACATGACGGACACCGGCCTGAGCCTCTACCAGGAGGGCTACCGCATCGGCGGCGTGACGCGGCCTGAGCGCTTCAAGGCGATGGGCAAGATCGCGCGCGACCCGGCGGACAACGACGCCTGGCTCGCCGAGACGTTCCGCCACCCGCACTACGACGCCTACTGGCGCGACGAGGATTGCTCGCTGCACTTCCCCAAGATGAACGTCCCCGCCTTCACCATCGGAAGCTGGTATGACTTCATGTGCCAGGGCTCGGTGATGAGCTTCATCGGCCGGCAGCACGAGGCGGGGCCGAACTCGCGCGGGCAGCAGCAACTGATCATCGGTCCGTGGCTGCATGGCGGTTATCCGAAGTCGAACAAGATCGCGGAGATGACCTATCCGACCAACGCCTTCTTCGACGTGTATGCCCACATGACGACGTGGTTCAACCACCACCTCAAGGGCACGAACAACGGCGTGATGCAGGACCCGACCGTGCGCTACTATGTCATGGGCGCGACCGGCGAGACCAACGCGCCGGGCAACATCTGGCGCACCGCGCAGGACTGGCCGCCCCACTCAACGCCCCAGAGCTTCTTCCTCAATGAGAACGGCCGACTCTCCACGGCGACACCCACCGCCGCCAAGTCCGCCACGAGCTACGTCAGCGATCCGTTTCATCCGATGAGCATTCCGGGCTCGGGCTTTCCCGGGGCGAAGGACGCGCGGCCGTTCGAGACGCAGGCGGAGGTCCGCACGTTCACCACCGAGCCGCTCGCCGAGCCAGTCGAGTGGACCGGCCTCGTGAAGGTCGAGCTGTGGGCCAGCTCCACCGCGCGCGACACGGACTTCCTCGTGCGGGTGAGCGACGTGTATCCCGACGGGCGCTCGATGCTGCTGATGGATTACCCACGCCGCGCCCGCTATCGCGAGGGCTTCGACCATGAGAAGCTGCTCAAGCCCGGCGAGCCGACGAAGCTGGCGTTCGACGTGGGCTGGACGAGCATCGTCTTCAACCAGGGCCACCGCATCCGCGTGACCGTCGCCAGCACCGGCGCACCGCTCTACGAGCCAAACCCGCAGACCGGCGGCCCGCAGACCATCGAGTTCCCCAAGGACGCGAAGGTCGCGACCAACACGATCCATCACAGCCAGCTCTTCGCGTCACGCATCATCGCGCCGACGCCCTCGGCGGACGCGCCGGTCGTGCGGGCGATTCTCCGGGCGCAGGCCGAGGGCAGGCCGACGGAGGTCGCCGCGCAGTTGAAGGTGATTGCCGATCCGCAGCTCCGTGAGCGGGTGCAGAAGGAACTGCCCGCGTTGCAGGCCGCGCTCGCCTTCCGCTCCCAGGCGCAGGCCGTGGACGCCGCTGCGAAGGAAGCGGGCGGCCTGACCGCGTGGGCCTCCGGCGCGCCGGGCTGGCTGGTGGATCTGGCCGGCGATGAGTTGGTCGCGCCCTTCCGCACGCTCGTCTCGGTGAACCTCTACAACGGCAACAACCCGCTCAAGGGCAAAGGCGGCCTCAACACGGCGGTCAACGACGAGTGGCTGTCGCGCGTCGCCGGCCTCACCACGCTCACGAACCTCGACGTGGCCAATTGCGATGTGCGCGGCCCCGGCCTCAAGCACATCGGCACGCTGAAGAACTTGGAGCGCCTGAACTTCACGCTCACGCCGCTCACCGACCCGCACCTCAAGCATCTCAGCGGACTCACCAAGCTGCGCGTGTTCTCCTTCGCCTCCGCCAAATGCACCGGTGAAGGCTTCGCGCAGCTCGGCGCGTTGCAGGCGGTGGAGAACCTGAACTTCCACTACACGCCCGTGAACGACGCGGGGCTCAAGGAGATTGCGCGCCTGAAGAACCTGGAGCGCCTCGAAATCGTCCACACGCACTTCACGGATGCCGGCGCGCCGCACTTGTCCAAGCTCACCTCGCTCCGCCGCCTGCAGATCGGCAGCCTCGACGCCACAGGCGCGGCGGTCGCGAGCCTGGTGCCGCTGCGCAACCTGCGTGAACTCGATCTCGGGGACAAGCAGGCCACGCCCGAAGGCGCGAAGTGGGCCGGGCTGATCTCGAGCCTGCGCGTGCTGCGCATCTCCGGGGCCATCAAGGACGAAGGCGTCAGCCACCTGGCGAAGCTGCCGCATCTCGAAACCCTGCTCATCCCCGGCACGCAGATGACCGACGCCGGCTTGGAATCCCTCGCGCAGCTCAAGACGCTGCGCCTGCTCGACATCAAGGGCAACAAGGTGAGCGATGCGGCGGTGGCGAAGCTGCAGGCGGCGCTGCCGGAACTGCAGGTGGTGCGCTGAGGTGGAGCGCGGCCCGCCGGGCCGCTTTGCGGGTGCGTGCGCCAGAAAGGGGTTCGACACGTTTCGGC
>CAZOCL010000582.1:0-3341 GCA_964578245.1 uncultured Klebsiella sp. | reverse complement strand
TGTATGAGACCGAGCCGCTGGAGGAGGACCTGACCTTCGCCGGCCCGCTGCGCGCCACCTTCCACGTCTCCACCACGGGCACGGACTCCGACTGGGTGATCAAGCTCATTGACGTGTATCCCGGCGACTACCCGAACCCGAATCCGAACCCCGCGAACGTGAAGCTCGGCGGCGCGCAGCAACTCGTGCGTGGCGACGTCTTCCGCGGCAAGTTCCGCAACAGCTTTGAGAAACCGGAGCCGTTCGAGCCGGGCAAACCCTCCAAGCTCGCCTTCGACATCCCGGACGTGTGTCACACGTTCCGGCGCGGCCATCGCGTGATGATCCATTTCCAAAGCTCGTGGTTCCCGCTGGTGGACCGCAACCCGCAGACCTTCGTGAACATCCCGACCGCGAAGCCCGAGGACTTCCGCAAAGCCACGCAGAGGGTATATCGCTCGGCGGGCGCGGCGACGTCGCTGACGGTGCAGGTGCTGGAGTAAACGCAAATGCACCGATCATAACCATGCCTTGGGGTTAGGCCGAGTGCACAAGCGGGACTGATTCAGCCGAAGCGCGATCACAATCCCATTTCCGGTGGGCGTTTATGCTCATGCGTGAAGAATGCAATTCACCCTCAACATTTGGTTGGTCATTTGCGATCACCGATCCCCGGCGTGCTCATAAGCTTGACCGAACCGTCCACATAGAAGGAGGCCATCCGCGTGCCATCGGGGCTGATTTCCAGCCTGCCCACTTCGGGTAACTTTGCCTTCCATTTCAGAGCCTCCAAACCGGTAGTCGCATTCCATAGCCTGACTGTCAGGCCGTCTGAACTGATCACCCGCGTGCCGTCCGGGCTGAACGCCACCTGGGATACGCTGTATTCATGACCCCATAACAACAGCAGTTCCTTGCCACTGGACACGTCCCAAACCTTCACCAGTGTATCTTCACCGGCGGTGGCCAACCGCTTCCCGTCTGCGCTGAACGCCGCTCCGTTTACCCCGTGATTGTGGCCTCGCAGTGTGCGCACCTCTTGCCCCGTCGTGGCGTCCCAGAGTTTGACCGATTCATCCTTGCTGGCGGAGGCGATCAGTTTGCCGTCTGGACTGAAGATCACCCCTCTGATTGGCCGCTCGTGGCCTTTCAGGACGAATATCTCCCGCCCAGCGGCAATGTTCCAAACGCTGACTGCCAGGTCCTTGTGGGCCGCTGCCATCTGCTTGCCGTCGGGACTGAACGCCATGGCTACAACCAGATTGGGGAATCCAGTTTTGGTGATAGTCTTGCGACCACTTGGGGTTTCCCAAACAACGATTTTCGAATCGTGAAAACCAATGGCAAGCTGGTTGCCATCCATGCTGAAGGCCAGGCTCATCGGTGCGCCCAATCCTGCCAATGCCAACGTGAGGGATGGCTCGCCTGTCATAGTGTCCCAAACTCTGACGCCTTCTTGGCCTTTGGTAGCGAACTGCTTCCCGTCGTGAGTGAATGCCGCATCGCCGAGCCAAGGAACCTTTGCCTTCAACATGACTGTTGAGGGGACGCTTTTTGCTGGTGTTGCGCCTTGGCATTGGAACAACCAGCCACTGACCAAGATACAAGCTAACCCGGCTAAATGGGAGATTCTCATCAGTGGGGGGAACTTAGAATTGAAGCCGCAGCCTGCAAGGCAAAAGTCAGATTCGGGTCGAAGCTTAACGGACAGTTCGTGCCGCAGGAACGTAGCGAGTCGAAAAGTTGCGCGCGTCCGGTCATCCCGAGCAGCGGCCTGTGCGGCAGCAGGAAAGGCCAACCATCTTGAGTTCGGATTGACCTCCCGCCCGTTTGCTGACACTACCCGCGCATGAACTCGTCCGCCCTGCGCCTGCTTGCGTTGGTCCTTTCCTCGCTCTGTCTCGCGGCGCACGCCGCCGATTACTTCCCGCCGCCGGACAGCGCGGGCGGGTGGCGCACGGCCACCAATGCCTCCCAGGCCCGCACCCTTGCCGCCATGGATGCGGCGTGGCTCGAGCGCGCCTATCAGGTCTGCGAGCGGGGCACACAGAATGGCGGGCTGCTCGTGGTGCGCCGGGGGCACTTGGTCTTTGAGAAGTATTTTGGCCGCGCGAGCCGCAACGCGAACCCCGACATGGCCTCGACGGGCAAGGCCTTCACCAGCATCGCGTGCGGCGTGATGCTCAATGAGTTCCGCGACAAGATCCCGCAGGGGCTCGACACGAAGGTCTTCACCGAGAAGTTCCTGCCCGAGGCGCTCCCGCTGGATGACCCGCGCCGGGCGGACATCTCGCTCGGGCAGTTGCTCTGCATGACCGCCGGCTACAACGGCGAAGGCCAGACGCCCTCCGCCATCGTGATGGGCCGTTCCCTGCCACTCACCGCCAAGCCCGGCCAGAACATCCGCGACCTCGACCAGTCCTCGCTCAAGTGCGCCATGTGGACGAATGCGGGCGGCGGCTACTCCTACTCGTCCCCCGCGCCGCACATCGCGTCCATCGTGCTGCGGCGCGTGACGGGCATGGAGCTGCAAGATTACATCCAGGCGCGCCTCGCCGGGCCGATGGGCTGGGAATCGTGGGGCTACTGCCTCCAGCGCGGCGACTTCAAGATGCCGCATGCGAACGGTGCCGGCAGCACCGCGTTGCACGCCACGGACGCGCTGCGGTTCGGCTACTGCCTGCTGCGGAAGGGCCAGTGGAACGGCAAACAGCTCGTCCCGACCGACTACATCGAGAAGTGCCATTCGCCCTCGCCCTACAATCCGCACTGCCCGTTCAGCCTTCAGTTCGAGCACAACGCGGACGGCCATGTGCTCGGCGCGCCACGTGATGCTTTCTTCAAGTCCGGCGCGGGTGGCTTCTGCCTCTACGTCGTGCCGTCGCTGGACCTCGTGATCTACAAGCTCGGCGGGAAGGACGGCCAATACGACCACGCCCTCACCGGCCTCCCGCAGCCGGAGCAAAGCCACGCGCGCGACAACTGGCAGCCCATCCCGCGCACGGGTTTCAATGAAGGCAGCCTCGCCGGTGGGGATGGCCTCTGGCGCGTGCTGGAGTATGTGTGCGCGGCGGTGCGGGACTAGGCTTAAATCCGAACTCCGAAATTGAAACCGCGGATAACGCGGATGACACGGATGGGAAGGGCTTCCCGGCTTTGTGATCGGGACCCAATCCAACCGTGGCGAGCCTGCGCAACCGGTTCTTTATCCGCGTCATCCGCGTGATCTGCGGTTCTCTCTTCGGAGTTCGGGGTAAACCGGTTGCAGGGACAAGCCGGCTGACCAAAGGCAGGCGCAGTGCGGGCGCGGACTGCAAGCACCCCGGAGCAACGGTGTTAGTTTGCAAGTTGGAAATCAGGGT
>CAZOCL010000581.1:0-3361 GCA_964578245.1 uncultured Klebsiella sp. | reverse complement strand
GGAACGGATTCCAGACGCGCGCAGGCGGTTTGGCGGCGGGCGAAGACATCAGGCGGCAGGCGAAACGCGGCCCAAACTCACTTCAGGTCCTTGAGCAGATCATCACCCTTGGTGGAAAAGGGGCTTTTCGGGATCTCGCCGGGCTTGGCGACCTTGTCGATCCCCAACACCTTCTCCGCCTGGGCCTGACGGTTGCTGGCATCGGCCGTTGTGTCTGGCGGGGGCGGGGTGACCGCGACCGCTGGCTTCACCGGCGCGGCATTGGTCGCGGCGGCGGGTGGGGCGTTGGTGTTCTTCGCGGCGTCCTCGGCCTCTTTCTTCTTCAACGCGGCTTCCTCGAGAGCGGCCTTGGCCTTGCTCGCCAGCTCACGCTGATGATGCCCATACCAACTGAAGCCGCAGAGCAAGGCGATGATCAGGGCGTGAATGACGGCGCTCACGCCGGTCCACTTCCAAAGGATCTTGAGTGGCACCTCCACCCGGACATTTTCAGGTTTTGTTTGCATCGTGCTAAATCGTTCGCTCACCCGGCAACGCAGCCGGTCTGTTAGACTTGTCTCGCACCCGTCTGCGCCCGGCATCCGGCGAGCCGCTTCTGCGCGGCTCTGCTTCCCCGACCAGTCGGGGAAGCAGCGAAAGCGGTGACAAGTCACCGCACTCCAAGATTACTGCGCCACGTCGCGGTCGGCGATGTTCACCATCTCGGGCAGCACCAGCTTGCCACGCGCGAATTTTGCCGCGTCGCTCTCAGGATAGTCCCACGTCGCGCGCTTGTAGCGGCGATAGGCGGACTCGAGCTGGCCGCCGTTGCGGTAAGACTCACCGGCCCAGAACACGGCGTCCGGGCGGAACTTGCTGCGCGGATAGTTGTCCACCAGCAGGTCGAACTCCTTGCCGGCCTTGCTGAACTGATCGGCCTTATACCAGCACTGCGCGGCGCGGAAGAGCATGCGCTCGGCCCACTCGTGCTGCGGGAAGCGGTCCACGAACTTCTTCGAGACCTCGGCCGCCGTCGGATATTCCTTCTTGTTGTAGAAGTATTCCGCGATGCGGACGACGACGTTGGCGACCAGCGGGTTGTCCGGCCAGGTGTAGGCGAGCGTCACGTATTCCGCGCTGGCGGCGTCCATATCGTTCTTCTCCTCGTGGCACTGGCCGAGCTTGTATTGCGCGTCCGGCGCGAGCGGGTGGTCCGAGTGATTCTGGACGATGCGCTTGTAGTAGCTGATGGCCTCGTCGTATTTCTTCAGTTCCTGCGCGAACTGGCCGAGCAGGTAGTCCGTGCGCGCCTCGTATTGCTTGCTCGGGTAGTCGTTGCTCAGCTCCTTGAGGAGCTGCATGCCCTCGTTCAGCGCGTTGGTCGCGGCGGGGAGCTGCTTGAGCGCGCGGTAGTTCTTGAACAGCTCGAAATAGGCCTCGGCCATGCGGAACTGGGATTCGATGGCCACTTTCTCGGTCGCGTATTTCTTCTCGAAGACCAGCAGATTGCCGTCGGTGCCCTTCACCACGTTGATGGTCTTCTCGAACTTCGCCGTCGCGTCGTTCTTGCTGGCGTAGGTCAGCGTGATGGCATCACCAAACCACGCTTCCATCTTGTCATCGCCCGGCATGGGCTTCTCGCCCGGCACCAGCGGGAAACTGCCGCTGAACTCGCCGCTGTGGCTCAGGGTCTCCTGCAGCTTCACGGTGAATTTCTCGCCGCGCGGGCTGGTGAGCGTGACTTCCACGCTGTCGCGCTCCGGCGTGGCGTCGGCGGTGAGGTCCTTCACCACGAGGAAAACCTTGTCGCCGATGTAGAGGTTGGTGACCGGCTTGTCGTAGCCGCTGTCGGTGAACTCCACGCTCGCGGGCACGGCCAGACGGGCCTGGTCCTTGAACTCCTTGCCCTGCGCCTTGTAGGTCACGGTGATGATGTCCTGGCCGTTCAGGTTGAGCACGGGCACGACGTTGGCGAGCTGCTGTTCCTGCACGACGCCCGGGTTGCGGCGCGGCGCGAGCACGCGCGTGTCGCCCGGCTCCAGCACGATGGTGGGTGGTGATTCCTTGTCGCCGAGGTTCATCAGGATCTGGCCGACGAAGCGGCCGGTCTCCAGCGCATCATCCGAGACCTTGCGCTTGGCAGGCTTGCCGCCGGCGACATCCGACAACGGGCAGATGACTTCGACGGTGCTGCCGCCGGAGGTCGTGAGCGTGGCCTTCACCTCGCTGAAGGAATCCTTCGCAGCCTGCTGGTCGATGATCTCGAAGGTCAGCGGCGGGCGGAAGGCGACCGGCTTGATCACCGGGGCGTTGGTATCGAGCGTCGAGGCGTAGGTATAGATCTCCTGGCCGTCGGCGCGCAGCTTCACGGTCGAGGGCACAAAGGCGACCTTCACGTCACCAGGGACGGCGGGCTCCAAGTGCGTTGTGCGCAGGACGGGCGCGCCAGGGTCGGTGTTCTGCTCGTCCAGATAGGCGGCCTCCAAGGTTACGCCATCGGGGAGCTTGAACCCGTTCGTGCGCTGCGGGGACCAGATGTCCAGTTCCTTGGTGAACACGCCGGTGAACGGCTCGGTCTCGGTCGCCTCGAGCTTCTGCTCCTGGCCGTCGCTGCTCTTGAGCGTGAACTTGATCTTGTCGCGCTTGTCGGTCGAGTCGGCGTCGTAGTCGGTCACGCGCACGATGACGCGCTGGCCGGGGTCCACGCGGCGCACCTGCTTCACGAACGTCTCCGGCACGCTCTGGCCGGCCACGCCCTTGAAGTCGTAGGCGATGAAACCGATCTGCGCATTGTAGTAGGTCGCCACCAAGGACTGGGAAAGCGCGCGCGGCTTGCCTTGCGAGACCATGCTGGTCTCGTCGTCGTAGGCCGCCGTCACGCGGTCGCTGGGCGTGAGCCGGAGCGCGTCGCCGGCCGCCACTTCACCTTCGGTCTTCGTCGGGATGAGCACCGTTCCAGCGGCGTCCTTCACCTCGATCTCCGCGATGCGCGGCGCGGTGCCGGAGAATTTCTCAATGAACATCCGCACGTAACGGCCCGAGGTGTTCGTGAGCTGGATGGTCGCGCTGGCGAAGTTGGCCGAATTCGTCGCCACGATGCGCGCGCGCTGCTCGGCGGTGACCCCGGTGAAGTTCGCCGTCGCCGCCACGGTGGTCCAGTCCGCCAGGTTGGTGGAGGTCTGGATGGCATACTCGACGGGCTTCTTGTCCTTGAAGAAGCCATCGGTGGCCCACTTCAATTCACCAAGCTTGGTCGCCTGCTTGAGGTCCACCACGATGAACTTCGGCGAGCGGCCGTCATTCAGGCCTTCCCACGCGGTCTTGGAATTGTTGTCAATCGCCCGCACGGCCTCGTTGCCAATGGAGCGGTCGCTGGCGAAGA
>CAZOCL010000580.1:0-3375 GCA_964578245.1 uncultured Klebsiella sp. | reverse complement strand
TTGTCCACGCCATGCAGGCGGGCGATCTCCTCGATGAGGTCCACCTCGCGCTTGAGGTCCACGCGGAAGGTAGGGATGTGGAACGTAGAGACGGCAGGGCTGCTGCCGGGCTGGATGAGCTCCAGGCCAAGGCTCTGGAGCATCGTCACCTGCTTGTCGGCGGGGATTTCCACGCCGAGCAATGCGCCGGTTTTCTCATGACGGAGGGAGACGAGCTTCGGCTCGGCGGGTTTGGGGTATGCGTCCACGACGCCCGGCACGAGGGTGCCGCCGGCGGTCTCGAGAATGAGCTGTGCGGCGCGCTGGCTCGCGTAATCGGCGATGCCCACATCGCAGCCGCGCTCGAAGCGGTAGCTGGACTCGCTGCGCAGGCCGAGGGCCTTGCTGGTGCGGCGGATGTTGGTCGGGAGGAAGTAGGCGCTCTCGATGAGCACGTCCTTGGTGTCGTCGCGGATCTCCGTGTTCGCGCCGCCCATGACGCCAGCGAGGGCAATGCCTTTCTGCTCGTCAGCAATGAGGAGCATGTCGCTGGTCAGCGTGCGCTCCTGATTGTCGAGGGTCTTGAACTTCTCACCGGCAGCGGCCCGGCGGATGACGATGGTGGGAGTTAAAGGGTTGAAGGGTTTAAGGGTTGAAGAGGATGACTCTTCAACGCTTCCACTCTTTATCTCTTCAACTGCTTGGGACCGCGCGATCAAGTGATAGTCGAACGCATGCAGCGGCTGCCCGGTTTCGAGCATCACGTAGTTCGTCACGTCCACCACATTGCTGATGCTGCGGATGCCTACCTTCTCCAGCGTGGTGCGGAGCCAGTCCGGGCTGGGGCCGATCTTCACGCCGGTCACCACGCGCGCGGTGTAGCGGGGGCACAAGGCGGGTTCGTCCAGTCGGACGGCGACATAATCACCAATGCTGGAGGCCGGCTGCTGGATGCTGGAAGTGTCCGGAATGCGCAGCGGATTGCCGGTGAGCGCGGCGATCTCGCGGGCGATGCCGATGACGCTGTTGAGGTCAGGGCGGTTCGGCGTGACTTCGAGATCGTAAATCACGTCGCTGCCCGCGCGGCCGAGATACTCGGCGAAGGGCGGGCCGACCTTGGCATCCGTGCGCAGGAGCAGCAGACCGTCCACCTGATCAGGGAGGCCCAGTTCCTGCGGCGAGCACATCATGCCGTGCGATTCGACGCTGCGGATCTTGCCGACCTTGATGGTGAAGGGCTCCTTGTCGCCCGGCTTCATGGGCAGGGACGCCCCGGGGAGGATGAGCGGCACCTTGTCGCCCGCCTGGAAGTTCTGCGCGCCGCAGACGATCTGGCGCTCGCCGGTGCCATCGTTCACGCGGCAGACGGAGAGCTTGTCGGCGTTCGGGTGCTTGTCGCGCGTGATGACCTGTGCCACGACGATGCCCGCAAACTCGCCGCCGAGCTTCTGCACGCCCTCGACCTCGAGACCGAGCATGGTGAGCCGCTCCGCGAGTTCCTCGGGCGACCAGTTAAAATCAACGTATTGCTTGAGCCAGTTCAGGGTGACTTTCATGAGAGATTATTCAGTGTAGCCGGGCAGATGGTGCTTGGCCCAGTGCTTGACGCGCTTGTGGGTCGGTTGCAACGCGCCGATGGCGCGTTGCAACCGCCCACCAAACCGCACGTCGGTGGCGAAGAAATCAAGGTCGGCCGTTTTCACGTCGCGCGCGCGAGCCACCCAATCATCCGCATCCAAGGAGCCGGCGTTCTCCAGGTCGGCGCAGAGTTCGTATTTCAGGAACTGCGCGAGCACCGCGTGGTGGAGGCGGTCCTGCGGACGGTTCTTGCAGGCAATGAGTGCCTGCTTTTCGGCGAAAAGTGTTTCCGGCGCGAGCACTGCAAAGGTCAGGTCGTTCATCTTAACTTCACGCGCATTGGTCAGCGCCTCGCGCAGCGTCAGCCGCAATCCTTCCTCCAAAAAATCCACCTCCAGCCCCTCGAACGAAATCGTGTGCGTCTCCGGCTTGAACGATGACTGAAAAAGCCCTTCCGCCTCTTCCACGGTCAGCCCCATGAAGTCCACGTCCTTGCTCAACCACACCTGCTCCTCTGCTGGCGTGGCTGGGGGAACGGGAAAATCCGGGTCGTGCGCCTGCCGGAGCGCCTCGCGGTAGAACCAGCACGCGCCGCCACCGATGAGCACCCAGGCGGGAAAGAAATCAGGAAACCGCGCCGCCAGCAGCTTCAACGCGGCGCGCACTTTTTCCCAGTCATAGATTTTCGGCAGCGGCCTCATCAGGCTAGGTGCATCACGCGGCGTTTTGGCCGGACACTGCGCATGGTGACCTCCCCAAGGTCCGCGCTCATCTGCCGCAACTCCTCCGGGGTGTAGCGGTTGCCGGGAAGTTCCTTCCAGCGCTGCTTGCGCTCGAAGCCGGCGGCGCGCGCGGCCTCGGCGGCCTCGTCCTTCGGCAATCGGATGTGTCCTGGTCGCAGCATATGGAAGTTCAGTGGAGGAGGTCGAGCAATGCGAGGCCAGGCATGGTGAGCCGCTTCGCGAGTTCCTCGGGCGCCCCGTTGAAATCAATGTGTTGCTTGAGCCAGTTCAGGGTGACTTTCATTCGACGGATTGAGTTTATAGACGAAGGGATAGTCAGTGAACCTGAGCCAGTGGCACGATGTCTTCGAAGTGCCGGTCACAATGCTCCAACTCGAGTTTGTGAGCAGCAGCACAGGCGGCGATGACGATGTCCGCCGACGGCACCGTGAGGCCTTTGCTGCGACACCGGCGGGCCAGTTCACAGGCGCGCGCCCACGCCTGTTCAGTGATCGGATAAAGCCGGACTTCGCGTTCCAGCGCTTCGATCACGCCTTTTTCCGCCTGGCCGCGCGCGCCGTTCCAAAGTTCCACCAACGTCATGTCACACCAGGCGGCCTGGCCCTGCACGAGCAGAGTTTTTACACGCACACTCGGTTCACTGGTGCGGCCGCGCAGGAATTCGATCCAGCTTGAGGCGTCCACCAACTTCACTTGGCTGCCTCCCATTTGTGATCCTCGCGCATCTGCTGCAAATCCTGCTGCGACATGAAGCCAGGGCACGAACCATGCAGGCGCTCAGCCAGTTCCTCCAGGCGGCGGCGACGGTTAAACTCCTCTACCGCCGTCACAATCGCATCGCGTTTGGTCTTCGCACCGGTGTGACGGATCGCTTCCTTCATGGCTTTTTCGGGAATATCAATCGTCGTCTTCATGATGTCAGTATCCGGTTTGTTTGGATTCCGTCAAACGTGGAATTGGAATCCTGCTCAGAACTGCCTCAAAAACCGCACATCATTCTCATAAAACAGCCGGATGTCCGTGATGCCGTAGCGGAGCATGGCGATGCGTTCGATGCCGAAGCCGAAGGCCCAGC
>CAZOCL010000579.1:0-3380 GCA_964578245.1 uncultured Klebsiella sp. | reverse complement strand
ATGCAGCAGCAGGAGACCATCCGCATCCAGCTTTCCACCGCGCTCGTCTCGGTGGTGGCGCAGATCCTGGTGCCCACCTCCGACAAGCCGGGCCGGCTCGCCATCCATGACATCATGGTGATGACGAACTCCATCTCGGCGCTCATCCGCGACAACAAGACCTTCCGCATCCCGTCCGATCAGCAGACCGGCGCCAAGTATGGCATGAAGACCCTCGATCAGGGCCTGGTGGACTGGTATATCAAGGGACGCATCGCCCGGGACACCGTCGTCAACCGGTGCATTGACTCACAGGCCATCATGGCCAAGCTGCAGGAGGCGGATGACGCCAAGGCAGCGGAAAAGGAGGAATAGCCATGTCCGCCAATGCCAACATCAGTGATCCGTTGCTGGCTCTCGTCCGGGAGCGCGGACTGATTGACGACCTGCAACTCGAGGAGGTGATGCAGGAGAACAACAAGAGCGGCAAGGCCATCGGCCAGATCTTGGTGGACGCCCGCATCCTCGACCTCGACACCCAGCTCAATCTCATCGCCGAGCATCTGGGCACCGAGGTGGTGACCGGCCTCAAGGACATGGAGATCGCCCCCGAGGTCATTGAGGCCATCCCTCCGGCCACGGCGCGGATGTATCAATGTCTCCCGCTGGAACTTCACGGCAATTCACTCCGGGTGGCGCTGGCCGATCCCTTGAATCCGGCCATTGTGGACGAGGTTGGCTTCATCGTCCGCAAGGAGCTACAGGTCGTCGTGGCGGACCCGAACGCCGTGGTGGCCGCGCTCACCAAGTATTACGCCGAGAAGGCGGAGTCGTTCGACGACATCCTCAGTTCGATGGGAACGGGGGACGACACGGTCAAGGAACTGGTCGCGGCGGCGAAGGAGGATTCCGCCGATGCGCTGGCCAACATGGCGAACGAAACGCCGATCATCCGTTTCGTAAACCTCATCTTGTATCAGGCGGTGCAGGATCGCGCGAGCGACATTCACTTCGAGCCGTTTGAGGACGAGTTCAAGATCCGCTACCGCGTGGACGGCGCGCTCTATGAGATGGCCCCGCCGCCGCGTTACCTGGCCACGCCCGTCATCTCCCGTTTGAAGGTGCTCGCGAACCTGAACATCTCCGAGCGCCGCCTGCCGCAGGACGGGCGCATCTCCATGAGCCTGGCCGGCAAGCGCATTGATCTGCGCGTATCCACGCTGCCCACCAAGTTCGGCGAGTCGGTGGTGCTGCGCGTGCTGGATCGTTCCTCCGTCAGCCTGGATCTGGAGAATCTCGGCATGGTGAAGCACGTCTTCGACGCGGTCGGCGAGATCATCCAGAACCCCAACGGCATCTTCGTGGTCACCGGTCCGACCGGTTGCGGCAAGACCACCACGCTTTACGCCTGCCTGCGCCGGGTCAACGCCCTCGACACCAAGCTGCTCACGGCCGAGGACCCGGTGGAATATGACATTGAGGGCATCATGCAGGTGCCGATCAACGAGACCACCGGCATGACCTTCGCGAAGGCCCTGCGCGCCTTCCTCCGGCAGGACCCGGACATCATCATGGTGGGTGAAATGCGCGACCTGGAAACGGCCCAGATCGCCGTGCAGGCCTCGCTCACCGGCCACTTCGTGCTGTCCACGCTGCACACCAACGACGCACCCGGTGCCGTGACCCGCTTCGTGGACATGGGAGTGGAGCCGTTCCTCATCTCGTCCACCCTCATGGGCGTGCTGGCCCAGCGCCTCGTGCGCACCGTGTGTTCCAAGTGCCGTTCGCCCTTCGAGCCAACCGAGAACCAGCTTTCCCAGTTGAACCTGTCCACGTTCGACGTCGGGGAAAAGACCTTCTACTACGGGCGCGGCTGTGAGACCTGCAACGACACGGGCTACAAGGGCCGCTCGGGCATCTATGAGTTGCTGGCCATCAATGATGCGGTCCGCACCATGATCAACGAGCGCATCCCGGCCGTGGTCATGCGCCAGCGCGCGGTAGAGATGGGCATGTCCACCATCCGCGATGACGGCCTGCGCCTGATTTTCGAGGGCCGAACCACTGTCGAAGAAGTCGTCCGCTACACCTAAAACCCGGAGGAACTTATGCCTGTCTTCACCTATGAAGCGATGGACGCCAAGGGCAAGCCCACCAAGGGCACCTTGGAGGTCGCCAACCAGAGCGAGGCTCTGACGCGCCTCAAGGAGATGGGCTACTTCCCCACCAAGGTGGTGGAGTCCGACAAGGGCAAGGACAAGGACAAGAAGGAATCGAAGGATGCCAAGGGCGCACCGGGCAAGGCCGGGGCCAAGGGGGCGAAGAAGGGCGGCGCGCTCCAGATCAACCTCAAAATTCCGGGGCTGGGCGGCAAGGTCAACACCAAGACCCTCAGCACTTTCACCCGCCAGCTTGCCACGCTGGTGGACGCTGGCCTGCCGCTGCTGCGCGGCCTGCTCGTGCTCCAGAAGCAGGAGAAGGACCCGACCCTCAAAGAAATCCTCGGCAAGCTGGCGCTGGCCATCGAAGGCGGCAGCACGTTCTCCGAAGGTCTGGCCCAGCATCCCAAGGTGTTCAACAAGCTCTTCGTCAACATGGTGAAGGCCGGCGAACTGGGCGGCGTGCTCGAAGTCACCCTCACCCGCCTCGCCGAATTCGCGGAAAAGGCCGAGAAGATCAAAGGCAAGGTGAAGGCCGCGCTCTTCTATCCGATGGCGGTCATGACCGTGGCCGTCGGCATCGTCGCGCTGCTGATGATCGTGGTCGTGCCCAAGTTCGAGGAAATCTTCAGAGACATGCTAGGTGACCAGGGACTGCCGGAATTCACGATGCTGGTGCTCAACATCAGCCGGTTCATCCAGCACAACTTTATTGCCACGGCTGGCATCTTGGCTGGCATCGTGGTCTCGTTCAAACTGTTCGTCCGCACCAAGTTTGGCGCGCGGACGTTTGATCGCGTCCAGCTCATCATCCCCGTCTTCGGGCCGGTCATCAGCAAGGTGGCCATCTCGCGGTTCACCCGCACCTTGGGCACGCTCGTCAGTTCTGGCGTGCCGATCCTGCAGTCGCTCAACATCGTCCGGGAAACGTCCAGCAACATCATGTTTTCCGAGGCCGTGCAGATGATTCACGACAGCGTCAAGGAAGGTGAAAACATCGTCGGCCCTCTGGAGGCCTCCAAGATCTTCCCACCCATGGTGGTGTCCATGGTGGACGTCGGTGAGCAGACAGGCGCACTGCCGGAAATGTTGATGAAGGTGGCGGACAACTACGAGGAAGAGGTGGACAACGCCGTGTCCGCCATGACCTCGCTGCTGGAACCGATCATGATCGTCTTCCTGGCCGTCGTCGTCGGCAGCATCGTCATCGCCATGTTCCTCCCGCTCATCAAGCTGATGGAT
>CAZOCL010000578.1:0-3390 GCA_964578245.1 uncultured Klebsiella sp. | reverse complement strand
ACAAGGACCGCGTCGTGGCCTGCGGCCCGAAGAAGCTCCGCAAGGACTTCGACGGTAGCCAGCTCCTGAGTTGGACCAACCACCTCAACTCAAAGGCCAGCGAAATCAAATACCTCGTCGAGGACAAGGCCCGCCAAGGTGACGAGCCCACGCCGCGCCTGAACAAAGACTGGCGCGAACGCGCCGAGGACGTGCTGTGGGCCATGGTGAACTCGCCGGAGTTTGTGTTTGTGCCGTGAAGAAAACGCCTCCAGCCAAGCGTGCGAAACGCAAAACGGGCGAAGCCGCCCGCAAAGAGCTGTTGCGGCGTGCCCGGCGGAAACCTGCGCACCTTTGGACCGCCCGGGAAATCTGGGCGCTGGGCAAACCGCCCGGCATCCTGACCTACGGAACGCCGGAGCTTGACGCCGAGCTTGCGCGGCGAGTGGCTGAGATTAAGTCGGGACGGGCTGTGGGAATCCCGGCTGAGGAAGTCTTCGCCGAGGCTCGGCGGAGATTACGAGCGATGAAGAAGCCACCGACGACCAAGCGCCGATGAGCCTGATGCCTCATACGCCTGCGGCCCGGGAGGGGCGCGGGAACTTAGCCGGGGGCAACGCCCCCGGTTCGGTGTGCTCCACAAAATTGCACCCCGGCAGGGGTGCTGGAGTCGGCGGCTTTCCCCGGGGTTCCCGCACCCCTGCCGGGGTGCGCGCAAGATTGGCGGGTTATCCGGGGACGAAGTCCCCGGCTAAGTTCCGAAGCCCCTCCGGGGCGGGACGTGCCGCTGTCCTGCAACTTGCTCCCCACCCACTTTTCGAGTGAACGCGGATGACAAAGAAATCGTGATGAGCCTCGTGAGCCGGCTGCCGGAGCACGCGACCTTGCTCGATCTCGCGCACGAGCTGGAGCGCGCCGCCCGGGCGCACCCGCCTGCCCCGGCCTCCGCAAGCAGTTGGCTGATCGGCCAGGCCTGCCGGGAGGAATGCCACCGGCTGGCTCGCAACCGGGCGGTGCTGTTTGTGCAACGGATGCTGCCGCTGTTCAGCCACGGTAGGAATTGATGACGATACGACTTCGAGAGCGATGAATCTTCCCCTCTCATTAGCACCCGGCTTCAGCCGGGTGTCAGCGAGCAAGACGAGCGGAAACCGTTTCAACGGTTTTCGCGGAGCATGGCAGGCAATGGCCGTAGTGCTCGCATTTTGGGTTGGTGGAGTGCCCGCTCGGGCAGAAATCTACGAGGTGAACGGCTGGAAATTGGAAGTTAGCCTCCGCTTCGACAAACCCGAGTTCATGCTGGGGGAACCGGCTTGGTTCACATTCGAAGTCCGAAATCTTTCGGACGTGGACCTAGAGGTGATGGTTGGGGGTGACTACCGAAACGAGGTCGGCCGGCCTGATAGCTTCAAAATCAAATTCGTCGGGGCGGATGGAAAGCCAGTGCCTCAGCCGACAGTGCAAATGCACATGGGCGGCTTCACAGGACCACAGAAATTGGCGGCGAAGGGCAGCTATGACTTCAGGCTGTTTGCTCCTCATTGGGCTACTTTCAGCGAGCCAGGAATTTACTCAGTCACATGTGCTCGCAAACTGGACATCGGACGATCTGGAGAGTCGTTCAAATCTTCGGGCAATCGGATTATCTCGGAGCCGACCGTTCCAGTTGACGCTCAGGCAAAAGGTGAAGTCCGAGTGGTAGCAACAGACCTCAAGAAGTTTGGAGAACTCATCGAGTCATTGGGCCGCAAGATTTTCGATGGCAAGTGGGATGAGCAAGAAGCAGCGATGAAAACTCTGACTTCGCTTAACGATGAAAGAGTGGTGCCCATCCTCAACAAGGCAGCGGCTAGCGGTTACACCGTAAGAATGACACCAGCCCTCTGGGCGCTTGGGAATTTCAAGACCGACGAAGCTTTTGAGGGGTTGAAGCGTGCCATGGGCCTCACTGGAAAAGACATTTGGAATGCTACGAGGCTCGAAGTGGCAGCGCAATCGGCGCAAGGAATGCGCCACTCGGCTGCTGCGAGCTTAGCTCGGTGTAAGCATCCGGAGGCGATACCGTTCCTCCTGACGTTCTGGAACGATGACTCGGAAGCAGTGCGCATCACCATTCTTCACGTCTTGGGAAAAATGGACACAGTCGAATCTCTCGCGTTGCTGCAAGAGATGTCGCACGACAAGAGCGAACGGGTTAGCAACGAAGCCAAGCGATACATCAACTTGCGGATGAAACAAAAATGAAATCGAAGCTTGAAACCACTTCCCTGACCCGCCGCCGCTTCCTCGCCCGCACCGGCACCGGCACCGCCGCCCTCGGCCTCACCAGCCTTGCTTCCCCGCTCTTCGCCCAGGAGAAAAAGACCTACCCGCAGGGCAAGGCCGAGCACTGCATCTTCGTCTGGCTTGGCGGCGGCTGCGCGCACATGGACACCTGGGACCCCAAGCGCGTGGGCGACCCGCAGAAGCGCGTCGCCGGCTCCGCCTACCCGGCCATTGACACCGCCATCCCCGGCGTGCAGGTCTGCGAGCATCTCAAGGGCTGCGCCAAGATCCTCGACCGCTTCGCGCTGCTGCGCACGGTGAACCACGACATCATTGACGAGCACGCCGCCGCGACGAACTTCGTCCACACCGGCCGCCGGCCAACCGGCACCATCACCTATCCGAGCATCGGCTCGCTCGTCGCCCATGAGCGCGGCTCGCTGGCGGACGGCATCCCGCCCTATGTCGTCATCGGCTACCCGATGATCATGCGCGGCCCCGGCTTCCTCGGCGCGAAGCACAGCTACGTCTATCTCACCGACACGGAGAAAGGCCCCGCCGGCCTCACCCGCCCGCCCTACATCAACTCCGCCCGCCAGGCCGACCGCGAACAGCTCCTCACCGAGCTGCGCAAGGGCTACGTCGCCCGCAATCAAAGCGATAAGGTGATCGCCGATTACGACGAAGCCCTCGGCGCGTCCGTCACGCTCGCCAACGGCGACTTCATGACCGCCTTCAAGCTCGACGGCGAGGCGTCCACGTTGCGGCAGAGCTACGGCGGCGAGTTCGGCCAGCGCTGCATGCTGGCGCGCCGCCTCGTGCAGCGCGGCGTGCGCTTCATCGAGGTGTCCTTCAACCTGAACTTCATCAACGGCACCGGCTGGGACACGCACAACGACGGCCAGCGCAACCAGCACATCCTCATTCAGCAGCTCGATCAGGGGCTCGCGACGCTGGTGTCCGATTTGGAAAAGAACCGGCTGCTCGACAAGACGCTCATTGTGGTGGCCACGGAGTTTGGCCGCCCCCCGGAGTTCGATGGCGGCGGCGGACGCGGCCACCAGGGCAAGACCTTCAGCATCGCGCTCGCGGGCGGCGGCCTGAAGACCGGCCAGGCCGTCGGCGAGACCGACGAACTGGCGAAGA
>CAZOCL010000577.1:0-3398 GCA_964578245.1 uncultured Klebsiella sp. | reverse complement strand
AGCCGATTTTGAGCTTCAACATGAAGCGGTCCACCTGCGCCTCCGGCAGCGGATAGGTGCCTTCCTGCTCGATGGGGTTCTGCGTGGCCAGCACGAGAAACGGCTCCTCCAGCTTGTAGGTGTGGTCGCCAATCGTGACCTGCTTTTCCTGCATCGCCTCCAGCAGCGCGGACTGGACCTTGGCGGGCGCGCGGTTGATTTCGTCGGCCAGGACGAGGCGCGCGAAGATGGGGCCGAAGCGTGTGGTGAAGCCGCCGGACTGCGGGTTGTAAATCTGCGTGCCGATGACGTCGGCGGGCAGCATGTCCGGCGTGAACTGGAGCCGGGAGAACTTCACGTTCAGGCACGCCGAGAGGGTCTTCACGGACAGCGTCTTGGCCAGGCCGGGCACGCCCTCGAGCAGGACATGGCCATTGGCCAGCAGGCCGATGGTCAGCCGCTCGACCAGGTATTTCTGGCCGACGACGACCTTGTTCAGCTCGGCAAAGAGCGTGGGGACGAAGGCCGCGGCCTTCTGGACTTCTTCATTGATGGCGGAGATGCCGGTGTTCATGTCGGGTCAATGCTACCCGGCAACAGACACCGGCGGAAGCCTGCGCGTTCGGAAAAAGTCGCCGCGAATACCCCCGAGAATCCGCTGGCCAAGGCCGGGAGGCTTGCCTAGCGTGGGCAACACCAGCCCAGCCTTATGCAAACACGACCTTGCCATCGGAAGTCCGCCTTTACCCTGATCGAGCTGCTCGTGGTCATCGCCATCATCGCCATCCTGGCGGGCATGCTGCTCCCGGCGCTGTCCAAGGCGAAGAGCAAGGCCAAGGGCATCCAGTGCCTGAACAACAACCGGCAGGTCAGCCTCGCTTCCCGGCTCTACTTGGAGGAGAACGACAACACGTTTGTATTTCTGTGGCGGCAGCCGCGTCAGACCGACGAGATCGCTTCCGCGCAGAGCCTGGTTCAAAGCGGGGCGGGGATCATCTGGTGGCCCGACAAGCTGAACAACTACATCCCCAACAATCCCAAAACCTTCGACTGCGCCGCCCTGGTTTATCCCGCCACCATCAATGCCGGCGGGACCGCGAACAACGCGAACAAGCTCGGCATCGCGATGAACCATTTTGAGATCGGCATCACCTCACCGGTTGGGGCGACCACGCGGGTTCGCGAGGCCCAGGTGTCCCAGCCCTCGGCGACGTTGGTTTTTACCGATGCCGGCCTCGTCAGCAATCCGACCCAAACCGATCCGGACCAGTGGGTCGAAGTCGAGAAAACGGCCACTCTCTATATGCGGCCGCCTTCGGATTCCTACTTCGCCGCGACCGATCCGGTGCGGCTGGTGGCCCGCCATAACAAGCGCGCCCCGGTTGGTTTTGTGGACGGACACGGAGAATTGATGAAGCCGAGCGAAACGGGGATGGGGTATCCTGCGGGTGATCCGCGCTCGCTCTGGGACAAACTGTAGCCAGGCCGGCAACTCCATCAGTTCAACGCTCCCGCCCCTCGCTGGCTGTTCCCCATGAACCTACGCACCGTTCTTAGCCTGCTCGTAGTCGGCCTCCTTGGCTTTGGCTTGCTCACGGGCTGCAAACGCAAGCCGAAGAGCGATCCGGCCGCGCTGCCCGCGCCGCTTCCCTCCACCGCGACCACTCCCGAAGAGGCTGTCGCAGAGGTTAACCGCGCCCTGGAGCTTTGGACCTTCAAGCGCGGTCAACCGCCCAAGGACTTGAACGAATTGGTGACCGCGGGCTTCCTGCAGCGGCTGCCGGCTCCGCCCGCTGGCAAAAAGCTCGCTTTCGACCCGGTCAAGATGCGGGCGCAACTGGTCGCGGAGTGAGGAGACCACAGCCAGACCAGGGCAACCTCAGCGCCGCAGCAGCTCCGCCACGTTGACGCCCGCGTCGGGGAAGGCTTGGGGTGAAGCGGTGTCGCCCACTTGAAACACCGTCTTCGCGGCGTAACCAGTGAAGTGCGGCTCGCGATAGACTTCGATGACCTCGTCCTGCGGATTCACGATCCAGACCTCGCTGACACCCGCGCGACCGTAGGCGGGCAGTTTGTCATCGCGGTCGTAGTCCAAGGTCGAATCAGAGACTTCGATGAGCAGGAAGACATCCTCGGGGAGCGGGTGCCCTCGGATGTAGTCATCCGGCGTGGGGCGAAGCAGCATCACATCCGGCTCCGGCTCGGAGTGGTCATCGAGATGGAGAGGGTTCTGAACGGTAACGAGCCAGCGACCGTTGACTTCAAGGTTGAAATGGCGACCGAGGCGTTTGACCAAGCCACCGTGCAGAGGAGAAATCGGCGACTTGTCGAGGATTCTCCCGCAGAGCAGTTCTACACGGGCATCGGACCGCAACACGCCCGCCTCCGCCATGCGGTGGTAGTCTTGGGTGCTGAAGCGGTGTGGAGTCAGCATGGCCGCAAACTATCAGGTCACACCGGCATCTGCAAACCCACCTTGTCCGCCACCTGCGCCACGTCTTTGTCGCCGCGGCCGGAGAGGTTCACGATGATGAGCGCGTCCTTGCCCAGCTTCGGCGCGCGCTCCATGCAGGCGGCGACGGCGTGCGAGCTTTCCAGCGCGGGGATGATGCCTTCGAGCCGCGCGAGCTTCATGAATGCTTCGAGCGCCTGGTCATCCGTCGCGTAGCCGTATTCCACCCGGCCCAGGTCGCGCAGCCACGCGTGCTCGGGGCCGACCGCCGCGTAGTCGAGGCCGGCACTGACGCTGTGGGTGGACTGAATCTGGCCGAACTCGTCCTGCAGGATGTAGCTGCGCGTGCCTTGCAGCACCCCCAGCGAGCCGCCCTGGAAACGCGCCGCGTGCTGCTCCGGCAGGATGCCCCGCCCGCCCGCCTCGACGCCGAGCATCTTCACGGCCTTGTCCTCCAGGAAGGGATAGAACAACCCGATGGCATTCGAGCCGCCACCGACGCACGCGATGAGCAAATCGGGCAGACGCTCTTCCTGCTCCAAAATCTGCCGCCGCGCCTCGTCGCCGATGATGCGCTGGAAGTTGCGAACCATCACCGGATACGGGTGCGCGCCGTAGGCGGTGCCGAGGATGTAGTGTGTGCTGCGGATGTTCGTCACCCAGTCGCGCATGGCCTCGTTGACCGCCTCTTTGAGGGTCTTCTGGCCGGCGTGCACGGGCACCACGTCCGCACCCAGCATCTTCATGCGGAAGACGTTGAGCTTCTGCCGTTCGCAGTCCACCGCGCCCATGTAGATGACGCACTTCATGCCAAACATCGCGGCCACCGTGGCGGTGGCCACGCCATGCTGCCCCGCGCCGGTTTCGGCGATGATCCGCGTCTTGCCCATGCGCTTCGCGAGGAGGATCTGGCCCATCGCGTTGTTGATCTTGTGCGCGCCGGTGTGGTTCAGGTCTTCGCGCTTGA
>CAZOCL010000576.1:0-3428 GCA_964578245.1 uncultured Klebsiella sp. | reverse complement strand
CATGGGCACGTTCATTCTTAAACGCCTGCTGCACATGATCCCGATCCTGCTCGGGGTCTCGCTGCTGACGTTTCTGCTCATGTCGCTCACTCCGGGCGGCTACTTGCAGAGCCTCAAGCAGAACCCGCAAATCTCCCCCGAGACCGTGGAGAAGCTGCTCAACAAGTTTCACCTCGATAAGCCGTGGTATGTCCAATACGTCTATTGGCTCAAGAACGTCGCGCAGGGCGACTTCGGCTATTCCATCCAATACAAGATTTCCGCCACGGACCTGATCGGGTCGCGGCTGTGGAACACCTTCCTGCTGTCCCTTTTCGCGACGATCGTGGCGTGGTGCATCGCCGTGCCACTGGGCATCTGGGCGGCGGTGAACAAGGACTCCATCGTGGACCGCGGGTGCGCGCTCATTGCATTCATCGGGCTTTCGATTCCCGAAATTCTGCTCGCGCTACTGGCCCTGATGTTCGCGGCGGCGACCGGCTGGTTCCCCATCGGTGGCGCGCAAAGCTCGCTCTACGACCTCATGTCGCCGATGGAGCGGTTTTGGAACCGCGCGCACCATCTGATCCTGCCCGTGCTGGTGCTGGCCGCGAGCGAACTGGCCGGCATCATGCGCCAGATGCGGTCCAACCTGCTCGACACCCTCCGCGCCGAATACGTCACCGCCGCGCGCGCCAAGGGCCTGTCCGAGGGCTGGGTGGTTTACAAGCACGCGCTGCGCAATGCCATCAACCCCTTGCTGACCATCTTCGGCTACTCGCTGGCGCACCTGCTCAGCGGAGCCTTCATCGTCGAGAATGTCATGGCCTGGCCGGGACTGGGCCGGCTCACCATCGAGGCCTTCTTCGCGAAGGACTCGATGCTGGTGGTGGACTCCGTGGTGATGGCCACCGCGCTGCTCATCATCGGCAACTTCGTGGCGGACATCATGCTCGCGTGGAGCGATCCGCGGATACGGCTCAAGGAATGAACGGCCAAGACACAATTGCGAATGTGTTCAAGCCGCTGCTGGGCGAGCTTTGCTGGAGCGTTGAGAATGGCTTCAGTTCCTGGCTCACATTGCATTGGGGCACTCCTCGCATTCGCGTCGTGGAGCCGCAGCCGGATTCTGACTGTGTGGCGTTTCAGAATCGAATCGTGAGCGTGGAAGGTGAGTATCATCTCTGGGTTGAGATGGCGAAGTGGGTGGTGTTCCAGGACGGACTGAAGATTGCGCACGAAGAGAGTGATCAGGCGCAGCGACAGCGTGCTACAGCAAAGCTGAAGGGCCAGAAACTCCTCGGCCTCAATGTGGCATTGGGTGTCCCGATGACGGAATTCACTTTTGACCTTGGCGGACGCCTTTGGGTGAGCAGAATCCCGGATTCGAATCCCGAGGACGAGCTTTGGCACTTGTATGGTCCAGAGAAAGTAACGTCACTGTGTGCGGACGGTTCGGTGACGCAGGAGGCGTCGAGCCAATGAGCGAACCCGCCGCCAACCTCCCGCTCTCGCCCGCCCAGCTCTTCCGCCGGCGGCTCTTGCGGCGGCGCACGGCGATGGCGGGCGGCGCGATCCTGGCCGTGCTCTACCTCACGGCGCTGCTGGCCGGTTTCGTAGCACCATATCACTACGAGTCCGACGACCGCGACCGGTTCTTCCACCCACCGATCTGGCCGAAGCTCGACGGCCTCCGGTTGGTGGTCCCGCGCTGGGAACAGAAGGCCGGCCAGTTTATCTATGCGCCAGTCGCCGGGGATACGAAGCCGCTGAGCTTTTTCATCAAAGGGGACAAATACAAAATGTTCGCGCTCATCCCCTGCGAAACGCACCTGTTCGGCACCGGCGAGAAGAACTACCCGGTCAATCTCTTCGGCACCGACCAGTTCGGGCGGGATGTCTTCTCCCGCATCCTCTATGGCTCGCAGATTTCGCTCAGCATTGGTCTGATCGGCATCACGCTGTCGTTCAGTTTCGGCATGATCAATGGCGGCATCTCGGGCTACTTCGGCGGGCGCATAGACACCGTCATCATGCGCGTGTGCGAGCTGATCATGTCCGTGCCCTCGCTCTACCTCATCCTCGCGCTGCGCAACACCTTCCCCTCGAACATTTCTTCCACCGAGGCCTACGCGATGATCATCGTGATCCTCAGTTTCATCGGGTGGGCGAGCATGGCGCGGGTGGTGCGCGGGATGGCCCTGAGCCTGCGCGAGCGGCAGTTCGTGCTGGCGGCCCGTGCGCTCGGCGCGACGCCCTGGCGCATCATCACGAAGCACATCCTCCCGAGCACCTTCAGCTATGTCATCGTGGCGGCGACCCTCAGCGTGCCCTACTATATTCTGGGCGAAGTGGTCTTGAGCTACCTCGCCGTGGGCATTCAGGAACCGCAGGCGAGCTGGGGCAACATGCTCACCGCCGCGCAAAACTCCGAGCACCTGCGCAGCTATCCCTGGCTGCTCGCCCCCGGCGCGGCGATCTTCGTCACCGTTCTGGCTTTCAACTTCCTCGGCGACGGATTACGAGATGCGGCGGACACCAAAAGCTCATGAGCATGCGGAATGTGGAATGCGGAATGCGGAACGGGAGCATGGCTCTCGGAGATGAGTTTTCAGTGTTCAGTATTCAGTATTCAGTGAGTGCGGCGGTGGAGCCGGAAATCGTTCGCCCGCCATCGTTTTCATTCCGCGTTCCGCATTCCGCGTTCCGCATTTCCTGACCATGCCTCTCCTCGACATCCGCAATCTCCAGCTCGAATTCGGCGTCGGCCAGGACGCGGTGCGCGCCGTGGACGGCGTGTCCTTCACCATCGCCGAGGGCGAGACGCTCTGCCTCGTGGGCGAGAGCGGCTGCGGCAAGAGCGTTTCCGCCCTGTCCATCGCCCGCCTCGTGCCCACGCCGCCCGCGCGCTATGTCGGCGGCGAGATTCTGCTGAACGGCCGTGACGTGCAGAAGATGGACCAGCGTGAACTGCGCTCCATCCGGGGCGGCGTGGTGAGCTACGTCTTCCAGGAGCCGAGCGCCTCGCTCAACCCCGTCTTCCGAGTCGGCAATCAGATCAAGGAATCGCTCAAGCTCCATCGCCCGCAGTTCGCCACCGACGACGAGGTCATACGCCTGCTGAAACTCGTCGGCATCCCCGCGCCTGAGTCGCGCATCCGCGACTACCCGCACCAGATGTCCGGCGGCATGCAGCAGCGCATCATGATTGCGATGGCGCTGGCCAGCGAGCCGAAGCTCCTCGTCGCCGACGAGCCGACCACCGCGCTGGACGTGACCATCCAGGCGCAGATCCTTGAACTGCTCCTCGAACTCAAGGCCCGCCTGCGCATGAGCATCCTGCTCATCACGCACAACCTCGGCATCGTGGGCGACATCGCCGACCGCGTGGCTGTGATGTATGCCGGGCAGATCGTCGAGCTGTCTCCCGCGCGCGCCCTGCTCCAGCG
>CAZOCL010000575.1:0-3430 GCA_964578245.1 uncultured Klebsiella sp. | reverse complement strand
AACCCTACAAGGTCGGCACCGTGACCGTGAAGGGGAACAACCTCTATCCGACTCCGGAGATCGAGAAGGACATCAAGATGACCGCGGGCAAGACCTTCACCCCCGACGGCCAGCGCAAGGATGTCGAAAGCATCCGCGATTTCTACGGCTCCAAGGGCTATATCGACTCCCGCGTCAACGCCGTCCGCACCCCCAACACCGAGACGGGCAACATGGACGTCACCTACCAGGTGGACGAGAAGGACAAGTCCTTCGTCGAAAAGATCGAGATCAAGGGCAACGTCAAAACCAAGGACAAGGTCATCCGCCGCGAACTTGCCATCTCCCCCGGCGAAACCTTCGACATGGTGCGCGTGAAGCTCTCCAAACAGCGCCTCGAGAACCTGAACTATTTCGAGAAGGTGGACATGCAGCCGGAGCCGACCGACGTCCCCAACCGGAAGAACCTCGTCGTGGGCGTCGAGGAGAAGAACACCGGCAACATGTCCGTGGGCGCGGGCTTCAGCTCGGTGGAAAGCGTCGTGGGCTTTGTCGAAGTCAGCCAGGGCAACTTCGACCTGTTCAACCCGCCGTGGTTCACCGGTGGTGGCCAGAAGATGCGCCTGCGCGCCAGCTACGGTTCGCGCCGCCAGGACTACCTCCTGAGCTTCACCGAGCCGTGGTTTCTGGACCGCAAGCTCGCGTTCAGCGTGGACCTCTACCACCGCAACACCAGCTTCCAAAGCTCGCTCTATGACGAGGTCCAGACCGGCATGCGCCTCGGTCTTGAGCGCGCGCTCTGGAGCGACTTCGTGCGCGGCAACGTCAGCTACACTGTCGAGGATGTCGGCATCACCCGCGTGGATCCCGCCGCCTCCCCCGAGCTGAAGTCCGAGGCTGGCACGCAGATCGTTTCCAAGGTCGGCGCCGGCATCACTTACGACGCGCGCCGCGGCGGGCTGGTGCCCACGGGCGGACAGCGTGTGGAATTCATCAGCGAACTGGCGGGCGGCCCCTTCGGCGGCGAGGCGGACTTCTTCCGGCTCGAACTGCGCGGCTCCCAATACCTTCCCGGCTTCTGGGAAGGGCAGACTTGGGAAATCCTCGGCCGCATTGGCTCGGTGCAGGGCTACAACAGCGACCGCGTCACGCTCTTCAACCGCTACTTCCTCGGCGGCCCCCGCACCTTGCGCGGCTTCAAGTATTCGCATGTCTCCCCGGTGGACTCGCTGAACGAGCCTTTCGGCGGCAACACCTACTGGCTGGGCTCGGTGGAATACAACATTCCGCTCATTGACCGGCTGCGTTTTGCCCTGTTCTATGACATTGGCAATGTCTATTCGAGCTCCTTCAGCATCAACCCGAACACCTCCCGGGGCGAGCGGCTTTACAACGACAACGTTGGCCTGGGCTTTCGCATCAACATCCCGAACCTCGGGCCGCTGCGCTTGGACTACGGCTTCCCCATCACCGCCGACCGCAACCAGAACAAGAGCGGCCGGTTCAACTTTGACGTGGGCTTCACCCGCGACTTCTGAACCGTTGCGCCTCTAGAAACCCGGGGCGTCACTTTCGCCGCCTGCGTCCAAACTGAAACCCTGTCTCTTTTTCCCCATGAAACCGCTTTCGCTGCTTTGCCTCGCCACCCTGCTCCTCGCCCTCACCCTCGCCGGCCAGTCCGCCGACCGGCCCGCTTCCGCGTCCGGGGCCGGGGCCATTGCCGTGGTGGACCTGAAGAAGGTCTTCGACGGCTATTGGAAGACCAAGCAGGCCGACCTCAACCTCAAGGAGAAGGCCGGCGAACTGGACAAGAAGCGCAAGGACATGATCACGGATCTCCAGAAGACCGAGACCGAATACAAGAAGTTCGTCGAGAGCGCCAGCGACTCCGCCGTGTCCATCGAGGAGCGCGACAAGCGCAAGAAGTCCGCCGAGACCAAGCTGCGCGAGCTGCAGGAGATCGAGCAGAGCATCAACCAGTTCGACCGTAGCGCCCGCGCGCAGATCGGTGAATCCCAGCGCAACATGCGGGAGAAGATCGTCGCCGAGATCCGTGAGATCGTGAACAAGAAGGCCAAGGCCGCCGGCTACGCCGCCGTGCTGGACAGTGCCGCCGAGAGCGCCGTGGGCACGCCCATCCTCCTGTTCAACGCCGGCCTCGCCGACCTCACCGACGACATTATTTCCCAGTTGAACGCCACCGCTCCGGCCGGAGCCCTGCTGCCGCCCTCGCCCTCGCCGATCAATTTGAAGTAGGCGGAGCGCGGCGCTCCAGGCCGCAGCGGCTACGTGGCTGAGCGTGCTCCGGACTTGGTTATCCATTCTCTGCTTCGAGCCGCAGCGGCCCGGAGATTCGGTTGACGTCCTTCCGGCTTTGCCACCACCATCCGCTGCCAGCGCGCACGCATGGGTCACAAAGCCAGCAACCACTCCCCGGACCACGCCCCCAAACGCGTCGGCCCGCTGCTTGGTGCTCTCGGCTTCCTCTCGCGCCGCACCCCTTACTTCCGGGGCAAATGGCGGGTCACGGGCTTCATCTTCGAGCGCTGGCTGCTGCGCACCCGCAAGCAGCAGATCGTCAAACTGGCGCGCGGCATGCGCATCAACTGCAAGCTCTGGGACGAAGTGCAGAATGCGATCTGGTGGAACGGAGCCAACTACGAGCGCAAGGAGTCCAAGTTCATCCGCCGCTATCTCAAGCCCGGCATGGTCTTCTTCGATGTCGGCTCGAACGTCGGCTACTACACGCTGCTGGCCGCGCCCATCGTCGGCAAGAATGGCAAGGTCCACGCCTTCGAACCGGTGTCCGAGCAGCACGCCGAGCTGCGCGCGAATCTGGAGCGCAACCAGCTCCAGAACGTCGTCCCCGAGCGACTCATCATCACCGACCGCGCGGGCACGATGGAAATCAACCTCGGTGCCGAGGACAACGCCGGCACCGCCTCGGTGAGCCTCGTCTATCGCGAGAACCACGCCACCGAGCGCGTGGACTGCACGACACTCGACGCCTACCTGCATGAGCGCGGCGTCACCCGGCTGGACGTGCTCAAGATTGATGTCGAAGGCCACGAGCCGTTCGTTCTGCGCGGCATGACCGACACGCTGCGCAAGCTGCGCCCGCTCCTGCTGGTCGAGGTGCGTGGTGACATGCTCGAAGAAGTCGGCTCCAGCCGGGAGGCGCTGTTCGGGCAGATTGCCGCACATGGTTACTTCCCCTACGCCCTCACGCGTGGCGGCTGGCCCCGTCCGATGCGAATTCCCGCCGACGGCAACCTGATTGTCTTCAGCCCCGACGCGAAGCTGCATGAGAAGCACCGGCCCTTTGCGAAGCTGCGTCGGAAGAAGAAGGCGGAGTAAGATTATGATTAGGAGTCGAATTTCCTCCTGCTCTTACTCTTAATCCTACTCGTAATCCTTCTCCCAGTCCCTTTCACTCCTCCGCCGATGTCCT
>CAZOCL010000574.1:0-3444 GCA_964578245.1 uncultured Klebsiella sp. | reverse complement strand
TGCTCACCGGCTACAACTGGTTCAAGAAGATCCCCTACCTGCCGCTGGGCCGCTCGGAGGTCTGGCTGGAATTCCATCTTTACGGCGGGGCTTTCACCGGCGTGCTCTTCCTCCTCCATGCCCGCCTACAGTGGCCGTCCGGATGGTTTGAAATCATCCTCACCGTGCTATACGCCATCGTCATGGTGAGCGGCGTGGTGGGCATCTTCATCTCGCGCGGCTGGCCCAAACGCCTCACCGCACGCGGCGGCGAGGTCCCGTTCGAACGCATCCCGATCGTGAACCGCCAGCTCCGCGAGCAGGCGGAGGCGCTCGCCCTGGGCTCCGTCGCCGAGGTGAAGTCCGCCACCATCGCGGAATTCTACACCCGCCGGCTGCACCGCTTCTTCGATGGTCCGCAGAACTTTCTCTCCCACCTCTTTGAAATCCGCCTGCCGCTCAACGCGCTGCTCCATGACCTCGGCGACCTGAACCGGTTCCTCAACGAGCCGGAACGCAAGGTCGTGGAACAGCTCGTCGAACTGGTGCGCCGCAAGGACGGCCTCGACTACCAGCACGCGCTGCAGCTCACGTTGCGCCTGTGGTTGTTCGTCCACATTCCCTTTACCTACAGCCTGATGCTCTGGGGCATCGCCCACATCGTGCTGGTCTATGGCTTCTCCGCCGGAGCGCGGTGAAACAAATGCAAAGTGAAACCCTAATTCTGAAGCGGGCGGGCGCCAAAGCGGAGGAGCACGGCCTTCAGGCCGCAGAAACGGGAGCGCGCCCGGGGTGGTTCGAGCGCACTCTTCCCGTCGCAGCCTTCTGCGGCGTAAACGCCGCGCTCCGCTCGCGACCGGTGCTTTCTGGTTCGGAGTTCGGGTTAAAACCACGAACGGCACGCCCGGGCCATGTTTCTTTCGCTTTGCCGTTTCCATTTTGAACTGGCTTGAAGGATCAACTGCCATCGCCTGATTTTGACCGCAGCCGCTACGAGCGGCCCAATCAGAATTGGGAGTGCGGCTGGGCGTGCGACGGCTGCCCCTGCCGGATCGGCCCGTCGCCGTCAGGCGACTGCCGGGCCACCGCCGAGTGTCGGCCTGTGCTGGAAAAGCAGGAAGGCGAGGCAAAGGGACGCTGGCGTTGCACTCGCCCCAAGGAGCACGGCGGCCCCTGCACCAACGGTCCCCTGCCCGATGGCAACTGCGCGTGTCCGATTCCGAAATGCCAGCCCCGCCGCACGCTCCGCAACCAGCGCGGCCGGCTGTGCGTCGCCATCACCGCCGCCACGCTCGCGGTGCTGCTGATCGGATTCTATGGGCCCTGGCAGTGGCGGTTCATCTCGGCGGGGCCGGTCTCCTCGCACCACCACGGCGTTGTCTTCTCGCAGTTGAAACACTCCTGGCCGGGTCAGGACGGCTGCGCGGCCTGCCATACCGCCGCGCATGGCGACCTCCGCGAGTGGATGCGCGCCGCGTTCCGTGCCCAGCCCGGGCCGCTCGAACCGCACCGGCTGCACACCGTCACCGCCGGCGGGATGACAGAGATTGACCGCAACTGCCTCGCCTGCCACCCAGGCCACAAGTTCCACCAGCCGAACGTCATCCGGGATCACTCCTGCTCGGCCTGCCATCGTGAGCATCAGGGCCGGGGCCGGATGCCCGCACCGGCGGACACGGAATGCCTGTCCTGTCACGGCAACGCCTCCGCGATGGAGGCGTCGCTCCGGACGGGCGAGAAGCTGCCGGCCTCCGCCTTCAACTTCCGCCAGGCCGAGGGGCGCGTGCTCTTCGAGGTGCCGCGACCCGATCAGGGCTACACGGCGGTCTTCACCTCCTTCGCCACGGATCACCCCGAGTTCCAGGTGCATCAGCAGCACCTGAAGGACACCAACACGCTCAGTTTTAACCATGCGCTGCACCTTTCCGACATGGTCAAACTCGGTGGCCAGCCACTGGCCTGCGCGGACTGCCACAAGCCGGACGCGGCGGCCGCGCACTTCCAGCCGGTGACCTACGCGAAGAACTGCCAGACCTGCCACGCGCTCCAGTTCGACGCCCGGAATCCCCAGTTGCACGTCCCGCATGGCGAGCCTGCCGGGGTGCGCGCCTACCTTCGCAGCCTGCCGACCCAGTATGCCGACCTCGCCCGTCGACAGGGAGTGACCGCGCAGGCGGCCACGGAGAAGTTTGTGACCGAGCAGATGCGCCTGCTCCGCGAGCGGATCTTCAGCGGCGAGAATCTGGAGCAGCAGGTCTTCTTCGCCAGCGACCCGTCGAAGCAGCTTGCGGCGGGCGCAGGAATCGGAGCGGTCTCCGCCCGAGCGCGCTTCGCTGGCTGTGCTTATTGCCACGAGGTCAAGGCGGGCGGGGCGGACGGGCTGCCACTGATCGCCAGGGTCTATACCCCGGACCGCTGGTTCATTCGCGGCGAGTTTGACCACGCCAAGCACAGCATTGTGACGTGCACCGAGTGTCACACCGCCAAGTTCAGCCGCAGCACGGCGGACATCATGCTGCCCACCAAGCAAAGCTGCACCGAATGCCACAGCCCGGCCGGCGGCGTCTCTCAAAGCTGCTCCACCTGCCACAGCTACCACACCGCGCATGGCGGCGTGCATCCTCACCAGCACAGCACGAAGCAGGGTCTGTAGCGCGAGGCCCTGGCTTGCCGTGCCGCCGGCGTCCTCGTTACCAGCACCTCCGAGTAATCCTCTAAACGACTGAATTGGTCGCGAAAGGGCGCAGGGGACACAAAGAAACCAGTCGAGGAGCCTGGCTTGGAGAAAGGTCGGGCGCCGACAGGATGAGGCGGGGAACAACCATTGCCCATACAACTGGACTCCTCTGTGTCCTCTGCGCCCTTGCGCGGCTACTCCAATTGTTCTTTCCAGGATTGTGTGCGTGCTTCGTAGGCCTCACAGGCCGGCGAGGACGTCGGCGGCACGGCAAGCCAGAGGCTTGCGCTACAGCGGAAATCACCGCGGGTGCGAACGGTTCAGCACCACTTCCACGCCTTCGCGGGCGGCGTCCACGTCCAGCGTGCTGCCGTGGATGGCGGCCAGTTCCCGGGCCCACTCAGCCATGCTTTCCACCTTGGCGTCGTCGTGATCCGGATCGTGGTGGAAGAGGAAGAGCTTCTTCACTTTCGCAATGACCGCGAGCGCCACCGCATCGTCCACGCAGGTGTGGCCCCAGCCGATGTGCGACTTGTATTCCGCCGCGTCGTATTGCGAGTCCATGATCACCACGTCGCAATCGCGGATGAAATCAATGAGTTTCTCGTCCTGCTTTTGCGCGAAGGCCAGCACCTCGTAAGACTGCGCGCTGTCCGTGACCGGTGCCATGCGCAGGCGCGAATGCGGCTCGTTGTCCGGCAGAAACGCAATCGAGCCACCGCTGGTTTCGAGCCGGTAGCCGACGCAAATGCCGGGGTGGTTCATGAAGGCGGCGGTCACCTTCACCT
>CAZOCL010000573.1:0-3450 GCA_964578245.1 uncultured Klebsiella sp. | reverse complement strand
GACGCATAAATTTTGCTCTTTCTCGAAAAAGAGGGCGCACTGTAGGCAATGGTCACGGGTGGTGCAAGGGGTAATTTTGCAGAACTGGCACATTTGCACCGCCAGGCGCCTAATCACGCCGTTTTTCCCGCCGGATGCGCCAGAAACCACTCGTAGGTGGAGCGAATGCCTTCCGCCAGCGGGATGCGGGCCTGCCAGCCAAGTGCGTTGATCCGGGACACATCCAGCAGCTTGCGCGGGGTGCCATCGGGCATGGTGGCATCCCATTCGATCTCGCCGCCGTAGCCTACAATGCTACGGATGAGGCCGGCCAGCTCCCGGATGGTGGTGTCTTCGCCCACGCCCACATTGATGAGCTGGTCGGACTCATAGCGGTCCATGAGCATGGCGCAGGCCTCCGCGAAATCATCGGCGTGGAGGAACTCCCGACGCGGCGCACCGGTGCCCCAGAGCTTCACGGTCGGCGCGCCGGTGACATTGGCCTCGTGAAACTTGCGCAGCAGCGCGGGGAGCACATGGGATTTTTCCAGGTCGAAGTTGTCGTTCGGGCCGTAGAGATTGGTCGGCATCGCGCTGATGAAGGCGCGGTTGTATTGGCGGCGGTAGAAAGCGCACAGCTTCAGGCCGGCGATCTTGGCGATGGCATAGCCTTCGTTCGTTGGCTCCAGCGGGCTGGTGAGCAGGGCGTCCTCGCGCATCGGCTGCGGCGCGTGCTTCGGATAGACGCAGGAGCTGCCCAGGAAGAGGAGCTTGGCGACGTCGAAGTCGGCGGCGGCCTCGATGACGTTGTTCTGGATGCGCAGGTTGTCGAGGAGAAACTCGACCTGATAGGTGCGGTTGGCGTGGATGCCGCCGACCCGCGCGGCGGCGAGCACGACGTGCGTGGGCCGCTCCTGCTGGAAGAAGGCGCGCACGGCGGCGGTGTCCTTCAACTCCAGCTCCGCGTGCGTGCGGGTGACAATCCGCCAGCCCGGCAGCCGGGAGTAAAGCCGCACCAGCGCGCTGCCGGCGAGGCCGCGATGCCCGGCGATGTAAATCGTTTTATCAGCCATGTCCGTGCGCCTGACGCATAAGCTCCGGGGAGCTGCGGTCGGAAAGCGCGAGTTCTTCTAAGTCCCGTGCGGGGCCAAGTAAAGCCGATTGGACGCGGGCGGGCCGGGAAATTGCCTTGCGGATTTGGCGCGTGACTCCGAAGTTCGCGGCGTGCGCACGGTAGTTTACCCCGGAAGTTTCGATCCGCTCACCAACGGCCATCTCGACGTGATCGAGCGGGCGGCGCGGTTGTTTGACCATGTGATCGTGGCGGTGGCGCAGAACGCGGAGAAAGCCCCGCTCTTCACGCCGGAGGAGCGCTGCGCACTGGTGGTCGGTGCCACCAAGCGGCTGCCGAACGTGGAGACGCGCGCCTTTGACGGGTTGCTGGTGGACTACGTGCGCGGCTGCGGGGCGCAGGCGGTCATCCGCGGGCTGCGGGCCGTGTCGGACTTTGAGTTTGAGTTCCAGATGGCGCTGATGAACCGCAAGCTGGACGAGCGCGTGGAGACGATTTTCATGATGCCGAAGGACACCTACACGTTCCTCAGCTCGCGGCTGGTGAAGGAAATCGCGCGGCTGGGCGGGGATGTGCGGGATTTTGTGCCGAAGAATGTGGGGAAGGCGCTGGCGAAGAAGGTCCGGCCCGCCGCACTTCGGGCGGGCAAGAAGCCTCGTTGACCCTGCCGTTCAAGCGGCCTACGGTTCGATCAGTTATGGATGCACTCGCGGAACAACTGGATGTCGGCTTGCAGCATTGGCAGCCGGACACTTCCCGGCAAGTCCGGGCGTTGGTGGGTGAAATCATCGAGCTCGCCGATGCCGACGCACTCGACTTGATGCGTTCCCGGGCGGTTGAACAGGAAGTGCTGAACTTGCTTGATGAACCCGCGCCCCGGTGAAGTCTGGCTGGCTGACTTGGGCCTGGCCGCAAAGACCCGACCGGTGCTGGTCGTGTCACGGCATGACCCCCGCCACGCGTCCTGTTTGTCTATGTGCCACTGACCACGGAGAATCGTGGGAGCCAGTATGAAGTGGCCATGCCACGGCTGCCGTTCCTCCGGCAGGAAGGTGCGGTCAACGTGCAAGGCATCGGCTCAATTCCTCAAGTGCGGCTGGAACGCCGGCTCGGCAGCCTGCCGGAGGCGACGATGAAGGAAGTGCGCCGGGCGTTGGTGTTCTTGCTCGAACTTGAAAACAGCTAAATCACTCATGTCCCATGCGCTCACCTGAATCCTGTCGGCAGCGAGTCGCTGCGGCTGGGCGGGGATGTGCGGGACTTTGTGCCGAAGAATGTGGGGAAGAAGGCGCTGGCGAAGAAGGTTGGCGGGTAGAATCGAATCGGCTGAACAGAAGCCGCCGCTGTCTCCCATGCAATATCCGTTGCCAAAGCACTTGGTAAACCTCCTTGAGGTTCAAGCCGCAGCCTCAAGCGAGGATCATCTGCATGGGGCGGTCAAGTGCCCCTGCGGTTCAGTTCAATTCACCCCGCTTTTTGTCGCTGATCTGATTACAGAACCAGATCAGCGCTTTCTTCGAGTCAAACAGGTAGGCGAGGAGTTTTACTTGCGCATTGGAGCGCGTTGTTCCTCCTGTTCTCAGACTCATTTGCTATTCGACGATCACTTCCACGGTTGGAACGGCTACGTTTGCACTGGAGAAGAAGCGCGTCGTCTTCCTCGCCCAGAGTATCAGGAGTGGGTCTGTCATCGGTGCAAATCCCCTGCTCACCGCATCAGCTTGGACATTCAAGGTGAAGACATGAAGGTATCTCTTACCGAAAGTGACGGATTCCTGACAAAGGAAGACTGGTTTGAAGGGTTTGGCTGGTTCACAGTGCGAGTCACTTGTTCGGCCTGCGGTTGCGGGCCGACGACAATTGTGGATTATGAGACGATGTAACATCTGTGGATGGTCGGTTTCATGCCCAGCATTGGCCAAGCCTCAATCATAACGCCGCCGTTATCCGGCGAGTTTCATCTGCCGCACTTCTTCTGCGGCCCAACTAAATAACCTCATGCCCCTCACCCTTAACCTCCGCCAATTGCAGACCGAATCGCTGGAACTGACCGGCGAACTGCCCGTCGCCGAGCTGGAACTCGGCAGCGAGGATGGCGTGCTGCTGTTCACGCATCCGCTTGCCTATCAACTGACTGCGACGCTGATGGAGGACGCCATTTTGGTGCAGGGCGAGCTCCGGCTGGCGTTTGATTGTGAATGCGTGCGGTGCCTCACGCGCTTCCCGCAGGAGGTGGAACTGCCGGATTTCGCCGTGCATCTCCCTCTGGCGGGGGAAGATGCCGTCACCTTCACGGAAGATTCCGTGGACTTGACACCCTTTTTGCGTGAAGACATTCTCTTGGCGCTTCCGCAGCATCCGCTGTGCAAGCCTGACTGTCGCGGTCTGTCGCAGCTCGC
>CAZOCL010000572.1:0-3476 GCA_964578245.1 uncultured Klebsiella sp. | reverse complement strand
CTTCCATCGCAGCCTCGCGGGCGAGCTGGCCCCGCACGGCATCACGGTGAACATGATTGCCCCCGGCTGGATTCCCGTGGAGCGCCACGAGAAGGACCCGCAGGCGCTCAAGGACGGCTACCGCGCGCTCATCCCCGTGAACCGCTGGGGCATCCCTGCCGACCTCGACGGCTCGGTGGTCTTCCTCGCGAGCGAAGCGTCGTCGTTCGTCACCGGGCAGACGCTGCATGTGAATGGCGGGCTCACGGTGTGTTAGGCGACGATAATTCGATTCGTGAACAACGACACACCCACAACCCGGTCTTTACAGGTCGTTGGAATCCTTTTTCTCATTGGAGGAATCGGCAGTGTCGTTGGCATGGTTTTTCGACTTTGGTCGGGCCATATTTACGTCGACTTTGGCATTCTCGGCATCCCGACGTTCATCGGTCTTCGCCGGCTCTCCATCGGTTGGCGCACCTTTGGACTGGTGAGCATTTGGGTTGGACTCCTCGTGTTTCCTTTCGTGGTTGTTCTCGGACTTGTCTCTCTTACTCAAGCGAACGTTCATGTAATGGGAATTCTCTTGGCACAGGTTCCAGCCTTTTGGCTGTCTCTAATCGGACTTGTGGGCTTCCTGATCGAGCTGTGGCGTTATCGAGTCCTCACGCATCCTGAAATTCGGGCGCTTTTCTACGGCCCGCCAAACTTTCACCCGCCAACCGCCCATGTGCATTAACACTCCTTTCCCATGAACAAACGCATCCTCCTCACCCTCCCCACCGTGGCCGCACTCTTGCTCGGCCTCACCGCATGCAACAAATCCGCTGACCCTGCGCCGAAACCCAGCGAGGGCGGGACCACCGCCCCGAAGTCCGGCAAGAAACAGAAGATCGCCTTTGTCTCCAACGGCGTCGCGTCTTTCTGGACCATCGCCGCCGCAGGCGTGAAGGCCGCCGGCGAGAAGCTCGGCGTGGACGCGCAGACGCTCATGCCGGTCGAGGGCATCGGCGACCAGAAACGGATGATCGAGGACTTGCTCACAAAGGGCGTGGATGGCATCGCGGTCAGCCCGATTGACCCGGCGAACCAGACCGACCTGCTCAACACCGCCGCCAAGCGCGCGAAGCTCATCACCCACGACTCCGACGCGCCCAACGCCGACCGCCTCGTTTACATCGGCATGGACAACTACAAGGCCGGCCGCCTGTGCGGCGCGCTGGTGCGCGAGGCCATGCCCAACGGCGGCACGGTCATGATTTTCATCGGCCGCATGGAGCAGGACAACGCCAAGCGCCGCCGCCAGGGCACGATTGACGCCATCCTTGGCCGGCCCGAGAACCCGAACAACTTCGACCCCGCCGACAAGGTGCTCGAAGGCGGCGGCTTCAAAATCCTTGGCACGCTCACCGACCAGTTCGACCAGGCCAAGGGCAAGGCGAACGCCGAGGACACGCTCGCGAAGTATCCCGACATCGGCGGCATGGTGGGCCTCTTCGCCTACAACCCGCCGCTCATGCTTGAGGCACTTCAGCAGGCCGGCAAGCTCGGCAAGGTCAAGGTCATCGCTTTCGACGAGGCGGACGCGACGCTCGCGGGCATCCAGAAGGGCACCGTCCACGGCACCGTGGTGCAGAACCCCTACATGTATGGCTACAAGTCCGTCGAGGTGCTGAACGAGATCCTCAAGGGCAACGCCGCCGTGGTGCCCGCGAGCAAATTCATCGACATCCCGGCGCGCCAGATTCGCAAGGACAACGTGGATGAGTTTTGGACGGACCTGAAGGCGAAGGTTGGGGGGAAGTAAACGACCAAGGCGAATGATGAACGTGCGTGTCAGGGTGGAGGCTGCGGATATGTCCGTTGGCAGCAAGGTCCCTTCCCCCTCACCCCGGCCCTCTCCCTCCGGGAGAGGGGGGAAGTCAGCCAGCGCTCGAAGTGCTGTGGCGTCACTATCGGCTGAACGCGGACTGCGTGGCTCCCTCTCCCGGAGGGAGAGGGCCGGGGTGAGGGGGAACGGCTCGATCTCAAATCGCGGACGTAGTGTTTGCCGAAGCGCGGCCTGATTCCCCATTCGCTGCTCCCATGTCCGCCCTCCTCGAAGCCCGCTCGCTGACCAAGTCCTTCCCGGGCGTGCGGGCGCTCAAGGGCGTGAGCCTGACGGTCGAGCGCGGCGAGGTGCTCGCGGTCATCGGCGAGAACGGTGCGGGCAAGAGCACTTTGATGAAAATCCTCGCCGGCGTGCAGACTGCCGACTCGGGGGAGATTCTTCTGGATGGCCAGCCCGTCGCGCTCCGCTCCGTCCACGATGCCCTCGCCAGCGGTATCGCGCTCATCCACCAGGAGCTGAACCTTGCCGACAATCTCGACGTGGCCGCGAACATCTTCCTCGGTCGCGAGCCGCGTCGCTTCGGCCTGATTGACACCGCGCGCACCCACCCCGAGGCAAAGCAGTTCCTTGACGCCGTCGGGCTGGACGTGAAGCCGCACACGCTCGTCAGCACGCTCGCCATCGGCCAGCAGCAGTTGGTCGAGATCGCCAAGGCGCTCTCCACCAACGCCCGTGTCCTCATCATGGACGAGCCGACCTCCAGCTTGTCCGCCCGCGAGGCCGAGAACTTGTTCAAGGTCATCCGCGACCTCCGCACGCGCGGCGTGAGCATCGTTTACATCTCGCACCGCCTCGGCGAAGTGAAGCTGCTCGCCGACCGCGTGACCGTCCTCCGTGACGGCGAGAACAGCGGCGGCTTGTCGCGCGAGGAGATTAGTCACGCCGCGATGGTGAAGCTCATGGTGGGCCGCGATCTCTCGCAGTTCTACCCGCACGAGCCGCACAGGGCAGGGGAGGTGGCTCTGCTGGTGGACCGCCTCCGCACTCCGATGCACCCACGCCATGAAGTGAGCTTCCAAATCCGGGCTGGCGAGATTGTCGGCCTCGCCGGTCTGGTAGGCGCTGGGCGGACGGAAGTATTGCTGTCGCTCTTCGGCGTCACGCCCGCGCTTGGCGGCACCATTCGCGTGAGCGGGAAGGAAGTTTCCCCGACCTCGCCGCAGTCCGCCATCGAGTCCGGCCTGGCTCTCGTGCCCGAGGACCGCAAGAAGCAGGGCGTGGTGCTGGAGATGCCCGTGCGCGAGAACGTCAGCCTCGCCAGCCTGCGCCGCGACCAGCGCCAGGGTTTCCTCAACCATCGTCGCGAGGGCGAGCTGAGCACCGAGATGATCGGCGCGATGCGCATCAAGACGCCGAGCGACCGGCAGGTGGTGCAGTTCCTCTCCGGCGGCAACCAGCAGAAGGTCGTGCTCGGGAAGTGGCTCGCCATCCAGCCCCGCGTGCTCTTCCTCGACGAGCCGACGCGCGGCATTGACGTGGGCGCGAAGCAGGAAATCTACAAACTCATGGAGGAACTCGCGCGCAAAGGCGTGGCGATTCTCTTTGTCTCCAGCGAGATGGAGGAAATCCTCGGCATGAGCGACCGCGTGCTGGTGATGCACGAGGG
>CAZOCL010000571.1:1373-3476 GCA_964578245.1 uncultured Klebsiella sp. | reverse complement strand
CGATCATCGCCCCGATGCCCAGCCCCGCTTCGAGGCACATCTTGGGAATCTGGGTGGTCTTGCCCGACCCCGTCTCCCCCGCGATGACCACCACCTGATGGTCGCGAATGGCCGCCACGATCTCATCCTTCCGGGCCGTGATGGGCAGGTCCGGCGGATAGCTGAGGCGCGGCACATTGACCCGCCGCTGCTCCCTGAATGCGATGGACGCATGCACCTCCTCCAGGATGCGACGGAACTGCGGTTCGTCCGCCCCCGCCTGCGGACGCTCGCGCAACAGCCGGACCAGCCGCGAGCCCAGCCGCACCCAGTCGGGCAGGAGGCATTGCGGCAGGAGCGCCTTCAGTTCTTCTATGCGTGCGTCAGCCATGCAAAAGCCCGCGACAGTAGCGAACTTCCCTCGCAGTGGGAATCAGACAAATCCCCGTAGCTCGACATTCCAATGTCGAGTCCCCCGGATCGCCGAGCCCGCTCGGCTCGTTCCAACTCCAGAATGGCTTCGTTTGGCAAAAAACTCCCGCGTCCGTCGCCAGCCGACGGTGGCCAAGCTGCCGCACGCCTTTCCTCCCTCTCCCTTCCTCGGAGGAGGGGAGAGGGTTGGGGTGAGGGGTGTCGTCCGACCATTCCCCAATGGCTTCGTTTGGTAAAATATTGGCCTCTCCCAGGCCCCAAGCGCCTTTTTCCCATTTGTGTTCATTCGTGTCCATTCGTGGTTTCCCGTGCCATCGAGCCCGATGGCTTCGTTTCGCAGCCCGTAGCTCGACATTCCAATGTCGAGTTCCCCGGAACGCCGAGCATCCGCTTCACCCCATGCCTTCAGGATGGGTTCGTTTGGTAAGATCAACTCCGCCTTCCGCCCTTCCACTGCCGCACCGTCAGAGCCACCTCCGTTCCTTTCCATCATTCTGACCCCATTTTCTGACCGTCCTCAATTCGTTCATTGGCAGATCCTAACACCCCCACCCTCCACCCCATTTGCGTCACACCAATGAAATCCCAGGCGTTGGCCAGGCTCCACTTTCCCCCTCATCACCATTGCATCCCCCGCCCTTCCCAGTCATCAATCCCCGCCTGAAATGAGCGCCCATCCCGGTTTCGGTGCCCACACCGACCCCAGTTTCAAGTCGCAGCCCCGCTCGACCGGCGAGGTCGTGCGGCGCGTCGGCGTCTATCTGCTGCCCTACAAGCTCATGGCGCTCGGCACCATCGCCTTCGCCCTGCTCTCCCTCGCCGCCGCCTTCACCTACCCCAAGCTCACCCAGCACGTCATTGACGAGGTCATCACGAAGAAGAACGCCAGCAGCCTCGCCCCGGTCATGGCCGCGCTCATCGGTGCCTTTTTCCTGCGGGAACTCTTCACCGGCCTCCGCATCCGCCTCAACAACGAGCTGGAGCAGAAGGTCATCCTCGATCTCCGCCGCGACGTCTATGCCCGCCTGCAACGCCTCCCCGTCGGCTGGTTCGACCAGCGCGCCTCGGGCGACCTCATGACCCGCGTCATCGAGGACGTGAACGCCATGGAGCGCCTGCTCATTGACGGCACCGAGCAGGGCACCGTCGCCATCCTGAGCATTATCGGCGTGCTGACGATTCTCTTCTGCACCAACCCCATGCTGGCCGGTGTCGCGCTCATCCCCCTGCCCCTCCTGATCGGTGGCGCACTCTGGTATACCCTCACCGCCCACCATCGCTACCGCGTCCAGCGCCAGGCCTCGAGCGCGATGAACGCCCTGCTCATGGACAACCTCCAGGGCATCCGTCAGATCAAGTCCTTCGGCCGCGAGCGCCACGAGGACACCCGCTTCGGAGCCCGCGCGGAAGACCTCCGCGAAGGCACGCTCACCGTCATGCGCGCCTGGGCCATCTACTCGCCCGCCATGGCCTTCGCCTCGTCGCTCGGCACCGGCCTGGTGCTCTGGTTCGGTGGCACCCAGGTGCTCGCCGACAAGATGACCGTGGGCGAGCTGGTGCAATTCCTCCTCTACCTCGCCCTCTTCTACGAGCCGATAAGCCGCCTGCACGGCCTGAACCAGATGCTCCAGTCCGCCCGCGCCGCCAGCGAACGCGTCTTCGACATCATGGACGCGACGGAAGAGCGCGATG
>CAZOCL010000571.1:0-1273 GCA_964578245.1 uncultured Klebsiella sp. | reverse complement strand
TCCGGCCGCGTGTTCATTGATGGCGTGGACACCCGTGAAGTGCCACTGGAAACGCTCCGCGAACAAGTCAGCGTCGTCGCCCAGGAGGCCTTCCTCTTCAACGGCACCATCCGCGAGAACATCCTCTACGGCCGCCTCGACGCCTCGGAATCCGACCTCCACGCCGCCGCCAAAGCCGCGAACTGCCACGCCTTCATCACCGCCCTGCCCGAGGGCTACGACTCCCGCGTCGGCGAACGTGGCGTGAAGCTGAGCGTCGGCGAGAAGCAGCGCGTCAGCATCGCCCGCGCCCTGCTGAAGAACGCGCCCATCCTCATCCTCGACGAGGCCACCGCCAGCGTGGACACCCAGACCGAGAAGCTCATCCAGGAAGCCTTGGAACGCCTCATGGCCGGACGCACCAGTTTCGTCATCGCGCATCGCCTCAGCACCATCCGCAAGGCCGATCAGATTCTGGTCCTGCGGCAGGGCGAGATCGTCGAGCGCGGCACCCACGAGGAACTCCTCGCCACCGACGGTCTCTACGCCAAGCTCGCCCGCATCCAAAACACCACCTTCATCGAAGAAAGCTTCGAGAAGCTCGCCGTGGGTTAACTGTGGCGGCAGGCGCCCGCCTGCCGTAGAGCGCGGCAAGGTCACGGACTCCGACATCTCTGTCGTTGGCTGCCTGTCTGCGGATGCCTGATGGCTCAGGCCAATAGCGCGGCATCAAAGCGCGCGAGGACGCGGTCTTTGCCGAGGACTTCGAGGAGGTGGTAGAGGCTGGGGCCGCTGGGCTTGCCGGTGCAGGCGAAGCGGGCGGGATGCACAAGGACGCCGTTTTTTACGCCCAGGGACTTGGCGGTCTCCTTCAGGGTGGCTTCTAGGTTCGCGGAGGTGAACTCGCCGAGACCGGCGTAGGCGTCGCGCAGCTTCTTGAGACGGTCACGGGCTTCCGGGGTGAGAGCAGCGAGCGCCTCGGCATCCAGCGTGACCTTGTCGGTGAAGTAGAAGCCACCGTAGGCCGGCAGCTCGGTGAAGATGCGGACCTTGCCCATGCAGGTGTCGAGGGCGGCCTTCACGTAGGCGGTCGGGAACTGGTTCGTATCCACGCCGGCGCGGGCAAGCGTGTGGACGGACATCTCGTAGAAGCGGTCCGGGGACATCGCGCGGACGTATTCGCCATTCATCCACTTGAGCTTCTCGTGGTCGAAGCGGGCGTTGTGCCGGAGGATTTGCGGCAGGTCGAAGTTGGCGATGAGTTCCTTGACGGGGATGACCTCGCGACCGTCCT
>CAZOCL010000570.1:0-3499 GCA_964578245.1 uncultured Klebsiella sp. | reverse complement strand
GCCCAAGACCGCCACACAGCTCGATGACGCCGGCCACGAGCGCGAAGTGCCCGTAGCCGAACTCCAGCCCGGCGCGCGCCTGCTCATCAAGCCTGGCACCCAGTTTCCGCTCGATGCCGAAATCATCAAAGGCAAGTCCGCCGCCGATGAATCCACCCTCACCGGCGAGGCCGCGCCCGTGGAGAAGAACGTCGGCGATTCGGTGCTCGCGGGCACGCTGAACCTCTGGGGCGCGGTGGAAGTGCTTGTCCTCCGGGCCGCCAACCAGAGCGCGCTGCAAAAGATCATCCGCCTCATCCGCGAGGCGCAGCGGCTCAAGGCCCCGTCGCAGCGCTTCACCGACAAGTTCGGCAGCAACTACACCTACGCGATTACGGGCCTGGCCTTCGCAATGTTCTTTGTCTGGTGGCTGGGCTTCGGGCTGCCGGCGTTCACCAGCACGGCCCAGACGAACAGCGCGTTCTACCGCACCATGGCCCTGCTGGTGGTCGCCTCGCCGTGCGCGCTGGTGCTCTCGATTCCCTCCGCGGTGCTCGCGGCCATCGCCTGGGGTGCGCGACGCGGCATCCTGTTCCGGGGCGGTGCGGCCATCGAGCAGCTCGCGGACGTGGACGTCGTGGCGCTCGACAAAACCGGCACGCTGACCACGGGTGAATTGCAGGTGGAAAAGGTGGAGAGCTTCCCCGCCGGTCGCGAGCAGGACATGGCCACCCTCGCCTGCGCGATGGAACGACTCTCCACTCATCCGCTGGCCCGCGCCATCACGCGCTATGGCAAGCAGCACGCGCTGCCGCCGCTCGCGCTGGATCACTTCGAGTCCATCACCGGCCTCGGCCTCCGTGCGCAACTCGGGGACAAGACCTGCCTGCTGGGCCGGCGCGAGCTCGTGTTGAGCAAACTCCCGGCTGGCTCGCATCCCGATGCGCCGCCGACCGCTGCCGGCATTTCCGAAGTATGGGTGAGCGACGGCGAACTGCTCGGCCGCATCCTCCTGCGCGATGACATCCGCCCTCAAGCCGCCGCCGTGCTCACCGAACTCCACCACGCCGGCCTGCGAACCGTGGTTCTTACAGGCGACCGCCCCGAAGCCGCTGAACTGCTCAAGCGTGAACTCCACTTCGACGAACTCCGCGCCGGCCTCAAGCCTGAGCAGAAGGTCGAGGCCATCCGCGAGTTCAATGCCGCTGGCAAGCATGTGGCGATGGTCGGTGACGGGGTGAACGACGCCCCCAGCCTGGCCGCCGCGCATGTCGGTGTCGCGATGGGCGCACGCGGTTCCGACGCCGCGCTGGAGCAGGCGCAGGTGGTGCTCATGCACGATCGATTGGAAAACTTCCTCGCCGCCTACCGGCTCAGCCAGCGCGCCCGGGCGGTCATCCGGCAGAACGTGATCATCTCGCTGGGAACCGTGGTCGTGCTGGTGGGCTTCGCGTTGTTTGGAAAAGTCCCGCTCACGCTCGGCGTGCTGGGGCATGAAGGTAGCACGGTGGTCGTGGTGCTGAACAGCCTGCGCCTGCTGCTGTGGCCGCGCGCGTAGCTCGACATTCCAATGTCGAGAACCTCGCAGATAGATGCCACTTCAACACTCGACATTGGAATGTCGAGCTACCTTGCCCGCTGCACGTCCATCCACCCATGCATTTTGCATTCCCCGCCGCCGCGGCGTCGCTATCCTCCCGCCTCACCATGACACGCGCACTTGTCCTGCTCTGCCTCGCGTTCGCCGCCGCGACCGTCCCGGCCGCCGATGCCACCAAGGCCCTCCACGATTTCTTCGCCGCCGAGTGGGAATACACCATGGAACACAGCCCGACCTGGGCCTCCGAACTCGGCGACCGCCGCTGGAATGACCAATGGCCCGACCTCACCCCCGCCGCCGTCGAGGCCGAGCACCAGCACAACCAGGACGCGCTCGCCCGGCTGCGCAAGCTCGACCGCAAGGCGCTGACTCCACGCGACCAGCTTAACTACGACCTCTTCGAGCACAGCCTCACGCAAAGCATCGAGGGGCACGCCTTCCGCTGGCACCTGGTCCCACTCAACCAGCGCGGTGGCCTCCAGACCGATGACGAACTCGCGGACAGCCTGCGCTTCGAGACCCTCAAGGATTTTGAGGACTGGCTTGCCCGCCTCCGCGCCCTGCCCCGTTACGCCGCGCAGACCACCGACCTCATGCGCGAGGGCATCCGCACCAGGATCGTGCATCCGAAGATCGTCATGCAGCGCGTGCCGGGACAGATCGAGAAGCAGCTCGTCACCGACCCGGAGAAAAGCCCGTTTTACAAGCCCTTCACCAGCATTCCGAAAGCCCTCGCCGCCGACCGCGACCGTTTGCAGCAGGAGGCCCGCACCATCATCACGCAGCAGGTCGTCCCCGCCTACCGCGCGTTCCACACCTTCTTTGTGAAGGAGTATCTGCCCGCGTGCTTCGACGGCGTCGGGTGCTGGCAGATGCCTGAGGGCGCGGCGCGCTATGCGTTCGAGGCGAAGAAGTTCACCACCACCGCGCTCACGCCGCGCGAGATTCACGAGCTGGGCCTGAAGGAAGTCGCGCGCATCCGTGCCGAGATGCTCGCCATCAAGGACAAGGTCGGGTTCAAGGGCGAACTGCCCGCGTTCTTCCAGTTCCTCCGCACCGACGCGCAGTTCTATTACAAGACGCCGCAGGAACTGCTCGTCGGTTACCACGCCATGTCGCGGCGTATTGACCCGCTGCTGGTGAAGGTCTTCAAGACCCTTCCACGCATGCCCTACGGCGTGGAGGCCATCCCGGACAAGATCGCGCCCGACACGACGACCGCCTACTACCGCCCGCCCGCCGCGGACGGCTCGCGCGCGGGCACCTACTTCGTGAACCTCTACCGGCCCGAGACGCGTCCCAAGTGGGAGATGATGGCCCTCTCGCTGCACGAGTCCGTGCCCGGCCACCACCTGCAGATCGCGCTCGCGCAGGAGCAGGGCGAGCTGCCGAAGTTCCGACGCTACGGCGGCTACACGGCGTTCATCGAAGGCTGGGGCCTCTACTCCGAGCACCTCGGTGAGGAACTCGGCCTCTACACTGACCCGCACGACAAGTTCGGCCAGCTCACCTACGAGATGTGGCGCGCCGTCCGCCTCGTGGTGGACACCGGCATCCACTCGCTGAAGTGGGACCGCCAGCGCGCGATAGACTTCTTCAAGGCCAACGCGCCCAAGCAGGAGAACGACATCACCAACGAGATTGACCGCTACATTAGCTGGCCCGGCCAGGCGCTCGCCTACAAAGTGGGCGAACTGAAAATCAAGGAACTCCGCGCCCGTGCGGCGAAGGAGTTAGGCCCCAAGTTCGACGTGCGCGAGTTCCATGACGTGGTCCTGCGCAACGGGGCGGTGCCGCTGGAGATTTTGGAGCGGTTTGTGGGGGAGTGGGTGAGGGAGAAGCAAGGGCTGGACAAGCCGTAAGCCATGGGCTGCGGACGCGCTTATTGCCACGAAGGCCGAAGCCGCTTTTCTCCCTCTC
>CAZOCL010000569.1:0-3527 GCA_964578245.1 uncultured Klebsiella sp. | reverse complement strand
AAAGAACTGATCGCGAGCATCAAGGCCGAGAAGCAGGCGCAGAAGGACAAGGAAGTGCGCGACTCGTGGACCAAATACGTCTCGCTCACGCTCGTGTGCCTCGCCGTGCTCACGGCCATCGCCACGCTGAAGGGCGGCGGCTTCACCACGCGCACGCTCAAGGAGCTGAACGAGGCCACCTTCCAGCAGGCGCACGCGTCCGATCAGTGGTCGTTCTTCCAGGCCAAGTCCATCAAGCAGAACCTCTACGAGATCGAAGGCGACCTGATGCCCAAGGACGCCGACCCCAAGGCCGCCGACAAGGTGAAGGCCAAGGTGGAGAAATACGGCAAGGAGAAGGACGACATCATGAAGGAGGCCAAGGCCCACGAGGAAAAGCGGGACGTCGCCCGCGCCAACGCGGAAAAAGTCGCCCTGCTGAGCAAGGACATGGGCATGGCGATCACCTTCTTCCAAGTCTCCGTGGCCATGGGCGGTATCTGCCTGATCGTGAAAAAGAAGTGGCTGTGGTTCGCCTCGCTCGGGCTGGGGTCCTACGCGGCGTTTAAGATGTTCGTGGTGTTGAACGCGGTGGTGTAAGGCCCACGGTGGGAATAGTTTGGTGAAACGGAACGCGCTGCGCTGCGTGGCCGTTCTCCCTCACGTCCAGCCTCTCCCGCCCGTTCTCCGTAGCACTGCTGCGGAGGGTGGAGTGGGAGCCGCGTAGCCCGGTGCGGTGGGCAAGGGAGCCGCACTGGGATGCGTTGTGACCAAAGGCGAGAATCATCAACAAAACTGCATTTGGAGCTTGGAACTTGGCGTCTGGAGCCTATTTCTTGATTGCTTTCACCGGCCTTAAAATCAAACTATCCGCCCATGGCGAGCGCCAACATCAAGTCCCTGCAACTCAAAGCTCAACAAGGCGACGCGCACGCCCAATACCAGCTCGGCCACCTCTACACGCGCGGGGAAGGCGTGCCCCTTGATTATTCGCTCGCGGCCGACTACCTCGAAAAGGCCACCAAGCGGGGCCATGCGGACGCGCAATTTCTCCTCGGTGCCTTGTATCAGCAGGGCAAAGGCGTCGCGGCGGACTATGAAAAAGCGGTCGGACTTTACCGCAAGGCGGCGGAACAGGGCCATACGCTCGCGCAGTTCAACCTGGCCTACTGCTTTGAAATCGGTGAAGGCGTGGAGAAGAACCCCGGCGAGGCGCTGATCTGGTATCGCAAGGCCGCTGACTCCGGTGACGAAGATGCCCGTCAGGCCATCGTCGAGCTGGAGAAGACACTGCCCAAGTCCGCCACACCCGCCGCGCCCGCTCCCAGCCCGTTCGCCCGGACCGCTCCCGCCAAGGAACCCGAACCCGCCCCGGCGATCACCCTCGCACCGGCACCCGAGCCAGCCCCCGCGCCCGTGGTCATGCCCGCGCCGGCCGCGCCCATTTCCATTTCGATGCCCGCTCCGGAACCCGCCCCGGCGGCTCCCGTGACGTTCGCGACCAGCACTTCGCCCGCACTGGATGATCCCCAGGCCAAGATGGTGGCTGAAGCCGAGGCGGGCGACGCCAACGCGCAGTTCGACCTGGGCATCGCCTACGTCAACGGCATCATGGGCCAGCCGAACTACGAGACGGCCGTGAAGTGGATTCGCCGCGCGGCCGAGCAAGGGCTGCCGGAGGCGCAGTTCGCCCTGGGCGCGCACTATCATCGGGGCGAAGGTGTTTCGCAGGACTACACGCAGGCTGTGGAGTGGTATCGCCAGGCCGCGCTGCAAGGGAATGCCGCCGCGCAGTTCAACCTCGGTTACTGCTACGAAATCGGCGAAGGCGTGCCGAAGAACCGCGACGAAGCCGTGGCATGGTATCGCCGTGCCGCCGCGCAGGGCGATCCCGAGGCCAAGGCCGCGCTGCAAGATTTGACCAAGGGCGAAGCGGACCCAGAGGCGGAGACCATCTCTGCCACCCCGCCGCCCGCTGCACCGGAACCCGCGCCTGTCGTGGAACCCGCCCCGGTGGAAGAAGTGAAACCCGTCGAAGTGGTGGCCGAAGTGCCCGCTCCGGCCCCGGAACCCGAGCCCGCCCCAGTCCCCGAGCCGGAGCCGGTCCCGGCCCCGGTGATTGCTGCCCCGGAACTCACACCAGTCCCAGTGCCTGCGCCTGCCCCCGAGCCGCCCCGGCCCATCTTCGCAATGCCTGCGCCCGCACCGGCTCCAATCCCTGCTCCCGCGCCCGTCGCCGCGCCTGCGCCTATCTACGTCCCGCCCGCTCCGATGCCCTCGCCCGTTTACACCTTGCCGGCGGCCAACCCCAGCACGGGCTTCTTCACCCCGCCGCAGTTCGCCCCGCCGCCGCAGTCCATTCCGGCCCCGGTGTTCACTGAGGCCACGTTTGTTCCTCCGCAGCCGGTTGCGGTGCAGGAGCATGTCGTGTCGCCAGCCTTCGAGGAGACCGAGTCCCTCATGGGCGTCGCGCAGCAGGCCAACCCCTTCGAGCAATACGCGCTCGGCCAGAAGTATCTCATCGGCGACGGCGTGCCGCAGGATTTCGTCGCCGCCGGCATGCTGATCCAGCTCGCCGCTGAGAACGGCAACCCCGAGGCGCAATTCTCCCTCGCCGAGCTGTGCACCCGCGGCCAGGGCGTGCCGCAGAACTACGCCGAATCCATCGTCTGGTTCCACAAGGCCGCCGAGCAGGACCACGTCGGCGCGCAGTTCACCCTCGCCTCCAAGTATGAGCTGGGCGAAGGCGTGCCGCAGGACTACGCCGCCGCCGGCCGCTGGTATCAGCGCGCCGCCGACCGCAACAACGCCGCTGCGCAATACGCGCTGGGCTGCCTCTATCAAAAGGGCCAGGGCGTGGTGCAGGACCAGGTCACGGCCGCGCGCTGGTTCGTCCAGTCGGCCAATCAGGGCAACGTCAGCGCCCAGCACAAGCTCGGCGTGTGCTACCAGCACGGGCACGGGATCGCGCAGGACTACGGCAAGGCCGCGCAGTGCTTCCACGCCGCTGCCGCCCAAGGTCATCTCGAATCCAAGTTCCTCCTCGCCCAGTTGCTGCGGCAGGGCCTCGGTGTCGAACGCGATGTCAACCAGGCCTACTCGCTCTACCGCACCGTGGCCGACAACGGCCATGCGGGCGCGCAGTTCTTCACTGGCTACTGCTATGAATTCGGCGAGGGCGTCGCTCAGGATTTCACGGAAGCCACCGGCTGGTATCGGCTCGCGGCCGACCAGAACGAGCCGAACGCACAGTTCCGCCTCGGCTTCTGCACGGAGTTTGGACGCGGTGTGCTGCAATCGCACCAGACCGCCGTCGCTTGGTATCACAAGGCCGCCGACGCCGGGCACGCCGAGGCGCAAGGGCGTCTGGGCCGGTGCATTGACCGCGGGCTCGGCACGCTGCAGGACTTCGCGGAAGCGGCCAAGTATTTCCGCATGGCCGGCCAGCAGGGCATCCACGAGGCGCAGGCGCGGCTCGCACAGTATTGCGACCTCGGCCTGGGCGTGGCGCAGGACCAGCAGGAGGCCGTGAAGTGGTATCGCCTCAG
>CAZOCL010000568.1:0-3540 GCA_964578245.1 uncultured Klebsiella sp. | reverse complement strand
CGGCCATGATGCGCGAGCGGCGGTTCCGCGAGGATCTCTGCTCCCGGCTGAACGTGGTGACGGTGGCGCTGCCGCCGCTGCGCGAGCGGCGCGAGGACGTGCCTGATCTCGTCCGCTATTTCCTGCGGCGCTACGGCGCGGAGCTGGGCACGAGCGAGCCGGCGATCCAGGCGGAGGCGTTGGAGCTGCTCAAGGCCCAGGCCTGGCCGGGCAATGTCCGCGAGCTGGAGAACACCGTCCGCAAAGTCCTGCTTGATGCGCGGGGCTACACGATCAACGCCGGGCATGTGCGTGCCACGCTTGCGCCGCCGGAGCTGGCCGCGCCCGGGGAGGCGGCTTCACTCCGGCTGCTCGTGACCAGTTTGGTGGCCGCCGCGCAACGCGGGGAGCGCACGGATGTTCATGCGCAGGTCATCAGCGCCGCCGAGCGCGAGGTGCTGGCGCAGGCCATCGCCCTGGCCGGGGGCAACCAGGCGCAGGCCGCGCGCTGGCTGGGCATCTCGCGGCTGACGTTGCGCGAGAAGCTGCGGCTGTATGCGCTGCATCCCGCGCAGGACGCCGGCGGGTGAGTGAGGGCCGCTTTGCGGGGGTTATACCAATTGCGGGAATACCTTGGTCGAATTCCCGCCCTGGGCGATTGAACGCGATCTCCCTCACCCCGGCCCTCTCCCGCTGGGAGAGGGAGCCACGTAGCCCGGTGTGGTTGGCAATGGAGCATCGCTGGGACACGTTGCTGTCGAAGATTCCCCCTCTCCCAGCGGGAGAGGGCCGGGGTGAGGGAGAGTAGCCACGAAGTTTGGCACGTTCCGGTTTACCAAACTATTCCCACAATTGGTATTAGGGCCAGGCAGGCTCCGTTGCGGTGGTCGTGTGCGCAAAGCGGGCGAGGACGCCCGCGCTCCACGGACATGATTACAAGGTGTGGCCGGAGATGGAACAGGTCGGCGCGGCGGAGACGTTCGCGCCTTCTGTGTAAGCACCGCCGCCCGGGCACACGGGCAGGAGCGAGCCTTTCAAGTAGGCGAGGAGAGTCGTGTCGGTCAGGGCGTAGGTGTCCGTGGCGGCCTTCTTGTTTTCGAGCGCCCATTGCTGGACCGCGCCGTCAATCTGCTTGAGGTTGGCGATGCAGGAGTTTTTCTGAGCCGTGGCACGCGCTTTCACGAAGTTCGGGATGGCGATGGCGGCGAGGAGACCGATGATGGCCACCACGATCATGATTTCCACGAGCGTGAAGCCCTTCTGGCGGGACTGTTGAACTTTCATTTGTTTGCCTTTTCTCTGCGCGCGGCGTGGACAAACAGAAGGCGTGTTAGTTTATTATTGCTGTTGCGTCCACAGGTTGCCTTCTGCGACCGCACTTGGTTTGGAGTGTAGCACGGGGGATACCATTGTCAAATCCGGGGTGATCTTTTTTGAACTCTTTTTGGCCAGGGCTGTCTGACGCTTCTGGGCCTTGGGGATTTTGGCTCCTTTATTTCATGCGCCGTCAAACTTCCGCTTGTCTCCCCCCGCCGGCAAAACTAGATTCCGGCCACGCGAGTTGTGCCAGGCTGAATGATTGAGTTGATCCAGTTTCCGTGGAGCCCCTTCTGCATCGTGCAGCGGCGCATTCTGGAATTCTCGGGGGTGCGGTTCAAGACCACCAACATCCCCAACACCGACCGCTCCCTCGTCTGGAAACTCACCCGCCAGCGCTATTATCAGGTCCCCGTGATCCGGGATGGCCGCCAGGTGGTGTTCGAGACGGGCGAGGACTCCCAGGTGATTGCCAAGTATCTGGACAACAAGCTGGGACTGGGACTCTTCCCGCTGCATCTCCGGGGCCTGCAAACGATCCTCTGGCGACACATCGAGGACGAAATCGAGGGGCTGGGCTTCAAGCTCAACGACGTTTACCACCTCGAGTTCATCCCCGCGAAGGAACGGCTGGCGTTTGTGCGGCACAAGGAGCGCAAGTTCGGCCGTGGCTGCCTGGAGCGCTGGCGGGACGAGCAGCCCGCCCTGCTTCTGCAACTGGAGGCCCGCCTTGTTCCTTACGAGCAGATGCTCCTGGGAAAGCCTTTCCTGCTGGGCGACCGTCCGCGCTTCGTGGACTTCGACCTCTACGGCGTGCTCGGCAATTTCCTCGCCTCCGGCCATTACGAACTGCCCGCCGCGCACACGCAGATCCGGGCGTGGCATGCGCGGATGGCGAAGGTGCGCACCGCTGACTTTCCCCCTTGATGGTTCATGTCTTCAGCCACCTGCTGCCCGTCCCAATCCGGTCTGCGCACCGGGGGGAAGGCGCGGCGGTGCGACGCATTGTTTCAATTGTGAAAAACTACATCCTCGACACCAACGTCCTGCTTCACGACCCGAACTCTCTCCTCAACTTCAAGGAGAACAACGTCCTCATCCCCATCGAGGTGGTCGAGGAGATTGACCGGTTTAAGCGCGACTCCAGTGAACTGGGCCAGAACGCGCGGAGCGTCTCGCGCCTGCTGGACAGCCTGCGCGGCACCGGCCGCCTCAGCGAAGGCGTCGCCCTCCAGAACGGCGGCCATCTGCGCATCCTGCTCGACACCAAGAATGGCGCGCCCGGGCTCTACACGACGGTGCAGAACGTGGACAACCGCATCCTTGCCCACGCCCTGATGGTTCAGCAGGCCAAGCCCGATGTGGCCACCGTGCTCGTGAGCAAGGACATCAACCTCCGCATCAAGGCCGACGCCCACGGGCTGGCCGCCGAGGATTACGAGACCGACCGCGTGCGGCTGCAGGACTTGTATTCCGGCATGGTGGAACTCGCCGTGACGCCGGAGCAGGTCGCCAAGTTCCGCGCGGACGACGAACTGCCGGTGCCCACCAACCGGCAGTATTACCCCAACGAGTATTGCACGCTCACAGAGACCTCGAACCAGAAGCGCACCGTGCTGGCCAAGGTGGACGCCACGGGCAAGAAGCTCGTGCCCATCATTGATGTGCGCGAGGGCGTGTGGGGCATCAAGCCGCGCAACCGCGAGCAGCACTTCGCTTTTGATGCGTTGCTCGACGACCGCATCAAGCTGGTCACGCTCATGGGCAAGGCCGGCACCGGCAAGACGCTCATGGCCATGGCCGCCGGCCTCAAGCGCGCAGTGATGGACCGGGAGTTTCGCCGCCTGGTCGTGGCGCGTCCGACCATCTCGATGGGCAAGGAACTTGGTTTTCTCCCCGGCTCGCTGGAGGAGAAGCTCGGCCCGTGGATGCAGCCCATTCACGACGCGCTGGAACTGCTCAGCGATCTCAACATGGGCAACGACCACCGCCGCAGCAGCGACCTCCTGCGCAGCGGCACGATCGTTGTCGAGGCGCTCAGCTACATCCGCGGGCGCAGCATCGCGAATCAGTTCATGATCATTGACGAGGCGCAGAACCTCACCCCGCTGGAGGTGAAGACCATCGTCACCCGCGTGGGCAACGGCACCAAGATCATCTTCACGGGCGACCCCTACCAGATTGACAACCCCTACGTGGACAGCTCCTCGAACGGGTTCAACTACATCATCAGCAAGTTCCGCG
>CAZOCL010000567.1:0-3545 GCA_964578245.1 uncultured Klebsiella sp. | reverse complement strand
ACAAGGATGCCTGGAGCAAGCGCGCCCCGTGGGTGGACTACTCCGGCCCCGTGGACGGCGAGACGCTCGGTGTGGCGATGTTCAACCATCCGACCAGCTTCCGCTACCCGACGAGCTGGCACGTCCGCACCTACGGCCTCTTCACCGCGAACTGCTTCGGCACCCTGGACAAGGCCGACCCGAACGGCCCGCACACCTTGAAGCCCGGCGAGAAGCTCCTCCTCCGGCACCGCTTCCTCTTCCACAAGGGCGACGAGAAGGCCGCCAACATCGCTGCAGCCTTCGAGCGGTATGCGAAGGAGAAGAAGTAGGACCGTCTGATGCCTGGCAACGCCCACCTCGACGCTTCCCTCTCCCTGCGCGAGCACGTCTCGCGGCGTGAGTGGCTGCGGGTCGGCGGGCTGGGTTGCCTGGGAGTTTCCCTCGGCGGACTCGCCCACGCCCAGGCAGGCGTGGCGACGCCGGTAACCAGCGGCACCTTCGGGAAGGCGAAGCACTGCATCATCCTCTTCCTCGGTGGCGGGCCGCCGCAGCACGAGACCTTCGACCCCAAGCCCGACGCGCCACGCGAGATTCGCGGCCTGTTCAAACCCATCGCCACGAGCGTTCCCGGCATCCACTTCTCTGAACTGCTGCCGCAAACGGCGAAGCAGGCGCATCACCTGGCCGTGGTCCGCTCCATGTTCACGGATGTGAACAGCCACTCGACCAGCGGCTATTGGATGCTCACCGGCACGAGGCATGAGTCACAGGCCGAGAGCCAGCCGCCGAGTTCGAGCGACTGGCCGAGTCTCGCGGCCGTGATCGGAGCGTTGAAGCCCAGCGAGCGGTCGCCCTTCTCCTCGGTGCTGCTGCCGGAGATGATTCACAACAACCCGAACATCTCGTGGCCCGGACAGGACGGCGGCTTCATGGGGCACATGTGGAATCCGACGGTCTTCAAGTGCAACCCCGCGCAGGCGGGCTTCGAGATTGACGGGTTGAAACTGCCCGAAGGCGTCTCCTCGCTGCGCGTCAACGAGCGCGTGAGCCTGCTGCGCCAGGTGGACGATCACTTCCTCGCCGCGGCCCACAGCGAATCCGTCGGCGCGCTGGACCGCATGCAGCAGCGGGCCTTCGATGTGGTGCAGAGTGCCACGACGCGCGCGGCCTTCGAGTTGGAGCGCGAAACCCAGGCCACACGCGACCGCTACGGGCGTCACAAGTTCGGCCAGAGCTGCCTGCTCGCGCGGCGGCTCATCGAGTCCGGTGCGCGCCTCGTGCAGGTGAACTGGCCGCGTGAGCCGGGCGATGCCGACGTGGGCAACCCGCTGTGGGACACGCACCAGAAGAACGCCGAGCGTGTGCGCGACGTGCTCTGCCCGCAGTTCGACTCCGCCTTCCCTGCCCTGCTAGCTGATCTGGCGGAGCGCGGCCTGCTCGCCGAAACCCTCGTGGTGGCCATGGGCGAGTTCGGTCGCACCCCCAAGCACAACGGCAGCGGCGGACGCGACCACTGGGGCCATTGCTTCTCCGTCACACTGGCCGGCGGCGGTGTGCGTGGTGGTCAAGTCATCGGCGCGAGCGACCGCATCGGCGGCTACCCGGCAGACCGGCCGCAGCGTCCGCAAGATCTGGCCGCGACGATCTTCCACCTGCTCGGGATTGATCCCAACGGCTTCTTTGATGATCGCACCGGACGGGCGCGACCACTGCAAACCGGCGGGGATGTGATCCGGGAGCTGGGCTGAGCCGGAAGGCGCGAAAAAGGATGGTGGGCAAGGAGGGATTCGAACCCCCGACCAAATGCGTGTAAAGCATCTGCGCTAACCACTGCGCCACTCGCCCAAGAGTGCAAACGAACGAGCCCGACTATGCCCGCTTGCGGTTGGCCAGCAAGTTCCTTTGGCACCGAACTCGAAGATGCTGCCCGCGAAACACCCAAAAAGCCGTGAGCAAGGTGAAACGCGCTGCGCGTCATTGCACCGGCTGACGTCAGGCGGCCTTGGCTGGACGGTTCAGGATTTCCAGTTTCGTCAATTCAGCGAGGTCGTGAAAGGCCTGGATGCTGGCTTCAGAGAACTGGCGTGGCCGCGTGTCCACGAAGCAGAGCGTGCCGATGCAGCTACCGTCCGGCAGGATGAGCGGGAATCCGGCGTAGAAGCGCACGCGCGGGTCATCCGTCACCAGCGGGTTTTCGGCAAAGCGCGGGTCTTGCAAGGCGTCGGGGATGATGAGCGGCACCCGGAGCACGACGACGTGTGCGCAGAAGGCCATGTCGCGCGGCGTCTCCTTCGAGGAGAGGCCCTGGCAGGACATGAACCACTGGCGGTTCTCGTCCACGAAAGAGATGTAGGCGATGGGCACGTCCGCAAGGGCCTTGGCCACGCGCGTGATGCGCTCGAAGCGCTCCTGCGGCGCGGTGTCCAGCAGGTTCAGGCCGCGCAAGGTTGCGAGGCGATTGGCCTCGTCCACCGGCTTGTCGGCGCGTTTCCAGCGGCAGGTCTTGCGCATGATCCATGCCTGCATGTGAGTGCGAACATAGGTGGCGGAAAAGGGCGTCGTCAGCCAGTCGGTCACCCCGGCGGCCTGGCCGGCCGTGCGATTCTCCTGGCCCGCGAGGATCACGACCGGGACGTCGCTCGGGCCTTCGCCGTTGCCGGTCCGCAGCGCGCGGCACACACTCATGCCGTCCAGCACGGGCAGCGTCTCTTCCACGATGATCAGCGAGGGTAGTTCCGCCCGGGCCAGGCGCACCGCGTTGTTTCCATCTGCCGCCTGCATGATGCGGATGTTGCTGGACTTGGCTGCATCAGAGAGAAAGTTCACCAGCATCGGATTCGTCACCGCGAGCAGGACCGAATGCATGACGGGCAGCTGAACCTCCGCAACGGCGGACTCCTCGACCACCGGGGCCATGACCTTCGGCCCGCCGGGCGCGGGGTCCAGGTCCACCACCATGCCATCGGCGGCAGCGAAGACTTGGAGCGTTGAGCTGCCATCCTTCCGGACCGCATGGACTTCGGCGATCAGCCGGTCAATCGCATCGTCATCCCGCAGCGGATCGTGGTGCGTGAAGGCCAGGCGGCTGGCTCCGGCGGCCTCGCTGACGTCCATCGCGTAATCCATCGTGCTGTGGCCCCAGCCAACCTTCTGCGGATACTCCTGCGCGGTGTATTGCGCGTCGTGAATGACCAGGTCGGCGCCGGCGAGGAACTCGACATGCCGCCGGTCACGCGGGCTGAACTCCCGGTCCGGGCCGCCGCCCGGCTTGGCAAACGGCTCGTGATCGCACGCATAGACCACCGTCGCCCCACCGGACTCGATCCGGTAGCCGAGCGTGAGCGCGGGATGGTTCAGATAGCGCGTGGTGATCTTCAGATCATCGATCTCGAACGAACCCTCGATGAGTTCGTGGTAGTGGATCTTCGCACCTAACTGCTCCAGCGAGATGGGGAAGTAAGTGTATTGCATCTGGCCTGCGAGCGTCTCGCGCAGGGACTGGCCCAGACCGCGCGGCGCGTAGATGTCCCATTCGTTGCCCGGGACGAAGAGCGGGGCGAAGA
>CAZOCL010000566.1:0-3545 GCA_964578245.1 uncultured Klebsiella sp. | reverse complement strand
ACCAAGGCCTTCTGGTTGTCGAAATCCTGCTGCGGGAGAATCTTCGAGGCCAGCAATTCGCCATTCCGGCGCAATTGCACCCGGGCGTTGGCCAGTTGCACCTCGTCCTGGGCTTTCCGGGCTTCGGCCTGCTCGACCTGGGTCCGAAACGGGGCGGCGTCGATCAGTGCCAGCACATCGCCTTCCTTGACCTCCTGCCCCTCGGTGAAGGCCACCTTCTCCAACTGTCCGTCCACCCGCACGCGCACGGTCACACTGTTATACGCCTGCACGGTGCCTAGACCATCGAGATAGATGGGCACGTCCTTCTGCATGACCTTGCCGGTCACCACAGGGACGGGCGGCGCGGCGGGACGACCGCCGCCGGGACCACCTTTGGCGTCCCCCTTGGAATCGCCCTTGCCCTCGCCTTTGGCCGCCCCCTTGGTCTCAAGGGTGGCCGCCTGACGTTGCTTGAACCAAAAGCCGGCACCGCCGAGGAGGGCCAGCAAAACAACCCAGAAGAAGATCTTGCCAGCCACCCCGCCCTGACCAGCCGGCGTCGGCCCGGGCGGGGTGCTTTTCGGCGGGACGGATGGCGCTGGAACCGGCTTGGGGGACGAGGCTTCGGCGGTGAGCGGGTCGTTGGTTTGCATGGCCGGAAATGAAGATGCTGGGCATTTCGACGGCGGCGAGCAGTGACAAGTTACAAAAAATGTAACATGTAAGCACTTTCCGCCGTCAAGCTAGTTACCATGAAAGCACAACCCGCCCCAGTTGGCGACACCCGCGAGCTGATTCTCGAGGCGGCGAAGACGCTCTTGCGCCGACACGGGGGGAACAAGCTCACCGTGGTGGACATTGCCCGTTCCCTCGGCATGTCGCATGCCAATGTGTATCGCTACTTCAAGTCCAAGTCCGAGATTCTGGACGCCATCGTGGACGAATGGATGATGAAGCTGGCGGTCTTCGTCGAGGCTATCGCACAGCGACCGGTCCCGGCAGCGGCCCGGCTGGAAGCGCTGGTGCTGGAACTCTATCGGCTGCGCCATGAGAAGTGCCTCGAAGACCCGGAGATTTACGTGACCTACCGGCGGGTGATGGACCTGCGGCCCGGCTCGGTCGTCCAGCGGCAGGCGATGCTGCTCAAGGCGATCCAGGGGCTCATCGAGGAGGGGGTAGCCGCCGGTGAGTTCGCGGCCGTGGACAGCCTCGCCGCCGCCACGCTGATCGAGGATGCCACGGCGCTCTTCCTCCACCCGCTGATGAGTCCCACCAACGTGGGTGACCAGGCGGAGAGCCGGGCCATCAACGTGATCCGCCACCTGCTGGCGGGCTTCGCCGTCCCCGGGGAGAAATCCTGAGCTGGCCGCGAGCGCACCGCCAAGGGGACTTGCGCGGGGCTAGGCAATCTGCCTAGGCGGCCCTAGCCATCCGCCGAGCAACTTTTAGGGCGGCCACGGATTGCCGGAACGGCGGCGCGCGCTAGTCTCGCGACGCTTGAAAGCCGTCTCAAAGGACGAACCGGTGAAAGGCACAGGTCTCAACTCTGTCCGCAGCGTGAGTGTGACCTTTCTTGAAGACCGTGGCTTCCCGGTGCGGGTAACGCAGGCGGTTTCGATCCCGTGGCTCGTCCGTCCACGCGTCAAAACTCAACTTTTGTTCAAATACCGTGAGTGACGATGTGATCGCCATGCTGGTTTGCACCGCCGTCCTCGCCGCCATCTTCGGCCTCAGCGCGCAGCGGCGGTTCGTCAGCCGGCCGACGCAGAGCTATGGCCCGATGTATCAACCGGCGCAAAAGCCGGATGATGGACACCGGGCATGACGCAGTGACAGTTGACCCAAAAGAACACCCTTGAATCCCTCTGGAAACACTCCCCGTCTGCTCTTCGCCGCCGCCGTCAAAGACCGCCGCCACCAGCTTGGCCTCACACAGGCCGAGCTGGCGCACCGTGCGGAGATGCACCGCACCTATATCACGGACATCGAGCGCGGCGCGCGCAACCTTTCGTTGGAGAGCATGGACAAGCTGGCCCGCGCATTGCAGCTCCCCATCAACGAGTTGTTTGGCAGCCGGGAACTCAGTCCGGCGGACAGCCCCAAAGCCCCCAGCGTGGACATCCTGCTCGTCGAAGATAACTACGATGACCGGGAACTCGTGCTGCTGGCCTTCCGGGCTGCCCGGATGAAGAACCGCATCCACACGGTTCAGGATGGCGTGGAGGCAATGGATTTTCTGTTCCGCCAGGGGACCTACGCCAGCGCCTGGACGCCGCATCAAGGGCTCGTGGTGCTGCTGGATCTGAACCTGCCCCGGTTGAGCGGACTGGAAGTGCTGCGGCGCATGCGTGGCGACGCCCGCACCAAGGATCTCCCAGTGGTGGTGCTCACCGCCTCAGACCGCAGCCCGGACATCGCCGAGTGCCTCCGGCTGGGCTGCAGCCATTACATCACCAAACCCGTAGACTTCGAAAATTTCAGCCGGATCACCCCGGAGTTGCGGCTCGACTGGGAGCTGGTCAGCGGTGCGCGCAACGGCAGCCGCCACCCGTTGCAAACCCAGCCCGGCACCCGGGGCGTCTAGGAGTATTCCCTAGACGGCCTAGTGCCGGTGCCGAGTTGTTTTTAGGGGGGCTACGAATTGCTGTCCGCACGGTCCGGCCTAAGGTGTCAGCGAATGAAAGTCACCCCTTCACAGACCAGCCTGAAGGCACCGACTGATCATGTCCGCCCCACAGGAGCCGAGTCGCATCCGGTGCGCCAAACGGACCGGGGAACGGCGCGCTGCACGGAATCCGCCTGTGCCGGGGCGGAATTACGGTCCCATCTCCCGCGACAAAGCCGAGACCAGGGCGGCTGCGTTCGCACTCCTCCTCCTGAAACCCTCCCCCCGCTGCCAGGGGGGAGGGTTCCGGAGGGAGGCGAGCCTGATTGCCCGGCGGGGACCACGGATACGTGGCCGCACCGGCTGCATTTGCGGGTCGAACTAATTTACGGATGCCAGCCAGCCAGCCCGCTTGATGACTGAACCTTGAGCCGCGTCGCCCCTGGAGGGGTCGCATGACCATGCCACGTCTGCATCGCCGAAGCACGACCGGGTGTAACTCGCCCGCGAATGTCACTTCCGTCCAGAGCGAACCGTTGATGGACCACCCGTAGGAGATCCGCACCAACCACCTGACCACCCATGAAGAAGACCCCCTCGTCAGCCATCGCCACCGAAAAACGGCCGTCACGCACCCGCCCGCGCAGCACGAAAACCAACGGTGGACGCCATCAGGAAACCCTGCATGCCAGTTCACGAGCGGCGGAAGCCGGCCGATATCCCGAAGCCAATGGACGGCATGCGGAGGATGCCCCCATCAACACCACCAAGCTGTTGAACGCGCTGACGGCTCTGAAGAATGGTGACTTCTCCGCGCGCCTGCCACTGGAGTGGACCGGCACGGCGGGCAAGATCGCCGACGCCTTCAATGAAGTCGTTGAACGCAACGACCGCATGGCCCACGAGCTGGAGCGCATCAGCCGCGTCGTCGGCAAGGAGGGCAAGATCAGCCAGCGCG
>CAZOCL010000565.1:0-3549 GCA_964578245.1 uncultured Klebsiella sp. | reverse complement strand
ACGGTGTCAACGGAACCGGAGCGGACGAGCCGGGCAAGCTGCTTGAGGTTCATGCCGGCAGCGTAGCGGGTTTGGTGAAGACACGGAATACTTAATCGGGGGCTGGAACACAAGGGGCTCACCTTGACGCAGCACTGTCCCCGGAGCCGGCGAGGACGCCGGCGATACGGCCCGCGTGACGCGGGCGCTACGTAGCGCCGGCCTCCGGCCGGCCGTGCCGCAAGCGTCTTCGCTTGCCCGGTTCGCGCTGGCCCGTCCGGCGGCATCGGGAATGCGCGCCCGCTCCAGTGGCAGCATGCGCAAAGCGGGCGGCGGCGCGCGGCGTTCACGCCGCTTCAGCGTCCGAACGCCAATCAACTTCCGAATGCCAAAGACCGCAGCGCGTTGAAGCGGCATGATTGCCGCGCTCCGCAAAAGAAAAAACGGCGGACTCTTGCGAGTCCGCCGTTCATGTAAGATTAGTTGCGCTCAGGCCTGCGGAGCAGCGTCGGAAGCGGGAGCGGCGGGGGCGGCTTCGCCACCACCCTGCTCTTTTTCACGCTCTTCCATCGCGGCCTTGCGGGAGAAGCGGACGCGACCACGCTCGTCGGTGCCGATGCACTTGACCCAGATCTCGTCGCCGACCTTGACGATGTCCTCGACCTGCTTCACGCGGAAGTTGGCGAGTTCGCTGACATGCACGAGGCCTTCGGACTCGGGCATGTATTCCACGAAGCAGCCGAAGTCCTTGATCGAGACGACCTTGGCCCGGTAGAGCTTGCCGTCTTCGGCAGGGGTGGCGGGTTCCTTGCGGCCCGGCTTCTCACGGCGTTCGCCGCCGCGCTCGCCCCCGCGTTCACCACCACGACCACCGCGCTCGCCGCGTTCACCGCCACGGCCGCCACCTTCACCACGGCCGCCGCGCTCGCCGCCCTCGCTGCGGCCACCCCGGCCACCGCGTTCGCTGCGCTCGCCGCCGCCGCCGCCGCCACCGGTGTCGCCGTTGCCTTCAGCCGGCGCGGCCTCGGAGGGCGCACCTTCTTCGGAAGCCACGGCTTCGCCGCGCTCTTCCATCGCGGCCTTGCGGGAGAGACGGACCCGGCCCTTCTCGTCCACGCCCAGGCACTTGACGTAGATTTCGTCGCCCATCTTGACGACGTCCTCGGTCTTGTTGACGCGCTTGTTGGAAAGCTCGCTGATGTGGACCAGACCGTCCTTGCCCGGGAGGAACTCGACGAACGCGCCGAATTCCTTGATCGTGACGATCTTGCCCCGGTAGATCTTGCCGATCTCGGCCTCGGCGGTCATGCCCTCGATGGATTCGCGGGCGAGGCGCATGCCGTCCTCGTTGACGGAGTAGATGTGCACCGTGCCATCGTCCTCGATGTTGATTTCGCAGCCGGACTCCTCGACGAGGCGCTTGATGTTCTTGCCGCCAGGTCCGATGAGCGCGCCGATCTTCTCGGGGCTGATCTTCACGGTCACGATGCGCGGGGCATACTTGTTCAGCTCCTTGCGCGACTCAGGAATGGTCTTGAGCATCGAGTCCAGGATGGCCAGACGGGCGATGCGGGCCTTCTCGAGGGCCTCGGCCAGGATCTTGTGCGGCAGGCCACGGAGCTTCAGATCGAGCTGGAAGCCGGTGATGCCGGCGGTGGTGCCCGCGAACTTGCAGTCCATGTCGCCGAACGCGTCTTCCCAGCCGATGATGTCGGTGAGGAGGCGGTAGTCGCTGATGACGTCGTTGTCATCGGTCTCGGAGCAGAGGCCGACGCTGATGCCAGCCACGGGCCGGGTGATCGGGACGCCCGCATCCATCAGGGCCAGCGTGCCGGCGCAGACGGAGGCCATGGAGGTGGAACCGTTGGATTCCATGATCTCGGCGGTGACGCGGATGGCGTAGGGGAACGCGGCGAAGGGAATCACCGGCTCCAGCGAACGCTCGGCGAGCGCGCCGTGACCGATCTCGCGACGGCCAGGGCCCATGATGCGGCCCGTCTCACCGACGGAGAAGTTCGGGAAGTTATAGTGCAGGAGGAACTGCTTCTTGGTCTGGCCACCGGTCCAGGCGTCGAAGTTCTGCGAGTCCTCGGTGGTGCCGAGGGTGGCGAGGGCGACGGCCTGGGTCTCACCGCGGACGAACACGGCCGAACCGTGCGCGCGGGGCAACATGCCGACTTCGCTGCTCAAGGCGCGAAGGTCATCACAGCCGCGACCGTCGAGGCGCTTGCCGCTGGTCATGATCATCTCACGCGCGGCTTCCTTCTGGATGTAGTAGAAGGCCTGGGAGATGGTGAACTTGGTCACTTTCTCGGCCCCGTATTTCTCGACGAGCTTCACGCCGACCTCGTCCTGAATGGCGCGGCAGGCGGCTTCACGGGCGAGCTTGCCCGGGATGAGCAGCGCGGGGGCGATGCGGTCACCGGCGAGCTTCTTGGCTTCCTTGAGGACTTCGTCAGGGACGATGAGCAGCGAGATTTCGCGCTTCTTCTTGCCGATCTGCGCGGCGAGTTCCTTCTGGGCGACGATGAGCGGCTGGCAGGCTTCGTGGGCGAAGCGCAGGGCGTCGTTCAGGTCCGCCTCGGTGATCTCGTCGGCTCCGCCTTCGATCATCACCACGTCTTTTTCATTGCCGACATACACGAGGTCGAGATCGCTCTCGGCCATCTGCGAATGCGTGGGGTTGGCGATGAATTCGCCACCAACGCGACCGACGCGCACCGCGCCGAGCGGCCCGGCGAACGGGATGTCGCTGACCATCAGGGCCGCGCTCGCGCCGAGGATGCTCAGGATGTCAGGGTCGTTCTCGCCATCCGCGCTGAGGAGGATGGACTGGACCTGGACTTCGTTGAACCAGCCCTTGGGGAAGAGCGGGCGGATGGGCCGGTCCGTGAGGCGCATCGTGAGAATTTCCTTCTCGGTCGGGCGGCCTTCACGCTTGAAGTAGCTGCCGGGGAACTTGCCGCAGGCGGCGGCCTTCTCACGGTAATCCACGGTGAGCGGGAAGAATTCCTGTCCGTCCTTGGCCTTGATGGCGGCGACGGCGGCGGTGAGGATGATGGTTTCGCCGAGCTGGACGGTGACGGCACCATCGGCTTGTTTGGCGAGTTTGCCGGACTCAATGGAAAGAGTTTGCCCTCCGACTTGGGCGGTGACTTTGACTGACATGGTTTCTTACTGGTGTTTCGGCCCGTTCACCGGGAGGAACTTCAGTGAGCACCCGGCGGGCGGGTGTTGAATGAAATTTCCCCATGGTGACGGGCCGGATTCTTCGCGGCGGGATGGGTGTGTGCCGAAGCAGGGCGTCGCCGCAAAGGCCGCCCGGCTCCGAAATGGAAAAGCCCGGCGGTTACTTGCGAAGCTTGAGCTTCTTGGTAATGGCCAGATAACGGTTGTTATCCGTGGTGTGGAGGTAGTCGAGCAGGCGGCGACGCTGGCCGACCATGATGAGCAGGCCCCGGCGGGAACTGTGATCCTTCTTGTTCCCTTGCAGGTGCTCGGTCAGGTGATTGATGCGCTGCGTGAGCAGGGCGATTTGCACGTCGGCGGAACCGGTGTCCTTGGCGTGGA
>CAZOCL010000564.1:0-3562 GCA_964578245.1 uncultured Klebsiella sp. | reverse complement strand
GCGCATACCTCGCTGCCTCCTCTCCTGCCTCCGCCCGCCCCCTCACCCTAACCCTCTCCCCCGATGGGGGCGAGGGGACTCGTCATCGGACTCCAAACAGTCCCGCCCTCGCCCGCCTCCTCTGCGCCCTGCTGCTCTTCGCCGGCTGGCTGCACCTGGGTGCCGCTGAGTTCAGCGACCCGCTGGAAGAACGCGACTTCACCGCCGCCGCGAAAGCCTTCCAGGACCTCAACCATGAGCGGGCGGAGCGCGAGTTTGGCGAGTTCCTCAAGAACTGGCCCAGTTCCGAATTTCGCGCCGAGGCCGTGCTGCGGCAGGCCCAGTCCCGGCACGCGCGCACGAACTACCCCGGCGCCATCGACCTGCTCACCGCCGGGCTCCCGCAGGCCGGCAAGCTCGCGGACCAGTATCAGTTTCTCCTCGGCGAGGCGCACTTCGAAGCCGGCCATTTTGCGAAGGCCGCCGAGACCTATGCGTTGGTGGTGCGCGACTTTACCAACTCCCCGCACCTGCTCACGGCTGCGCACCATGAGGCGCTGGCCCGGTTCAAGCTCGGCAACCAGCGCGCCAAGGTCGTGTCTCTCCTCAGTGACCCCAATGGCGCGTTCCAGCGGGCAGCGAAGAGCACCCCCACCAACAGTCTGGTGGTAAACGGCACGCTGCTGCTGGGCGAGGCCCTGCTGGCCGGGCAGGAACTTCCCGCCGCAGAACAGGCCGCGCGCAGCCTGGCCGACCGGCGGCTGGGGCCCGAGTTGCAATGGACGCGGGACTTCCTGCTGGGTCGCGTGCTCTTTCAAGCGCGCCGGGGTTCGGAGGCATTGAACGTCGCAACGAACCTGGTCCGCCTGGCCAGCGCCATCAACACGCAGCCGCAACTGGCCGAATCCTTTGCCCTGCAAGGATCGGTGCTGGAACAGCTCGGCGAGCAGGCGGCGGCGGTGAGTTCGTTCACCAACAACTTCACCACGAACGCGCCGCCGGAACTCCGCCGGCTCGCGCTCGCCAAGTCAGTGGAGCTGAACCGCCGGCAAAACAAGCACGCCGAGACGATCACGATGCTGGAGGCCTTCACCGCGGAGTATCCGCGCGACCCGTCGCTGGACATTGCCCAGCTCACGCTGGGCGAGCTGCGGGTGAGGGAGTTCCACGGACTGGCCGGCGGCACCAACGGCCCGACGCAGACCAACCTGCTCGCCTTGGCGGTCACGAACCTCAGCTACGTCCTCCAGAACTACACCAACAGCCAGTTCGCGGGGCGCGCGCACCTGCAGCGCGGCTGGTGCTACTGGCACCAGGTGCGGCCGGCCGAGGCGGCGGCGGACTTCGGCGCGGCGGTGAAGCTGCTCCCCAAATCCGAGGACCAGGCCGTGGCGCGGTTCAAACTGGGCGAGTCCCAGGCGATGCTCAAGGACTACACCAACGCGATGCAGAATTTCGCGCTCGTGGTGGAGCAATACGGCGACCTTCCCCACGTGAAGAACACGTATTTCGACCAGGCGCTGTATCAGCAGATGAGCGCGGCCATCTCGGTGACCAACCTCACGGTGGCCGATGATGCCGTGGCGAAGATCCTCAACTGGTTTCCCGACAGCTATTTCAGTGACCGCGCGTTGCTCCGCTACGGCGCGGAGCTGAACCGCATGGACAAGCCGGGCGAGGCGCGGACGAAGTTTCAACTGCTGCTCGACCGCTTCCCCAAGTCCACCAACGCGCCCCAGGTCCACCTCGCCATCGCCGGCACCTACCGGCAGGAGTTTGACTGGACGAACACCGTGCGCCGGCTGGACGAGTGGGTGCGGCTCTTCCCCACCAACGCGGCGATCGCGGACGTGGAATTCGAGCGCGCCTATTTCAGCGACCGCGCCGGGCTGGCGACCAACGCCTTCCAGCTCTACACCAACTTCGTCGCCCGCTTTCCCGCCCACACGAACGCACCGCTGGCCCAGCTCCTGGTGGGCCACTTCTTCTTCAACCAGGGCCAATACGACAAGGCCGAGGCGAGCTATCAACTGCTCTTCCAGAACCCCCGCTGGGCCGCCAGTGATCTCCGGTATGATGCGCAGATGGACGCGGGGCGGGCGGCGTTCCTGCGCCAGTCCTACCGCGACGCGACCAATTACTTCGTCGCGCTGCTCAACGACGATCGCGTGCCCAAGTCCATCCAGGCGGAAGCGTTCTTCGCGCTGGGCGACACCTACCTCAACGCGGCGCAGGACCGCGTGCTCATCGCCACCGATCCCTATGGTGACGCGATCATCGCGTTCAGCCGGATCACGAACAACTTCGCCACCAACCGCCTCGCTCCGCTGGCCGTGGCCCGCATCGGTGATTGCCTGCTACAACGCGCCGGCCGGGACAAGGACCCCAAGCAGCTCGACCTTGCCGCCGAGGCGTATCAGAAGGCCATGACCTGGCCCGGTGCTGACGCCGTGGTGCGCAGCCGCTCCGAACTCGCCCTGGGCGATGCACGTGAGAAGCAAGGCCGGACCAAGGATGCTGCCGACCACTGGAGCAACCTGCTCTATCTAAAGAACCTGCGCCCAGAGGAGGCCCCAGACCTCAACTCGGTTCACGAGGCGGGGGTCAGCCTGGCCCGGCTGCGGGAAGAACAACGGGACTGGACGGGCGCGATTGCGATCTACCAGCGGCTGCAGGAGATGTTTCCCGCGCGCCGGAGCGTCTTCCAGATGCGCATCGACCGCGCGCGACAGATGCTCACGGTGCCGAAGTGAACTGAGATCGAAAGCGGACTGGCACCGATGACAAGAAGCGCGACGCACCTCTGCTCCCTCTCCCCTCCTCAGAGGAGGGGAGAGGGTTGGGGTGAGGGGTGACGTTCCGGCGGCAGGCTCCGACTTGCATTGGGCATTGGTATCAGGCTCCTTCCCATGTTTCTGACCCCATCTTTCTGACCCTCTCTGGTTCACGGAGAAAACCGAGGCCGCAGCCCCCTCGAGTTTGCGACCACCTGCCTAAGCACGACGCACCTCCATCTCCCTCGCCCCGTGAGGCACTAGCGGGGAGAGGGGTGCTCCAACGATCTCCGGACTGCACTTGATCCGACGCACCGGCCCGAGGCCGGGCACGCCTTCATTTTCAAACTATTCGTGCAGTCGCCGTCACCACCGCACCGTGCTCACGAACGTCCGCACATCCACCGCCTCCATGCCGGCCGCGCGGATGGCATTCATGCCCAGGTCAGTGTCCTCATAGCCCCGGCAAAACTGCGGCTCCACGCCCAGCCGGCGGGCGGCTTCGAGGAAGATGTCCGGCTCGGGCTTCTGGCGGATCACGTCTTCGCTCGTCACCACGGCCGCAAACCAGTGGCGGATCTGGAGGTGTTCCAGCACCTGCTCCACGATGCGTTTCTTGCCACCGGAGGCCACGGCCATCGGCAGCTTGCCGTGGTGCTCGCGCGCGATGGCGATCACCTCATCAATGCCCTTCACGGTGGGCACGAACGGCAGGAAGGCATGCTCCTTCTCGACCGACACCTCGTGGTGGTCATAGTTCAGGTTCTGCTCCTCACGCAGCACCTTGAGAATGTCCCGCGAGGGCACGC
>CAZOCL010000563.1:0-3605 GCA_964578245.1 uncultured Klebsiella sp. | reverse complement strand
CCCGCCATCCTCGCCGCGCACGGCCACGCCTGCCGGGGCGAACTCCGCGAACTCATCGCCCTCGACCGTGCACTAGGAGCAGATGCCCGCCTGCGCGAGTTCCGCACGGCCAGTGCCGCCGTGGGCCGCCGCCAGCTCAGCAAGCTCCGCCCGCTCCGGGACCAGCGCCTGGTGCAGCGCTACCTGCATGCGGTGGAGAATGCCGAGGCACACGGCTGGCACACGCTCGTTTTCGGCGTGTTCCTCGCCCAGTATTCGCTCCCGTTGCGACAAGGGCTGCTGCTCTACTCCCAGCGCACGCTCGGCGGCTTCCTAGACTCCTCCAGTGCCACGCTCCGCCTGCCGGTGGCGACTGGAGAAGACATTTTCGGCGAAGTCGCCGCTCCTGTGACCAGCGCGGTGAACGGACTGCTCGCCAGCCAAACTCCGGTGATGCCCGTCGCGAAGTAGGCGACGAGGTAACGAGTCTGTGGCTTTTCCCACGTCGTCAACCATCGCGAGGACGGCAGCGAAGTCAGGGACTCCTCACGTCGTCTCCTGCGTGGGTCAGCGCGACGCCTTCACTGCGGCCACGAAATCCGCCGCCAGCTTCTGCAAGGCGGTCCAGTCGCTCTTCGCCATGATTTCCGCCGTGAGCAGCGTGCTGCCGACGCCGAGGGCCACACAGCCGGCCTTGATGAACTCGCCCGCGTTGGCCAGCGTGACGCCGCCGGTGGGGACGATGCGCAGGTGCGGCAGCGGCGCGCGGAAGGCGCGGACACCTTTCGGGCCGTGGTTGTCCGCCGGGAAGAGCTTCACAAAGTCCGCCCCCGCCTCGTGCGCCAGCTGCGCCTCGGTGGGCGTGTAAGCCCCGAGCATGATGGGCCGCCCCGCCGTGTGCGCCAGCGGCACCAGCTCCGGCCGGCAGATGGGCGTGACGAAGAACTCCGCGCCCGCATCCAGCGCGGACTTGACCTGGAACGCTGTCAGCACCGTGCCGACACCGACCGTGGCTCGCCCACCAAACTCGCGCACCACGGCGGCGACCACCTCGCAGGCATTGGGCACGGTGAAGGTGATTTCCAGCGCGGTGAGGCCGCCGTCCACGAGCGCGGCGCAAAGCGGCAGCACCTGCTCCGGCTGCTGTGTGCGGACGACCGCGATGACGCCGGGGTTGGTGAGGAGGGAGGAGATTTCAGCTTGGGTGCGCATGAGAGTTAGAACCGCCAGACCTCTTTGAGCTTGGCCTTGATTTGCTGCTGCCGCTCCCAACTCACGGAGCTGCGGCCTTCGTGAAGCTTGTCCTTCGGCAGTGCAAAGACGAAATCGCACTGGCACACGGTCGGGGCATCGAAGCCATCCGCACCATTCAAGCGCACGTCAGTCTTGCTCGGTTCGCCGCGCAGGCTGAAGCAGGCCAGGCCGTTGACCATCCGCTGGCGCTCTGCCGCGCAACGCTCCGAGCCACTGACGATGACAAACCAATGTGCCCGCTCAAATCCTGCGGGCTGGCATTTCCACACTTCGAACTGCCGAACAGTCATCGGTCGGGCGGCTGGGGCTGCTCCGCCATCGCTTCCTCCAAAGCAAGGCGTTCGTCAGCCTGCGGGTAGGCGTCTGCGAAGTAACCCTCTGGCCGGTGGACTTGGCCCCGGTTCGTCACCAGCGGCAGACCGGCGCGGAGGGCCATACGGATGACCGCGTCTTCCGACACGTTCACCAGTTTCCTGGCTCGCGTCACCTCGCCGAGCAGCTCCTCATCCAGGTCAATGCTTGTCTGCATGGGAATCCTTTACACCCGCCGCCCCTCGCGGGCAAGCCGCCTGACCTGCTCCTGCTGCGTGCGGACGATCGCGATGACGACGGGATTGGTGAGGAGAGAGGAGATTTCAGCTTGGGTGCGCATGAGGATGGTGGACTTTCACGCCTTGCGATTCTTCTGCTTGAACGCCTCGACTTGTGCACGGAGAGCCTTGAGCTTCGCATCAATCAATTCTTGCTGCGCAGGCGGGGCGGCAGACCTCGCAGACTCTGCTTTTTCCAAGGCCTGCTCCAGAATCGCTCCAAGGTCGGAAAAATTGATCTCCTGCGGACTTTCGAGGGCCGCTGACTGGGGAGCGGGTTTTGAAACTTCGGGTTGTGGTAGGTTCCGAGTGAACTCAATGGCCTTAATCTCAGCACAGATGTATCCCAACTGTTCGGTCTCGCCAGATACTCCTCTCTTCACATACTTCTGCTTCATTAGTTCGTAGCGAACACGAGCCTCCCGAAGCGCGGTATCGGTGTCGTTCTGCTGAGAAAGATTTTTTGTCTCGATGAAGGGATAACGAGGATACGGTGTGAAATAGCAGCGCTCTTTTTCACGCCACTGGTAGTTCAGCCACCGCACCGGATCGCTGACGATGTTGGACCATTTGACCTCTGCGCCGAACATGAAGATGTCGGCGTGGTCAATATCAACTGTCCCAAACTGCTGCTCGTTCGGAAACCAACAGAGCACTCCCCAAGGGTAGTAATGTTGGCAGTCAAACAGTAGGGAGACGCACGGAATCTCGTAGTGGCCCTGTTTGCCGGTATTCGGGTCGGCCTCAGCGAGAGGTGACTCCTCCAAGTCCACTAGTGCCGAAGTAACTTCAAGGTCTTCCAGCCACTCTAACGAGACCTTTCCGACTTCACATTTTATAGGTTCGTAGTGAAGTTGTTTCTGTTCACGAAGGAACTGTTCGAGGTCCGGCGGCAACTGAATCGTGCTCACGGGGTGCTGTTTTGGAAGAGAGTTCTGAAGGAATCAGAGAGCTTGGAGCGTTGGATCTTCATTCCCTCCGATACGCCTCCGCCAGCAGCGTGACCGGATGCGCCGTGCGGAGGTTCAGGCCTTCCTGCTTCGCACCGTTGACGATCTGGAGCAGGCAGCCGGGGTTGCCGGTGGCGATGACCTCCGCCTTCGTCGAGCGGATGTGCTTCATCTTGCGTTCGAGTAGCTGGTTGGCCATCTCGGGCTGCGTGAGGTTGTAGATGCCTGCACTGCCGCAGCACCAGTTGCTCTCAGGCAGTTCCACGAGCTTCACGCCGGGGATGGCTTTGAGCAGCGCACGGGGCTGGGCGGTGATCTTCTGGCCGTGGCAGAGGTGGCAGGACTCGTGGTAGGTCACCACGGTTTCGGGTTTGGAGTTTGGAGTTCCGGGTTGCCGACCGTTGGCGGACGGAGCACCGGTCTTGATTCCGCATTCCGCGTTCCGCGTTCCGCATTCCGCCGGAGGCTTCGGCGGCGTGAGGCCGATCTGGGCGAGCCACTCGTGAATGTCCTTCACCTTGTAATCCCACTCGTGGGCGCGGCTCTCGTAAACGAGATCGCCTTTGAGCAGCTTGGCGTAGTGCTTGAGGTGCGAACCACAGCCGCCCGCGTTGGTGATGATGGCGTCGAACTGGTCGGGCGGGAACTGGTCAATGTTCCGGCGGGCGAGGCGCTGGGCGAGTTCCCACTCGCCGTTGTGCGCGTGCAGGGAGCCGCAACAATGCTGCTCGGGCGGAGTGACAACCTCACAGCCGTTGCGCGACAGCACCTCGACGGTGTCCACGTTCACGTCGCTGAAGATCAGGTCCTGCGCGCAGCCGGTGAGCATGGC
>CAZOCL010000562.1:0-3608 GCA_964578245.1 uncultured Klebsiella sp. | reverse complement strand
TCCACGGGGCCGGAGTAGTCCACCCACGGGGCGCGCTTGCTCCAGGCATCCTTGTCCGTGATGCCGGTGCTGGTGACGATGTGGCCGCCCATCTTTGAGTCCACGGCCATGGTGTAGGGGACGCGGATGCTCAGGCCGGCGTCCTTGGCGTCGCCGAAGGTCACTTCGCCGTTCTTCGCAATGAACTCCTGATCCCAGTCAATCGAGCGCGTATCGCCCTCGACGCGGAAGGTCAACGTGCGGATCTCGGTGACGGACTTCTCGCCCTTCGCGTTTTCGTAAACGTTCTCGCTCACGATGACCGCCTGTTTCGCATCGGCCTTCACTTCCTTGAACGCGAGGTGCTTGATGAACCCGAGCTTGGTCATGGCCTTGGCGAGCGCGGTCTTTTGCTTCTCGTTGAGCTTGTCATCCGGCGTGTCGCCAGTGGCGCTGCCGCGCTCCATCCAGGAGTCGAAGCCATTGATGTCCTGGTGGCCGAACACAATGCCGCGGTGGTGATAGTGGTCCTGGTATTTGCCCTTGGCCTCGCTCTCGACCTGCTGCATCGGGAAGGCGCGGGTCATGGACTTGCCGGTCGGGCCGAAGACCGGGAAGAGATACGGCTTGTTGGCCTGGCCGAGGACGTATTCGGCGAAGGGCTGGCCGTCATACTTGACCACCACGCCGGTGGCGGACTGGTCAGCGGTGAAACCCTTGCCAGCGGCCTGGGCGGAAACCACGGCTCCGAGCGCGAGCGCGCAAGCGGCGTAGGCGAAGGAGCGGCGGGTGAAGCGGGTGGTCATGTGCATGGTTGGATTGTGGCGAGGTTGGACGGCGGACGGGAGTAAAAAGTTCGGGGAACCTTTGCGGCGGCGGACTTGGCTGTTCACCTTCTTCATTCGCTGAAATTCCAAAGCCCAAAGTCCAAGCTCCAAAGAAATTCCAAATTCCAAATCTCAAATGGCGGTGTTCCTGCTGGCCGATATGAACGAGAGCAGGGAATGCTTTCAAACAAGAGAACTATGACCGTTGGAATTTGGACTTTGAAGCTTGTTTGGAGTTTGAGATTTGGATTTTGGAATTTCTTTCCAGCGCTCACACGAACTTGCCCGGGTTCAGTATCCCCTTCGGATCGAGCGCCCGCTTCACCGCGCGGTGGAGCTGCCGCACGTCCTCGTTCGCGGCGAGCGTCCACCACGGCTTCTTCGCGAGGCCGATGCCGTGCTCGCCGGTGATGACGCCACCCCAGGCCAGGATCTGCTTGAAGAGGTCGTCGAGCGCGGCGTCGGCGCGGGGGCGGGCGTCCGGCTGGGTGTAGTCCACCATCACGTTGACGTGGATGTTCCCGTCGCCTGCGTGACCGAAGCAGGCGATGGGCAGGCCATGCTGCTTCTGCAATCTCGCGGCGAAACGGAACAGCTCCTCCAGCCGCCCGCGCGGCACGGTGATGTCCTCGTTGAGCTTGGTCAGCCCCGTGTCGCGCAGGCTGTAGCTGAACTCACGCCGGAGACCCCAGAGCGACTCCACAGCCTGCCCCCCGAAGGCGCGGTTCACGAAGACCGGCTTCTGCGCGGCGACCAGCTTCTCCACGTCCGCCAGTTCCTCGCGCACGGACCGCTCCTGTCCGTCCAGCTCCACGAAGAGCATTGCGCGGCACCCGGCGAGTTGCTCGCTCTTGGTGCGCTTGTAAGCGGCGGCGAGCGTGAACTCATCGGCGATCTCCAGCGCGCAGGGCAGATAACCGGCCTTGAAGATGGCCGCGAGCGAACGCGCCGCGCCGCGCGTGGTGTCGAATCCCACTCCGAGCAATGCCCGGTAGGGCGGCAACGGCAGCAGCTTCAGCGTCGCCTCCGTCACGATGCCCAGCAGTCCTTCGGAACCGACGAAGACGCGATGCAGATCGAACCCCGTCTTGTTCTTGTGGCACCGGCTACCAAGGCGGACGAGGCGGCCATCAGCGAGCGCCACTTGCAGGCCGAGCACGTAATCGCGGGTGACACCGTATTTGAGGCAGCGCGGCCCGCCTGCGTTGGTGGCGATGTTGCCGCCCAGCGAGCAGTCGGCGCGGCTGGCGGGGTCGGGGGGGTAGTAGAGGCCGCGCTTCTCGGCGGCAGCCTGGAGCTTGGCGGTGATGACGCCCGGCTCGACAACCGCCACAAAGTCACGCGGGTTGATCTCCTTGATGCGGTTCATGCGTGCCACTGAGAGGGCGATGCCGCCCTGCACCGGCACGCAGCCGCCCACATACCCGTAACCGGCACCCCGCGGCGTCACGGGCACACGGTGTTCGTTCGCGATGCGCAACACAGCCGCGACGCCCTCGGGCGTCTTGGGCAGCGCGACAATATCCGGCGGGTTGCTGGCGAACCACTTGTCGCCCGCATGGGCCTGGCGCGTGGTGTCGTCCACATGGAGTTCGTCAGCGGAGAGAACGCGGCGGAGCTGGGTCAGGACTGGGCGGAGGCGGTAGTTCACGCGGCGGAGATTAAGATTAGGATTAGGATTAAGAGCAAGCGGGACGGTGGCAACCGAAAGACGTCCTGCTCCTAATCTTAATCCTGCGCCTTCCCCTCGCCCCCGCTGCCATCATCCCGCACCAAGGCCAGCGCCTCCTCTGCTTCCACATCCGGCACCTGCACGCTGATGCCTCCCGCCGCCACCGCGTAACCCTCTATGCTCAGCGCGGACAACTCATCCCGGATGAACGCCCGAAGGCCGGCGGCTTCCAGGCGTGACCGCACCAGTTGCGCTTCGGCGGAATTGAAGGCGGTGAAGACGGTGACGAGTTCCATAGGTCAGGCGGCGTGGGCGTGGGCCGGGGCCGTTCCCGGCACCACTTTCGGATCGGCGAAGACCATGGTGCCGGTGCTGTTCTGGAGCAGACTGATGACCTGCACCTCGATCTGCTGGCCCATGTATTTCTGCGCGTTGTTCACCACGACGAGCGTGCCGTCACTCAGGTAGCCCACGCCCTGGCCCTTGTCCTTGCCTTCGCGAACGATCTTCAGCGGAAACACTTCCCCGGGCAGGATCACCGGCTTCAACGCGGCGGCGAGTTCGTTCAGGTTGACGTATTTGACGGACTGCAGCTCGGCGATTTTGCCGAGGTTATGGTCGTTCGTGTAGAGGCAGGCGCTCAGGGACTTGGCCAGGCGGATGAGTTTCGCGTCGGTCTCCGTCTCCTCCAGCACCTCGGCGTCGTGGATTTTCACTTCGTTGGCCTTGTTCCGCTGGAGGCGGGCGAGCATGTCCAGGCCGCGGCGACCGCGTGCCCGGCGGAGGGGGTCCGGCGAGTCGGCGATGATTTGCAGTTCCTTGAGCACAAAACGCGGCACCACGACGATGCCCTCCAGAAACCGTGCGTCAATCAGGTCGGCGATGCGGCCGTCAATGATGACGCTGGTGTCGAGCATGAGGAGGTTGTCGGGCTGGTTCTCCCGGGAGAAGCGCACATACGGGATGATGAGGGAAAAGTCCTCCTTGTTGCTGCGCATCGCCATGATCATGCCGATGTAGCCGAAGCTGATGAAGAGGCCCATGCGGATCAGCCCGCGCGTGACTTCGTCCTCCTTGTCCATGCCGATGAAGAGGCCGGAGTTGTCGAACATCCAGCCCACCGCGAAGCC
>CAZOCL010000561.1:0-3613 GCA_964578245.1 uncultured Klebsiella sp. | reverse complement strand
TCCAGGCCTTCCGCCAGGGGGCGGTGGACTACGTCACCAAGCCCTTCGACATCGCTGAGCTGCGCGCCCGGGTAAATTCCACCCTCGCCGCCAACCGCCTGCAGAACGAACTGGCCCGCGCCAACCGCGAGCTGGACGCCGCCCGCACCGCCGCCGAAGCGGCCGCCCGCGCCAAGTCGGAATTCCTGGCGAACATGAGCCACGAGATCCGCACGCCGATGAACGGCGTCATCGCGATGACCGGCCTGCTGCTGGAGACCAAGCTCAATGCGGAGCAGCGCGAATTCACCGAGACGATCCGCAACTCCGGCAACGCCCTGCTCGCGATCATCAACGACATCCTCGACTTCTCGAAGATCGAGTCCGGCAAACTCACGCTGGAAACGCAGCCCTTCAACCTCCGCGAATGCGTCGAAGACGCCCTCGACCTGCTCGCCGCCAACGCTGCTCAAAAGGGCCTGGACCTCGTCAGCCAGATGGACGACGACGTGCCGGAGATGGTCGTGGGGGATGTCACCCGCGCCCGGCAGATCCTCGTCAACCTCATCGGCAACGCGGTCAAGTTCACGCACAAGGGCGAGGTGGCCGTGCACGTCATGCACGCCAAAGGTGAGGAATGCGCGGACGCCCAGGCGCAAAGCTTCGGCCTGCCCGTCATGCTCAAGTTCTCGGTGCGGGACACCGGCATCGGCATCCCTGATGACAAGCTGGACCAGTTGTTCAAGTCGTTCAGCCAGGTGGACACCTCCACGACCCGGCACTACGGCGGCACCGGGCTGGGCCTGGCCATCAGCAAGAACCTCGCGCAGCTCATGGGCGGCACCATGTGGGTGACCAGCTCGGCGGGCCGCGGCTCCACGTTCCACTTCACGGTTTCCGTGCAGCCGGCTCCAGGCCGCACTGCGCCGGAGGTTCCACCGCAGTTGCGCGGGCTAACCACGCTGCTCGTGGACAAGAACACGACGCAGCGGCATTCGCTCGCTTCCCAGTTCGGCCGCTGGGGGCTGAACGTCAAGGAAGCCAGCAGTTCATCCGAGGCGCTGGAGTGGATCCAGGGCGGCGGACGCTTCCAGCTCGCGGTGATTGACCGGAATCTCCCGGAGATGAACGGCGTGGCGCTGGGCAAGGAGATCCGGCGTTTCGGCGGCCTGGAGAAAGCCCCGCTGGTGCTGCTCACCTCACTGGCCGACCGCAAGGACGACCTGGAGGCCACCGGCGGCAACTTCGCCGCGTGCCTCTCCAAACCGGTCAAGCACGGCCAGCTTCGCGACGCGCTCATCAAGGCGGTCTCTGGCGCACCGGCCGAGCAAAAAGCCGCCGCCAAGCCGCCCGAAGGCACACTCGCCGACCGCTTCCCCCTGCGCTTCCTTCTCGCTGAGGACAATGCCGTGAACCAAAAGGTCGCGCTGCGCCTGCTCCAGCAGTTCGGCTACCTCGCCGACGTGGCGCACAACGGGGCCGAGGCCGTGGCCGCCGTTTCCACCCGGCCTTACGACGTGATCTTCATGGACGTGCAGATGCCCGAGATGGACGGCCTGCAGGCCACCCGCCGCATCCGTGAGTTCGAGCAGGTGCCCGGCAGCGCCCGCATGCAGCGGCACGTCATCATCGCCATGACCGCCAATGCGATGGTCGGCGACCGCGAGCGCTGCATGGCCGCCGGGATGGATGACTACCTGCCCAAGCCCGTCCGCCCCGACGCCCTGCGCGGGATGATTGAAAAGTGGGGCAAGTCCCTGGTCCGCACCGCCCCGCCCACACCTCCGCCGGCACCGGTGCCGACTCCTCCCGCTTCCGCTCCCGCACCGGCCCCAGCACCCGCACCGGCGGCCAAAACCAGCGAAACCACCTCCTTCACCCGCAGGCCGAAGACTGGCCTGCCCGACGTCACCCCTGTCATGACCAGCCCAGCCAACACCCCCGAAGAAGTTCCGCCTGTGGACATCGCCAAACTCACCGACCTGGCCGGCGGTGACGACGGCCTGGCCGAGTTGGTGGAGCTTTACCTCACCCAGACCGCCGGGCAGATCGAGATCATCCGCACCGCCATCAACACGGGCAACGCCACCGAAGTCCGGCGCGTCGCCCACAGCGCCGCCGGGGCCAACGCGACCTGCGGCATGGAGGGCGTGGTCCCGGCCCTGCGCGCGCTGGAGCGCATGGGGGACGCCGGCCAGCTTGAAGGCGCGATGACGGAGCTGGAAATCGTGAGCCGCGAGTTTACGCGCATCAAGGCTTTCCTGGAAAAGCAGCTTAAGCGCTGACGCGGCCGCCCCCACAGCGCATGAGGAAACTCCTGATCATCGAAGACGACCGCATCATCGGCAGCATCTACTCGAAAAAATTCGCGGTCGAAGGCTTCAATGTTGAAGTCGCGGAGGATGGACAAACCGGTTGGGAACGCATGCTGGCCTTTCAGCCGGACATCGTCCTGCTGGACTTGATGCTCCCGAAGCTGAACGGGCTGGACATCCTGACCCGGGCGCGGGCGCTGCCGGAGTTCGCGCGCATCCCCATCATCGTCTTCTCCAACGCCTACATGACCACGGTCATTGATTCGGCGTGGAAGGCAGGCGCGACAACGGTCCTGACCAAGTCGAACACCAGCCCGAAGAAGCTCACGGAAACGATCCATGAACTGCTCGCCCAGATGGAGGCTGAGCAGCCGAAACCGGCCGCTCCCGCACCCCGGTCTTCCACTCCGGCAGCACCGTCCGCCAGCGAGGACGACGCCTTCCAGGCTGAGCAACGCCGGCAGTTTCTCGCCAGCGTGCCGCAGTTCAACCAGTCCATCCGCGACCTGCACCAGACCTTCATCAAGACGGAGGACCGCACCGCCAAGATCGCCGCGGCGGGCGAGCTTTACCGGCACATCCACGCGCTGACCGGCAGCGCAGGACTCGTCGGCTCGGACATCATCGCGCGCATTTCCGCCGCCTACGAGGCGCTGCTCAAGGAGATGCACGACAAGCCCGGGAACATCAACGTCTCCACCACCCGCACCTCCACGCAGACGCTGTTCTTTATCTCCACCCTGCTCGAGAAGGCGGCCACCCTGCCCCACCTCACGAATTTCGACCCGGCGGTGCTCGCCGTGGACGACGAGGAGATCTCGCGCAAAGCCGTGATGCTCTCCATCGAAAAGGCCGGCGTGCGCGGCATCGCGTGCGAGAATGGTGCCGCCGCGCTGCTCATGGCCCGCGAGACCCACTTCGATCTCATCGTGCTGGACGTGGACATGCCGGGCATGACCGGCTACGAGCTGTGCACCAAGCTGCGCGCGCAGCCGAACTACAAGGACACGCCGGTGGTCTTCGTCACCGGCATGAGTGACTTCCAAAGCCGCGCACGCTCGACGCTCAGCGGGGCCAACGACCTCATTGCCAAGCCGTTTGTGTTCGTGGAACTCAGCGTGAAGGCGTTGAGCTACCTGCTCAAAGCCCGCCTCGCGAGCCTGCGGGTGATGTAACCGTGGCGGCAGGCGTCCCGCCTGCCGTAGAGGGCGGCATCTTGCCGCCCGGAACTGGGCCACAAAGATTCCTTATGCCCACTCTGAATGATAATCGGTCGTAGCCAATGAGGAGCGAAGGGCAGATTCGCTCCCTTTCCCTTC
>CAZOCL010000560.1:0-3635 GCA_964578245.1 uncultured Klebsiella sp. | reverse complement strand
GGCTGGGCGAGCAGAGGGACGTGGTGCAGAAGGTGTTCTTGAAATAGACGCCCTCCTTGCCGAGCCGGTCGATGTTGGGCGTCTTGAGGTGCGGGTTGCCCGCGAGGCCGAGGGCGTCCCAGCGCTGGTCGTCCGTGAGGATGAAGAGGACGTTCGGACGCTTGGTGGCGGCAGAGGCCAGGAATGCAGACGCGGTCAGCAAGCAAAGCGTCAGCAGGCGGGTGAGCTTGAGCATGACGCGAGTGTGCGGGGAAAGGCGGGCGGGTTCAACCGGCAAGGTTGCCGATGCGAGAGGAGCGCGGCATTTATGCCGCTTCACCGTTCGAACGCAGCAGGGCGTGGGAACACCAAAGCAGGATGCACGGTGAAGCGGCGTGAACGCCGCGCGCCACGCCGACCTGCGCGCCATGGCTCAGTTCAAATAGATGAACTCGTTCGCCGCGAGCAGGGACTGGCAGAAGACGCTCCAGGCGGGCGAGGGCTTGCCGGCGTCGGCGGAGGGGGACGCGGTGAACTCGGTGAGGAACTTTCTGGCGCGGGCGAGTTCCTTGGCGGTGGGCGGACGGGCGTAGGCTTTTTGGTAGGCGAGTTCGATGCGACGGGTGTCGTCGCTGGCGGAGGCGAGCAGCACGGCGGCAAACTGCTCGGCTGCCTTCGCCACCAGCCCGCTGTTCATCATCAGGAGCGCCTGGGGAGCGACGACGGTGGCGTTGCGGTTGCCGTTGGGCACGGCGGGGTCAGGGAAGTCGAACTGCTCGAAGAGGTCATAGACGTTATTGCGCACGACCGGGAGGTAGAGCGCGCGGCGCGGGCTGTCGTAGGTGGTCGCGTCTTTCGACGTGTGGTTGAAGAAGAACTCGCGGTTCTTCACGGGGATGGTCTTGCCGCCCATGGTGCGGTCGAGCGAGCCGGCGACCAGGTGGACGGCATCGCGGATTTCTTCGGCTTCGAGGCGGCGGATGGGGAAGTGGGAGAGCAGACGGTTGTCGGGGTCAATGGTTGAAGGGTTGAAAGGTTGAAGGGTTGAAGAGGCGGCGAGGACGGCGGTTCGGCCCCCTTCAACTTTTGAACCCTTCAACCCTTCAACCTTCGCCCCGCGCTGATACACGGCGCTCGCCATGATCAGGCGGTGCATCGCTTTCACACTCCAGCCTTCCGCGATGAATTTGCGCGCGAGCCAGTCGAGGAGTTCGGGATGGGAGGGGCGGTCGCCGAGCACGCCGAAGTTGTCGGTGCTGCCGACGAGGCCCTGGCCGAAGTGCCAGCGCCAGATACGGTTCACCATCACGCGGGCGGTGAGCGGGTGGTCCGGGTTGGCGAGCCACTGCGCAAGCTCGAGCCGGCCGCTCTGCTTTTCCGGCAGTTCGGTGCGGAGGCTCGCGACTTGCATCACCTGCGGGAAGCCGCGTGGGATGGGCTTGCCGAGGGTGAGGTGGCTGCCCCGGATGTGGACGGGCAAGGTCTGCACGATGTTGGTGGCATCCATCACGCCCATGGTGCTGGGCATTTCGGGCGCAGCGTCCTCCAGCTTCTTGAGGTCGGCCCGGAGCTGCTTCAGTTCCGCGACCGTGTTCGTCGGATACTGGGTCTCGGGATTCTTGGGCACTTCCTTCAGGCCCTTGTCCGTGACGAGGGACTTGTTCGCGGTCGCCACCAGCTTCGCGATGACCGCCTTTTGATCGGCCACTTTTTTCTGATGCGCCTCCACCACGGCGCGCTCGGCAGGCGTGGCGACTTCGGGCTCATGCCACTTGGCGATGGTCTTGAGGTCGTCCATCGTGCGCGTGCTTTTGAAGATGGCGGCCATGGCGTAGTAGTCGGCCGTGGGCACGGGGTCGAACTTATGATCGTGGCAGCGGGCGCAGCCGAAGGTCATGCCGAGGAAGGCGCGGCCCAAGGTCTCGATCTGCTCGTCGATCAAATCCATCTCCAGCTTCACCTTGTCCGGTTCGGCGAGCAGCTTCGGGCCGATGCTGAGGAAGCCCAGCGCGGTCAACTGCTCGTGCCGTTGCGGCAGCCCATCGGCGGGGAGCAGGTCGCCCGCGATCTGCTCCTGCACGAAGCGGTTAAAGGGTTTGTCCGCGTTGAAGGCGTTGACCACGTAGTCGCGGTAGCGCCAGGCGTTGCCGAAGGCCACATTTTCGTCGAGACCGTTGGAGTCCGCGTAGCGCGCCACATCGAGCCAGTGGCGGCCCCAGCGTTCGCCGTAGGCGGGGGAGTTCAGGAGACGGTCAATGAGATTGCCGATTGCCGATTGCCGATTGCCGATTGAGGAACACTCGCGGACGAACGCTTCGGTTTCCTCGGGCGTCGGCGGCAGACCGGTAAGGTCGAAGGTGGCGCGGCGGATGAAGACCCGAGGGTCGGCAGGCGGGGCGGCGGTGAGCTTCTTCTCGGCGAGTTTGGCGTTGATGAAGGCGTCCACCGGATTGGCGACTGGCGACTGGCGATTGGCGATGGAAGGGGGCGTCGGATTCGCCAGTGGCTGGAAGGCCCAGAATTGGCGGCCTTCTTCCAAAGTGAGGCCACGCTTGCCGGTGGGCTGGGCGGCGGTCTCCACGCGCGGGTCGGGCGCGCCGAGTTTGACCCATTGCTCCAGGTCGCGCACCTGCTCGGGCGAGAGGGCGTTCTTCGGGGGCATCTGCAGGTCGCGGTTCTGGTAGCGGACGGCCTCGATGAGCTTGGACTTCTCGGGGTCGCCGGGCACGACGGCGAGGCCGGCTTCGCCGCCCTTGAGCAGGCCATCGCGGGTGTCCAGGGCGAGCCCGCCCTTCACCTTCTTCGCCGCTGCGCTATGGCACTCGTAGCAGCGCTCGACGAGCACGGGACGAATCTTCTTCTCGAAGAACTCCAGGTGTTCACGGGAAAGCTCGGCGGCAGCTGTCCGCAGCGCGACCGGCCCGGCCAGGAGGCAGAGCAGCAGCAGGGCGAAGGTGAGGCTGGTTGGGCGCATGAGGCTCATCAAGAGCGCGGAAAATGAGACTGGTGCTGGGAAAGGACAATTCACGTCCGGTGTGAAATGCAACCGCCGAGGAGATACGGCTGTGCGCAACTGCGCGGCTCGCTTCTTTGGACTTGTTGGCCGGATGCCAAACTGACAGTCTGCCCGACGATGCCGGGCTCGAAAACCATAGCAAAATGGGCTCGGACAACTGAAGACCACTATGCCCAACGTGCCTTACGACGACCCGAGCGAGAAAGACCGAACCGGGCTGGGGACATGGCTGCTCGTGTTCCTTGGCGCGCTCGCGTTCATTGGCGTGTTCATTTTTTTCGCGACTCGCTGGTAACGGCGGTCCGGGTGCAGGTTCAGCGTGCGTCCGCCAACGCAGCCGCTTCAGCGGCTTTCTCAACGGGCGGAAAAGCCGTTAAAACGGCTGGGATTCGGACGCTTGCCACACACCCGGCTGAAGCCGGGTGCTAATGGGAGGCTGGTGAACAGGAACCGCAAGCTTTTGGAGACCCGCCTCAACCCTTGGGCTGAGTGACCCGGCTGAAGTTGAATGGCTTGCCGCCCATGAGCTGGTCCGAGGTGATCGTCGGGCACACGAATTTCTCCAGGTGCTCGATGAAGAGTTCGGTGCCGCGGAAGTGATCCACGAAGGGCCAGCGCGCGGGGTTATACATGGAGTCGG
>CAZOCL010000559.1:0-3638 GCA_964578245.1 uncultured Klebsiella sp. | reverse complement strand
GGTCCGGCAGCAGGATGTAGTTCGGTGACTTCAGCCCGCGCTGCATCAGCACCTTCACAATTTCCGGCGGGCAGCCAGCCAGCAGGGAGTGCTCGCAGTCGGAGATGTAGAACACGCCGGGAAAGATCGGCTGGACGTGCATGGGTAGGGATAATGCCTAAAATGGGCTTTGCCGCAAACCAAAACCGCACCCGGACGGGGAAGCTCAGGAATTCCGAATGCGTGCGAACTCCACGCTCGTCTGTTTGAACGCCTCTTCGATCCGGGGGATCAGCGCCGGGATGCCCAGCGTGTTGCCGCCGGTGGCGAGGGTTTCCAAATCCTGGCACAGGTTCCCCAGCGCGTTCGCACCCAGGTTCAGGCTCATCCCACGGAAGACATGCGCGGCGAAGGCCAGTTGCTGGAGGTTGTCCCCCGAGTTCTTGATCTGCTCCAGATGCTTGGGCGCATTCTGCATGAACAGGTCGATCAGTTCGTGCAGCAGCGGCACGCCATCCTTCGACTTCATGTCGCTCAGCTCCGCGATGATCGTTGCGTCCAGCGTGGGCGCGGCGGCGGGTGCCAGGTCGGTCGCCAAGGTGCTGGCCGCAGCAATAATGTCATCTCCGGCATCCGGGGCCGGCTGCCGGGTCTTGCCCCAGCGCTCAAGCACGGACTGCAGCTCCGTGATGCGCACCGGCTTGGCAACATAGTCGTCCATCCCCGCCTCCAGGCACTTCTCGCGGTCGCCTTCCAGTGCGTTCCCGGTCATGGCCACCATGCGCGGCCGACGCGGGTCAGGCCACTGTGCGTGAATCCGCCGGGCCGCCTCGAAGCCGTCCATCTCCGGCATCTGCACATCGAGGAAGATCAGGTCGAACGGCTGCTGTTCGAGGAGCTTGAGCACCTCGACGCCATTGGCGGCTACTTCGGGCCGGTAGCCAAGCCGCTGGAGCATCTTCACGCCCACCTTCTGGTTGATGATGTTGTCATCCGCCAGCAGCAGGCGCAGCGGCAGGCGCTCGGCCATCGTCGCGTCGAACTCCGAGCTGACAGGGGCCTTCTTCTCTGTGCGCGGCATGTTCTCCACCGCCCGCACCAGCGCGTCAAAGATCTGCGCGGGGCGCAGCGGCTTGTAGATGAAAAGTGAAACGCCGATGGCCGACGGCCGGCGGTCGTCGGAGCGCAGCCGCACATCCGTCATCAGCAGGATCGGCGTGGCCTCGCAGCCCGGCACGCGGCGGACGAACTGCGCCAGCGTCAGACCGTCCATCTCCGGCAGTTGCAGGTCGAGCACGATCGCGTCGAAGCGTTCGCCGCCGGACACGAGGTCCAGGGCCTCTTTGCTGCTGGCCACCGCCCGCAGATCGGCGCTCGCCCAGCGCGCGTATTGCGCGAAGGCCTTCCGGTTGGAGGCGCTGTCTTCGACCACGAGAATCTTCTTCGCCTTGAGCTTGTCTCCGGGCGCCGCGACGGTGTCCGGCAAAGGCGTGCGGGAAGCCTGCGTGCGCAGGACGAGATGGAAGGTCGAGCCCTTGCCCGTCTCGCTCTCCGCCCAGATCTTGCCGCCCATCAGCTCGGCCAGCCGCTTGCAAATCGCCAGCCCCAGGCCCGTGCCGCCGAACTGCCGCGTCGTCGAGCTGTCCACCTGCGTGAACGACTTGAACAGCCGGTCCATCTTGTTCGCCGGGATGCCGATGCCCGTGTCGCGCACCGAGATGCGGATGAAGAACGAGTCGGGATCGGGCGGCATCTCCGTGCCCGCCAGGTCCCCGGGGTGTTCCTCGCGGCTCACGGCGATGGCCACCTCGCCCTTGGAGGTGAACTTCACCGCGTTGCTGACGAGGTTGACGACAATCTGCCGCAGGCGCGTGACATCGCCCTCAATGATCGGCGGCAGGCTGTCCTCAACCGTGTAGATAAGATCAATCTTCTTCTCCGCCGCGCGGGGCGTGAGCAGGTCCAGCGCCTCTTCGAGACAGGTGCGCAGCTCAAAGGGATGCCGCTCCAGGTCCAGTTTGCCGGCCTCGATCTTCGAGAAGTCCAGGATGTCGTTGATGATGTTCAGCAGCGCATCCGCCGAGCTGCGGACCGTCTCCACGAAATCACGCTGCTCATTCGTCAGCTCCGTGTCCATCAGCAGCGAGGTCATGCCGATGATGCCATTCATCGGCGTGCGGATCTCGTGGCTGGTGTTGGCCAGGAACTCGGATTTGGCGCGCGTGGCCTCCTCGAGCTTCTGGTTCAGGGCGATCAGCGCCGTGTTGCTGTCCACGAGCTGCTGCTGGCTCTCGCGCAGCGCCCGGTAGGCCTCGTCGCGCTGGAGCGCGCTTTGATACGCCTTCGAGTGATAGCGGATGCGCGCGATCAGCTCCACCTTGTCGGGCAGCTTGACCAGGTAATCATTCGCCCCCGCCGCAAACGCCTGCGCCTTGATCGTCGGCTCTTCCTTTGTGGAAAGGACGATGATCGGCGTCTCCTGCGTGCTGGGATTCGCCCGGAACTGCCGAACCAGCGTGAGCCCGTCAATGCCCGGCATGACGAGATCCTGCAGGATCACCGTGGGCTTGATCTGGTTCGCGAGCCGCACCGCCTCCGTGGGATCAATGCAGTAGTGAAAATCAATGTTCGGCTGGTTTGCCAGGCAGCGCCGGATGGCTTCGGCGACCATGACCTGGTCGTCCACGAGCAGCACCATCACCGAATAATCGGTGGCAGCGGCATGGTTGCCCGCTGGTGCGGCGGGCCTGCTCGGGGTCATTCCGGTCATGTCAGTTGGTCTGGACTGCGCGCTTAACGGGGATTAGATAGCGGCTGGAGGGAATTTTTCCAATGCCAAAATGCGACGCCCAAAAACCAGCCGGTGCAACCCGAGGTCCCATCCCGCCCTTCCTAACCTCCTCATCCGACGGGGCGTAAGGGCCGGAGCCATCCGGAACCGGTCGGAGCCAGCGCCATTCTGACCCAACCCAGCCATCCAGAGCCCGGACCTTCCCCATTGGCTTCGTTTCGCAAAAACGCATTTCGATTCCCATGTCGAGTCTGGAACCCCTCCCGGTCCCCTCTGAAATCTGAAATCTCCAATCTGAAATGCTTGCCCCCTCCGCATTGGCTTCGTTTCGTAATCCCACCCACCCTTCCATCCGCACCTGCTTCTCCCTTCCTCGGAGGAGGCGAGCGGGTCGGGGTGAGGAGTGTTCGTCCGCTTTTCCCAATGGCTTCGTTCGGCAAAATCCCCCTCTGCGCCCGTCCCGCCTCTGCGGTGCCAATGCCCTCCCGGTTCGTGTCCATTCGCGGTTTCCTCAATTGGCTTCGTTTCGCCATTTCCCATCCGCGTCATCCGCGTCATCTGCGGGCCTCCCTCTGGCTTCCTCCAATGCCTTCGTCCCTCCGCCCCGTTCTCCCGGTTCGTGTCCATTCGTGGTTTCCCCATGGGCATCTTTGTCTTTCCCAAATCTTTGGGTGCCCCTGAAAATGGCTTCGTTCGGCAAAATTCCCCCTCTGCGTCCGTCCCGCCTCTGCGGTGCCAATGCCCTCCCGTATTCGTGTCCATTCGTGGTTTCCCCTTCCATCACACCACCCTGACACCCCCCCCCCCCCCCCCCCCAATTCCGCACCCCCAACCACCCCCCCCCCCCCCCCTCCCCCCCCCCCCCCGC
>CAZOCL010000558.1:0-3659 GCA_964578245.1 uncultured Klebsiella sp. | reverse complement strand
CGTTAAAGATTGTCAGTTCGCGAGGGTCTTGCGCCTGCTTGTATCCGACCTGACTGAAGAACGCGGCGAACCCATAATAATCATCCATCGTCCAGCGGTCGAACGGATGGTTGTGGCATTGCGCGCACTGCAGGCGCATGCCGAGGAAGACCTGCGCCGCCGCCTCCGCGCGGATGACCGGCGTGCGGTTGGCGCGGTAGAAGTTCGCCTCCGGGTTCGCGTAGGTGCTGCCGCGCGAGGCGATCAGCTCGCGGGCGAATTGGTCCATGGGCTTGCCGCTGGCGATGCTCGCGCGCAGCCAGCGATGGAAGTCCTGCATGCCCTTCGCATCGAGGCTCTTTTCCTCCACGCGCAGGAGATCGGCCCACTTGAGCGCCCAGAAATCAGCGAACTCGGGGCGTTCGAGCAACTCGTCAACCAAGGCGGCACGTTTGGCTAGTGGGGCAGGCTTCCAGCCGGTCTCGGCGGGCATCCTGCCCGCGTTACTTTGCTTGAAGTTGGAAGCCCCGGAGGCAGGCGGGATGCCTGCCCCACTACCACCGGCGTTCACGAACTTCCTGGCCTCCTCCGCCGTGGGCAGGATGCCCAGCAGGTCCAGACAGGCGCGGCGCAGGAACACCTCATCGCTCGCCAGCCCGCTGGGATTCATCCGCAATGTCTGGAGCTTCGCGAAGATGTGCTCGTCCACGAAGTTGTGCGGGGTCACGCCCGCCCATTTGAAACCAGGTCGCGCCGGCACGAACGCCAGCCGCACCGGCTGCTGCAAGTGGAGGAAGCGCACCAGCACGGTCGTCTCGCCCGACTCCTTGCGCGTGACCTGGCCGGTGGTGGAGACATCCGCCACCGCCACGCTGACCACCTCGTAGCAGGCGATCCTGGTCACATCGCGGGTCGAACCATCCGAGAAGCCGGCGGTGGCCTTGAGCTCCACGGAACTGGCTGGCTCGATGAGAAACTGTTCGCGAGGGGTGACGTCGAGCTTCACCAGCATCGGAGCCCCGGGCGATTGACGCTTTGCGCCGCCAGCGATCCACTCCCGCAGCGTGCGGTATTCCCACGAGTCCTTGTCAAAGCGCTTGCCGCCTTCGTGCGCGACCGCCTGCGTGGCCTTGAGCAGCAGCAGGCTCTCCTCGGGCGCCACCAGATTAACGCGCCGGCCGAACTGGTCCTGCACCAGCGCGGCGAAGTCATAGTCGGGGTCCCCGCCGCGCAGCGACAGCTTGAAGCCGCCCTTGCCGGTGGCATTGCCGTGGCAGGTGCCGAGGTTGCAGCCGGCCTTGGAGATGACCGCCGCGACATCGGTCTGGAAGGTGGCCTGCGCGCGGGCAGGGTCCAGACAAGCCGTCAGTGCCAGCACCAAAGCGGGCCAGCGCAGCAGGCGGACGATGCCGGAGGAGATCACGTTCTCAGCCTAGTTCAGCGGGCCCCGTGTGGGAAGCCCGCTTTAGGCTGACGCGCTTACGTCTTGCGCTTATTCGAGTGGAAGATGACCGCGCGCATCGGCGCAGTGGTCGGATACTTTGAGAGCACGTCCTCGAGCTTCATCAGGATCCACGGCTGGCTCAGGCTGCCGCCGTTCTTGGTGAAGACCACATCATCGGCGATATAGACCGCCGCGTGCAGCGGCGTGCCATCGGCGCGCAGGAAGAAGACGAAATCACCAAAGGTCGCCTCGGTCACCTGCGTGTATTCCTGCTCCAGCTCCTTCCGCCAGACGGCATCGTCGTTGTAGCGGTCATCCGGCGGCTCGTTGAAGAAGTTCATCACCGTCCAGAAGCAGTCGGGCAGGGGCTTGGCCGGGTCGGTGGGCGGGAACGGATAGGTGTTGAGCCGCTTGCGGGCGAAGGGGGTCATCACATGAGCCACGTCCAGTGTGGTTCCGCCGGGCACCTTCCGCAGCGAGTCCAGCAGTGGGGCGATGTCCTTTGCCCGGCCACCTTTGGCCCAGTAGGCCGTCAGCGCCGCCACGTCCGACTCGGGTGAAATGCGCAGCTTCATGAGGAGCGTGGACTGCCGGGAGAGGGCCTTCACCAGCAGCCGGCGCTCCGGGATGCTCGGAATGCGGCTGAACGCCTGCGGCATGTCGGAGAAGCACAGCGACGCCCCCCGCGGGTAGGCCATGCCCTTCACCAGCGCCAGGGTGGCCGGGGACAGCCCGCTCTCGCGGAACCATTCATCCCCCGCACCGTTGCGGAAGGTGGCCGGCCAGACATGAAAGGCGTTCTCCTCGCTCTCGGCGAGCACCGTGTAGATCTGGGTGCGCGCCCGGGAGTTGAGTTCCAGGATCAAGTCGTTCGGGGGCGTGACGAAGATCCCATTGGTCGCTCCCTGCCAGCTGGCTGTTTCGTTGAGGACCGCCCGCTGGGCGAGCGTGAGGTCGCAGGCATTGAAGAACGCCGTGAGCTGGGCGCGCGTGTAATTGATGAAATGCCAGCGGGTCGGCTCGAACTGCCGGTCATCCACCGGGACGAACTCGTCCGGCGGCTCGATGTTCATGCGGACATACTTCAGCTCACCCCAGGGGCCGGGACGGCCCATGAAGAACAGCTCAGAGTCACCGGGTGGGGCCTTGGCAAACGTCGGGACCGGGACCGGGGCCGGCCGGTCCGGCAGCCAATGCATGAGCGCCATGCCGATGAGCAGCGCGAACTGCAGCAGGCACAGCGCAAACAGCCACCGGCTCGGCAGATAGATCAATACCCCCTGCTGGGATTTGCTTTCGCCTGCTGGCAATCCACCTTCATTTCCGCCCGGCACTTTGTTTTCGTTCATGCGAACTCGGTCCATTCAGGCACCCGGCGTGCCACACCCAAGACGAGATAAGCCGGACCGAGGTTAAGGTCAAACTGAGTTTCCCCTTGAGCCGCCCCCGCCCTGCCGCGATAACTCTCCCGCCCGATGAACATCTACGAAGAATTGCAGTGGCGCGGCCTGGTCTCGGATTGCACCGACGCCGAGGAATTACAACGGCAGCTCGCGGTCCGCCCGGTCACGCTCTATTGCGGTTTTGACCCCACGGCGGACTCGCTGCACGTCGGCTCGCTGGTGCCGCTCCTTGCGCTCCGCCGGTTTCAGAACGCCGGGCACTGCCCGATCGCCGTTGCCGGCGGGGCCACGGGGAGCATCGGTGACCCCAGCGGCAAATCCGCCGAGCGCCAGCTCCTCACCAAGGAGCTGATCAGTGCGAATGTGGAAGCTGTCCGGCCGCAGCTTGCCCGCCTGCTCGACTTCAACGTCCAGCCCAATCGCGCCTCGCTTGTGGACAACGCCGACTGGACCGCCGGCATCAGCTTCCTCGATTTCCTCCGCGACATCGGCAAGCACTTCTCCGTCAACATGATGGTGGCCAAGGAATCCGTCCGGGCGCGCATGGAGGACCGCGAGACGGGCATCAGCTACACGGAGTTCAGCTACATGCTGCTCCAGGCGTTCGACTTCTACGTGCTCTCACGCGACCACGGCTGCGACCTCCAGATCGGCGGCTCCGACCAGTGGGGCAACATCACCGCCGGCACCGATCTCATCCGCAAGAAACTCGCCCGGCCCGCGTGGGGTCTCACACTCCCGCTCATCACCAAGGCCGACGGCACCAAGTTCGGCAAGACCGAGGCCGGCACCATCTGGCTCGATGCCAAGAAGACCAGCGTCTATCGCTTCTA
>CAZOCL010000557.1:0-3664 GCA_964578245.1 uncultured Klebsiella sp. | reverse complement strand
GCCGACCTGTCGGTCGCGCGCTTCCTGATGACCGACCCGAAGAACACGCTGCCGACGGTGCCCATGGACGTGCGGGTGGCAGTGGACGGCTCGTTTGCGCAGCCGGCGACGAACCAGATGCAGATCACGGTGCGCAAGCTTACCGGCAACATCGCGCAGGGCGCGGCCAGTGGCGGCAACTTCGATGTGACGGGCAACTTCGACACGCGCAAGGGCGGGCAGTTCACGCTCAAGCTCGTGGACTTGAACCAGAACGCGCTGAAGCCCTTCGTGGGCGCGGCGCTGGGGGACAAGCAGCTCCAGACCGTCTCCATCAATGCCAATGCCAGCGGGCGCTACGACGTGGTGGGCGATTCCTCAGTGAAGGCGGACGTGACCGTGGACAAGCTGGTGGTCCATGACCCGAAAGGCACGCTGCCGGACTCGCCGCTCTCGCTGCAGGTGTCACTGGATGGCGGGATGAGCAAGAAGATCGTGGATGTGAAGCAGCTCCTGCTAGCGCTCTCGCCCACGCCGCGCGGCAAGAACCAGTTGCTCATCACGGGCCGGGCTGACATCGCGAACACCAACGCCTATCAGGCCGCTTTCAAGGTGAGCGCCGAGTCGCTGGATGTGACGCCATTCTACGACCTGTTCGACAACGCGCAGAAGAAGGCCGAAGCGGCAAAGCCGGTGACGCCACCGCAACCGGCATCCAACGTGGAGCCGGAGGCGATGACGCTGCCGCTCCGGCAGACCTCGCTGGACGTGAACATCGGGAAGTTCTTCCTGCGGGAGATTGCGATCTCGAACCTCGTGATGGCGGCCAAGGTGGACACCAACCGCGTGACGGTGAAGCCGCTTTCGCTGGTGATGAATGGCGCGGGACTGAATGCCTCCGTGGACGCGAACCTGGGGGTGAAGGGGTATCAGTATGATGTGGCCTTGAAAACGGATCGCATCCAGTTGGAGCCGCTGATCACGACCTTTGCCGCGGCGATCCCGCAGGGAGCCATCAAGGGTGAGGCGCTCGCGAACATCGCGATTCGTGGGGCGGGCATCACGGGCGAGAGCTTGCAGAAGAATTTGCAGGGCAATGTGAACTTCAGCGTCACGAATGCGGTGATCCAGTTGAGCCAGTTGACGGGGGAACCGAAGACCGCGCTGGGCAGACTCGGCAAGTCGATCACCTCGGGTGTGCTGGCGTATGTTGGGCCCTTGGTGGGCATACCCGACATCCTGCATGCGCCGGTGGACTATGTGGTGGTGGATACGAGTGTCGGCAACGGGACGGTCAACCTCAACAAGGTGGTCGCTCACAGTCCGGTCGTCATGGTGGATGCCCACGGTATCATTCAACTTGCCGCCGTGCTCACGAATTCCCCGATCAACGTCCCGGTCGAAATCTGGCTCCCGAGCCAGTTCGCGAAGAAGTTCACGGGCAGCCAGTTTCCGGATGCCTCCGGTTACGGGCGTCTGCCGCACTTCGTGGACATCCACGGGACGCTGGGAGACCCCAAGCCGGACATCAAGGAGTCAAAATTGATCGGCAGCGCGGTTATCGGGAATGTTGGAGCATTGGGCGGACTCATTGGCGGCAAGGCCGGAGATACGCTCAAGGGGGCGGGTGGTTTCCTGAACAACGCGCTCGGCGGACAGAAGCCTGCTCCCGGCACCAATACGACGACCACGAACGCACCAGCGGCCAAACCGGCGAACCCGCTCGACTTGCTGAACCCGTTCTTCAAGAAGAAGTAGGCGGTTTCTGGCGGGGATGGGACGGATGGGACTGAGGCGACGAATGGGAAGGCGAGGGCGTGACTGCTACTGGCCATGGTCCCGCAGATTCAGCGGACCCGCAGATCGGATCCTCCTTTGGGGCTGGCTCTTAACCGGAGTGCCGGTTTCTGACTGGGCGGGGATCATGAACGCGCCGGGTCGGAGACCGGCGCTCCGGTCCTTTTGCGTCACGCAAGAGCGGGAGGCTGGGAAGGGTGGCAAGGTTGCGGGGTGATGAGCGTTATTTCAAATGGGAGATTTCAGATTTCAAAGGGGCGAGGGGCAAGATTGGGAGAAGGCGAGAAAGGGGAGAAACCACGAATGGACACCAAGGGACACGAATGGGATGGGGTGGGGTCGCGAGGTTGCCTGGAACGCGCCGCGCGGGCAGGCTCAGAGAGGGGATTTTACCAAACGAAGCCATTGGGGATGAAGGCAGGGAGAGAAACCAGGAATGAACACCCAGGGACACGAATGGGAGGGGGCGGGAACGCGCCGGGTCGGAGACCGGCGCTCCGGGGAGGGCGAAGACTTTGGCACCGCAGAGGCGGGACGGACCCAGAGAGGGGGTTTTTACCAAACGAAGCCATTGGGGATGAAGGCAGGGAGAGATACCACGAGGCTCTTCGCTGTTATCGGTGGAACCGGGAGGCGGGCAGGGAAATTCCAAATTCCAAGTCCCAAGCTCCAAAGAAACTCCAATGCCCAAATTCCAATGGCTTGGCGTGGCACCCCGCCAGCGCTTCCGCCCTGCTTCGGACCTTGGCCCAAGGGCTGGTTCGGTCCGGCTGGCCAGTGCCGTGCGACGCCTCCCTTTGAAATTTGGAGTTTGGACCTTCTTTGGAATTTGGAACTTGGGATTTGGAGCTTCTCCCACACCCTTTCCACTGAAAACAGCGGAGAACCAACCACGAATGGACACCCAGGGACACGAATGGGAGGGGGCTGGGAACGCGCCGGGTCGGAGACCGGCGCTCCCGGGGACTCGGCATTGGAATGTCGAGCTACGTTGGGCCGGACCCGCTGCGCGGGAGGGGTGCCTATTGCGCCTTGGTGATCTTGGCGAAGTCCGGGTGGGCGCGGAGGTTGTTGAACCGGGCGTCCGTGGCGGCCATGGTGCGGAGGTCTTGCGCCGTGGGCGACTGTTTCAGGCGCGCGTTGCTGTGCAGGATGGCGTTGCTCACGGCGCTGAGGGCGGCGTTGGTCTTGGCCTGGAAGGACAGGAGCGCTCCGAGGTCATACCAGAGTTCCGGGCTGGTGGGGTTGCCTTTCACGAGGAGTTGAAGGGCGGCTTCCATCTTGGGGACGTTGCCGGCGAGCTGGAAGGTCTGGAGCGCGGCCTGGAGGTTGTTGGGATTGGTGTCTCCGTTGGTGAGGATGTTTTCGCTGAGCGGGAGCAGCCGCGTGAGGGTCAACTGGCCTTTCGCCGGCTGGCCCAACTGCTGGTAGGCCTGCACCACGGGCACCAGGACCGGGGCGTCGGTGGCGGCGGTCTGGACGAGTCCGTCGAGGACGGCCAGGGCTTCGTTGGTCCGGCGCATCTGCGCGTAGGCGGCGACGAGCGAGAGGGCGGCCTGGGCGTTCGAGGGGTTGGCGCGGTAATTCGCCTCCAACTGGGCGAACTGGTTTTGCGCCTGGGCGAGCTGGGTCTGCATCTGGCCGGCACCGCCCATGCGCCGTTGCATGTCAAGCAACTGGTCGATGAGGTCCCTGGCGGAGCGGTTGTTCGGATCGAGCTTCTGGAAGGTGCGCGCAATCATCAGCGCGTCATCCACACGCCCGAGGCTGATGAGGAGGTTCGTGTAGCGGAACACGGCCTCGGGGCTGAACGGGCAGAAGGCAAAGGCCTGGCGGAAGGCGAAGTCGCATTCCTTGATCATGCGCTGCTGCTCGGCGAGGTTGCCGC
>CAZOCL010000556.1:0-3666 GCA_964578245.1 uncultured Klebsiella sp. | reverse complement strand
TGTCGCTCAAAGTCACCGGTTCGAACGTGGTCGCGAGCATCCTCGGCTCCATCGCCGCTGCCGTGGCATGCGAGCAGGATGGCAACAACCCGGTGGCCCCGGCGGACGTGCTCAAGAAGCTGGCGGAAGTCGAGAAACGCGCGCGTTACGAATGAGAGTGGTCATCATCGGCCTCGGGGTGCAGGGCCGCAAACGCCGCGCGGTCGCGGGGGATCGTGTGGTGGCGGTGGTGGACCCGGTGGCGGCCGGCGTGGACTTCAAGACGATCCAGGAAGTGCCGCTTGACCGTTACGATGCCGCGTGCGTCTGTGTGCCGGATGATGCGAAGGTTCCCATTCTCCGGCATCTCGTCTCGAACGGGAAGCATGTGCTGGTGGAGAAGCCCTTGCTTGCGCCAGCCAGCGAAATTCAGGAGCTGATCGCCCACGCGCAGCGCACGAAGGCGGCGGCTTACACGGCTTACAATCATCGCTTCGAGCCACACATCGCGCGGGTGAAACAGGTGGTTGATTCCGGTGCGCTGGGCCGCGTTTATCTCACGCGCATCTTCTACGGCAATGGCACGGCGCGCGACGTGCGGAACTCGGTGTGGCGCGACAAGGGCGCGGGCGTGCTGCCGGACCTCGGCTCGCACATGCTCGACATGGCGCACTTTCTCTTCGGCCCTCGCGCGGACACAGGGCGCATCTGGAGCGTGAACCGCTTCGAGAACAAATCCCCGGACCACGTGATCTACGGCTTCGACGGCCCGGCGGTCTGGGAGATGGAGGCCACGCTGCTCTCGTGGCGGAACACCTTCTCGCTCGATCTCTACGGCGAGCTGGGTAGCGCGCACATCCAGTGCCTGTGCAAGTGGGGCCCGAGCACGCTCACGGTGCGCAAACGCATCTTCCCGAGCGGCCGGCCGGAGGAAACGGTTGAGACGCTGGAGCAGCCGGACCCGACGTGGAAGCTGGAGTATGACCACTTCCTCGCGCTCTGCCGCACGGGCGGGGGGAACTGGGAGAATGACCTGTGGATCGGGGCGCAGCTTGATACGCTCGCCCGCAACGTGACCGCACCATGATCGGCTTCGTCGGCCTCTCGCATCTCGGCATCGTCTATGGCCTCGCCACGGCGGCGAAGGGGTTTGACGTGGTCGGGTTTGACCGGGATGCCGCGCTATGCGAGCGGCTGGGACAAGGGCAGTTCCCTGTTTCCGAGCCGGGGCTGGAGGAACTCTTCACTGCGAATCGCGCACGGCTGAATTTCACTGCGGATGTCAGCGCGCTGGCGAAATGCCGCGTGGTCTTCTACTCGCTCGACGTGCCGACGGACGCGGGGAACCGCAGTGATCTCGGGCCGCTGCGACAGTTGCTTGCGCACACGGCCCCGCACCTCGCACCGGATGCCACGGCGGTGATTCTCTGCCAGGTGCCGCCGGGTTTCACGCGGTCGCTGAAGGGACAGGGCAAGCCGCTCGGCGGGCATCTGCACTATCAGGTTGAGACGCTCGTCTTCGGCAACGCGGTGGAACGCGCGCTCAAGCCGGAGCGCTACATCGTCGGGTGCGATGACCCGCGCACGCTGCTGCCGGAGGCCTATGCGAAGTGGCTGGAGGCGTTTGGCTGCCCCGTGCTGGCGATGCGTTACGAGAGCGCGGAGCTGGCCAAGATCGCGATCAACTTCTTCCTCGTCTCATCCGTGGCCACCACGAACACGCTCGCGGAAGTCTGCGAGCGCATCGGCGCGGACTGGTCGGAGATCGTCCCCGCGCTGCGGCTCGACAAACGCATCGGCCCGCATGCGTATCTCGGGCCGGGGCTGGGCATCGCGGGCGGGAACCTCGAGCGCGACCTCGTGACGGTGAAGCGGCTGGCGGAAGGGTCGCTCGCGGACACGGGCATCGTGGATGCGTGGCAGCGCAACAGCGCGCATCGGAAGGACTGGACCGCGCGGACGTTCCGCGAGGCCTGCGCGCGGCACCGGCTCGCGCTCTCCAGCGTGACCGTCGCGGTCTGGGGCCTGGCCTACAAGGAGAACACGCACTCGACGAAGAACTCGCCGTCGCTGCAGTTTCTCTCGGGAATTTCGGAGTGCCGGAAGCAGGCCTACGACCCGGTCGTGCGGCTGGCGGCGAATGCGTATCCGCAGTTCGCACAGCGCGAGACGGCGCTGGAGGCGTGTCGCAACGCACAGGTGCTGGTGATTCCCACGCCGTGGCCGGAGTTTCGGAAGGTGGATCTGGCAGCGATCCGCGCGGCGATGCCGGGGAAGATTCTGCTCGATCCGTTTGGCGTGCTGGATGGGGAACAGGCGGCGGCGCTGGGATTTGATTATTACCGGCTCGGGGTGTCGCCGCGGCTGGGGGCGGGGGGGACGAAATGAAGCGGAGTGTGAAACGCGAAAGGGAAGGTGGGCGATGCGCAGGAGGAGCGCGACGTTTACGCCGCATAAACGTGCGGGGGCACAATGCCCTTCGGACACACTTTAGCTCTCCACCTTTCTGCGGCGTGAACGCCGCGCTCCGGGCCGCTGGCGTTCTGCCTGGCTTCGGACTTCGATTTGGAACGCGCCGGGTCGGAGACCGGCGCTCCGCTTATGCTTACGCTTAATCAACTGCAGGGCACGCCACCCGCACGGGTCGTCATCATGGGCGCGGGCGGATTTGTTGGTCGTGCCACGCTCGCACGGCTGCGGCGCGATGGGGTGGACGTGGTGCCGCTCACGCGCAAGGAAGTGGACCTGCTCGCGCCCGGGGCGGCGCAGCAACTAGCGGCGCAGCTCACCAGCAACACCACGCTGGTGCTCACCTCCGCACTCGCGCCGGTGAAGAACACCGCGATGCTCCTGGACAACCTGCGCATGATGCAGGCCGCCATCGAGGCGGTGAAGGCGCGGCCGGTCGCGCACCTCGTTTATATCAGCTCGGACGCGGTCTATGCGGACTCACGCGCGCCGATGACCGAGGCTTCCCCGGCCGAGCCGGGGTCGTTGCATGGGGTGATGCACCTGGCGCGGGAGGTGATGCTGAAGAACGAACTGCCCGGCATTCCGCTGGCCATCGTGCGGCCCACGCTGATCTTCGGGCCGGGCGATCCGCACAACGGCTATGGGCCGAACCGCTTCCTGCGGCTCGCGCGGGCGGGCAAGGACATCGTGCTCTTCGGCGAGGGCGAGGAGCAGCGGGACCATATCTTCATCGAGGATGTGGCGGAGATTGTCCGGCGCTGCGTGGCGCATCGCGCGACGGGCGTGGTGAACGCGGTGAGCGGGACGGTCACGAGCTTCCGCACGATCGCGGAGCTGGCCGCGACGTTGTTCGAGCCGCGCGTGAAGGTGACTGGCTCGCCGCGTCAGGGGGCGATGCCGCACGGGGGTTATCGCGCGTTTGATGCGGCGCTGGTGCGCAGGTTGTTTCCTGACCTGACACCGGTGAGCCTGCGCGCGGGACTGGAACAGATGCGCGCGGCGGACACGCGCTGACCGGCAGCGACACGACTCATGCTCAAGCATCACAACCTTTCGCCGGTGAATCCCAGGCGAGTCGTCATTCTCGGCGCGAACGGGTTCATCGCACGGGACCTCGCGCAGTTCCTGCCGACGCAGGGGATGCCAGTGGAGGTGATTGGTTCCGCGCAGGTGGATTTGCTCCAGCCGGACGCGGCGGAGAAGCTGCGGGCGCGG
>CAZOCL010000555.1:0-3677 GCA_964578245.1 uncultured Klebsiella sp. | reverse complement strand
ATCTCGCCGGCCATGACGAGGATTTCCTTCGAGGCGACGGCGATGTCCTTGCCCGCGCGGATGGCGGCGAGGGCGGGCTGCAGGCCGGCGGTGCCGACGATGGCGATAAGGACGATGTCGGCCTCGGGCATGGTGGCGAGCTTCAGCAGGCCCTCGTTGCCGGCATGGACGGTCACCTTGGTGCCGAGCGCGGACTGGAGTTCGGCGGCCTTGGCCGGGTCGGTGATGGAGATGGCGGCGGGCTGATACTTAAGCGTTTGTTCGAGGAGCAGGTCGGAGTTGCCGCCGGCGGCCATGCCGAGGATGCGCAGGCGGTCGGGGAGGTCATCGGCGACCTTGAGGGTGCTGGTGCCGATGGAGCCGGTGGAGCCGAGGAGGACGACGTTTTTCATCAAACTAGTTCTCTCTTAATCGTAATCTTACTCTTAATCCTACTCTCCCGTTCTTTGGTTCAATTCAGATTAAGATTAGGATTAAGAGTAGGAGCAGGAGAATGCCAGCTTACCGCGTCAGGACGTGCCGCAGATACAAATACATCAACGGCGCATTGAACAGCAGGCTGTCGAGCAAGTCCAGAATCCCGCCGATGCCGGGGAAGTAGCCGCCGGAGTCCTTCACGCCGGCCTCGCGCTTGAAGAGCGATTCGATGAGGTCGCCGATCACCGCCGAGACGCTCAGGACCACGCCGAGCACCAAGGCGTGCGTGAGGTTCATGCCGTAGAGCTTGCCACCAGCGAAGTGGGCGAAGGTGACGCTGGCCGCGGTGGAGATCACCACCGCGCCGCCGAAGCCTTCCCAGGTCTTCCCCGGGCTGATGCGCGGGATCATCTTGTGCTTGCCGATGAGCGACCCGGTGCAATACGCGCCCACGTCGCTGAACTTCGTCACAAGGATGAAGTAGAGCACGTAGAACGTCCCCGCGTCCGCCGCCGCGCCCGCCGGGAAGCGGAAGAACTCGATCTTCTGGATGAAGTTCAGCAGCCACGGCACATACATGAGGCCCAGCAGGGTGGTGGCCATGGCCACGATGCCGTGCGGGTTGTCCTTGGCGATGAACTGGCGGATGCAGAGGCCGAGGACGAAGAGGATGAGGAAGATGGTCTCGAAGTCGTTTACGCGGGCGGGCGTTTCGTAGTGTCCGAGATGGCCTTTGCAATGCAGAAACGTGACGGCGACCATGAGCAGCCCCGCTGCCATGCCGAACTTGCGGAAGCACACCAGGCCGCGGGCCCGGACCAGGCCGTAGAACTCGAACATGCCACAGGCCGCGAGCAAGAGCATGATGAGGATGAACACCACGTCCGAGATCAGCTTGTTGCCGCAGAAGAGCGCGCCGAGGACGACGGTCCAGAGCGCCAGGGAACTGGCCAGGCGGCGCAGGAAGACCTTGCCCTTGGAGGGGGCTGGAACGGGCGAGGGCGCAGGCGCGGCAGGCGACTCGTTGGTCATGCGGCGGTCAGCCTAATGGGAGGGACAGGGCGTTGGAAGGAAGTTCAGCCGGAGTTCCGCGCGGGAGCGTATCTTGACACTGCCCTAAAGCCGGGCCGGCGAGGACGCCGGCGATACGGCCCGCGGGACGCGGGCGCTACGTAGCGCCGGCCTCCGGCCGGCCGTGCCGCAAGCGTCCTCGCTTGCCCGGCGGGGCGAGATCCCGGGCAGGGTGCCGATACGCCCTTCCGCGCAGCCCTCGGCTTCTGCAAGGTAAAGCTGAATTCTCCCTGCCGTTGCCCGTCCATTTCAGGGACGCTTTCACTGCATGAGCAAGCTTCGTTACAACTGCAACGGACTGGGCCGCCGCGACTTCCTCCAGCTTGGGCTGGGCGCGACGGCCGGCCTGGGCTTCACCGATCTGCTCCGCCTGCGCGCCGCCGCCGCTGAGACGGGCAAGTCCGGCAAACGGATCAATGTCATCATGATCTGGCAGGATGGCGGGCCCAGCCATTACGAGAGTTTTGACCCCAAGCCCGACGCACCGTCCGAGATCCGGGGCGAGTTCAAGTCCATCAAGACGGCGGTCACTGGCACCCACTTCTCCGAATGCGTGCCCGAGCTGGCAAAGGTTGCAGACAAGTTTACCGTGCTGCGCTCGCTGGCGCACAAGGACCCCAATCACGGCGGGGGCAACCACTACATGATGACCGGCGCGCCGACACCGGTGCCGGTGGGTTGCGGCGCATTCGTCACGTTTCATCCGTCGTTTGGTTCCGTTGTCTCATTCAAGCGCGGCGTGCAAAACGGCATCCCGCCCTACATGACCATGCCGAGCATCTCGCGCTCGGGCGGGCCCAACTTTCTCGGGGCCGAACACGCGCCGTTCGTCGTGGGCGGGTCGCCGCAGAACCCGGGCTTCAAGGTGCGGGACGTGGTGCTGCCAGCGGAGATCAGCGAGGGCCGGGGCGTGACGCGGCAGGACTTGCGCAAGTCGCTCGACCGCCTCGCGCGCATCACCGACGCGGCGGCGGAGGACCCGACGGTGGGCTTCGACAAGTTTTACGAGCAGGGCGTGGACCTCATCACGAGCCCGCAGGCGCAGGCGGCCTTTGACATCGGCAAGGAGGACCAGAAGACACGCGACCTGTATGGCATGAGCGACTTCGGCCAGCGCTGTCTCCTCGCGCGCCGGCTCGTCGAGGCGGGCGTGTCGTGGGTGACGGTCTATTCCGGGGGCTGGGACCATCACGAGAAGATTTTCGAGACCCTCAAGGGCAACCAGGGCGTCAACTTCGACAAGGGTGTCGCCGCGTTGATTGCCGATCTCGACCGGCGCGGCTCGCTGGAAAACACCCTGGTGCTCGCGCTTGGTGAATTCGGCCGGACGCCGAAGGTGAATCAACGGGTGGGCCGGGATCACTGGCCGTTCGCCATGAGCGTGCTGTGCGCCGGTGGCGGGGTGCCGCGCGGAACGATCATCGGTGCGACCGATCCCAAGGGCTACTACGCGGCGGACAATGTGTATTCGCCCGAGGACTTCGCCACGACCCTCTATACGAAGCTTGGCATTGATCCGCACCAGGTGCTCCACACGAACACAGGGCGGCCGGCGCAGTTGGTCAACGGTGGGCGGCCGATCAAGGAACTGTTCTCTTGAGGGTGCAGCGGAGCGCCGGTCTCTGACCCGGCGTGGTCGTAGTGCGATCAGTCTCAACGCTGGAGCACAAGTGAGCCGATGGTGAGGAGCGCGGCCTTCAGGCCGCAGGAACGTGAGCAGGCCGCTGGTAATTCGAACGAAATCGTTCCAACTGTGGCTTTCAGCGGCGTGAACGCTGCGCTCCGGGCGTGATCAACGCGCCGGGTCGGAGCCCGGCGCTCCGGAACAAGCTATCCCCGCTTCCGCGCCGCGCGTCCCTTGCCCGAGCGGCGTTCCTTGGAGATGCCGCTGCTCCGCTTGAATTTGGGCCGCACCGGTGGTCCGCCGGGACGCTGCTTGAACTTCCGCACCGGGTCCACGGTCTTGGGCCGCGCCTTCGCCACGAGAACTATGTGGCAACCTTCGTAGCCGAAGGCCTTGCGCATCTCGCCACTGAGATACTTCGTGTATTGTGGTGAGAGCAGTTCGTCCTTGTTGACGAAGAGCAGGAACGTGGGCGGAGCCTGCCGGACCTGCGTGGCGTAGAAGAATTTGAGGAAGTGCCCCACGGCGCTGATCGGCTGGCGGCGCTGGATGGCGTCGTTGAGCG
>CAZOCL010000554.1:0-3677 GCA_964578245.1 uncultured Klebsiella sp. | reverse complement strand
TGTATCTGATGCTGCTGGTGCCGGCGATCATCCTCTACGAGTCGTTCCTGAGCTACCTAGGACTGGGCATCCAGCCACCGCAGGCCAGCCTGGGCTCGCTTATTGCGGACGGCGCAGCGCAGATCAATCCGATCCGCATCTACTGGTGGCTGATCGTGTTCCCCTGCACGGTGCTGGTGAGCACGCTCCTGGCGCTGAACTTCTTCGGCGACGGTCTGCGGGATGCGTTTGATCCGCGCGGCGACCGGTGACCGGCGGGAACCCCGTAGCTTCAGCGCCGCTTATGAGCCGTCCCTATGACCCGCATGGCTCACTGGCGGGCTAGCTGAACAGCTCGGTGATCGGTGCGCCGCCGTTGACGATGTGCGTCGGCCGACCGGTGAGGTCGTTGATAGTGGTGTTTTCCCAGTCGATGCCCAGATGGTTGTAGAGGGTGGCCAGGAAATCGCCGGGGCTGGTCGGGCGCTCGACAGGGTCCTCGCCGCGCTTGTCGCTCGCGCCGATGACGCCGCCGCCGGGGATGCCGCCGCCGGACCAGAGGTTGGTGAAGCAGCGCGGCCAGTGATCGCGGCCCGGCTGCAACGTGCCCGCCACGCCGCTCGCGGGATGCGCGCCGGTGCTGCGGTCGAAGCTGATCTTCGGCGTGCGACCGAACTCGCCGGTGACGACGACCATCACGCGCTTGGCCAGGCCGCGCGCGTGGATGTCCTCGATGAGCGCGGTTACGGCCTGGTCGTAGGCCCAGCAGCGGTAGCGCAGGCCGTTGAAGACGTGGGCGTTCACTGCGTGGTCGTCCCAGTTGTTGCCCGCCGTGCCGCAAATGGGACCGTCCAGATTGCTGTGGATGATCTCGACCCCGGACTCGACCAGCCGTCGCGCGAGGAGAAGCTGCTGGCCCCAGCGGTTGCGCCCGTAGCGGTCACGCGTGCGGTCGTCTTCCTTGCCGAGGTCGAAGGCGTCGCGCGTCTTGGGATTCGTGAGCAGGGTCACGGCCTGCGACTCGAACTGATCGAGCGCGCCGAGTTCGCCTTCCTTGTCGAAGGAGCGCTCCAAGGTGTCGAGATTCTGCCGCAACACCGTGCGGTCGCTCAGGCGGCGGGACTCGCCGGCATTGGCCAGGCCGATGTTCGGCACCTGGAAATTAGGGCGGCTCGGGTCGTCGGAGATGGCGAAGGGCGAGTAGGCGTTGCCCAGATACGCGGGGCCGGCGTAGCCGCCTTCGATGGAATTGATGGCCACGTAGTTGGGCAGCGGGCTGTTGCGGCCGGGCTGCTTCGAGCGGAGATAATTGGCCACGCACATCCAGTCGGGGTAGCGCGGCTGCGGCTTGTCGCGCTCATCGGAATCGCCGGAGAGCATCCGCAAGTGGCCGGCGGGATGGCCGCCCGCGCGGTGGGTCATCGAGCGGATCAGCGTGAACTTGTCCGCCATCTTGGCGTGGAGCGGCAGCAGCTCCGTGATGTTCATGCCCGGGACGTTCGTGGGGATGACCTTGAACGGCCCACGATACTCGCTGCCGATGTCGGGCTTCGGATCGTAGGTGTCCACATGCGACAGGCCGCCGATGAGCCAGACCATGATGACGGCGGTCTTTTCCTTCTGGGGTTTGCCGGCATTCTCCGCGCGCAGGCGGAGCAGGCCCGGCAGGCTCAGCGTGGCGAAGCCGGTCAGCCCGATGTTCATGAACCCGCGCCGGTTCATCGGTCCGGCGCAACGCACGAGAGGGGATGGCTTGGTCATGGTGCTGATGGAACTAAAATGTGGCAGGCGCGGCGGACGGGCAAGCGGTGATTTTGGCGGGCTGGCGAAGGAGAGCTACGATGCGAGAGCGGGCGGGCTGTGAGCAGAACAGTCCCTTCCCCCTCACCCCAGCCCTCTCCCCAAGGAGAGGGAGAGACGCAGTCCGCGCTCGAGCTGCGGATGCCATCCGGAACGTCGAGCACTGGCTGACTTGCCCCCTCTCCCCAAGGGAGAGGGCCGGGGTGAGGGGCAAGCGCTCGCACGAATGCGACGGTCGCCCGCTCTGCCCACCCTGCGGGACAAACTCAGAAGGTTGGAGGCCAAAATTCATTTCTTCTCCTCCGCCTTGACGCGAATGCGGATGGGCTCGGACACGACAATGTCCGCGATGTCCTTCGGTGCGGCGGCGTCCGTCGCGACCTTCATGCGCCGGGTGGCCTCGGCCTTCGCGGCTTCGGCGGACTTGAGCTTCTCGCTCGCGGCCTTCGCGGCGGTCTCCACGGCGGCGCGCTTCTCAGCGGGTGCGGCGGTCGCTTCGGCGGCCAGCTTCTTCGCTTCCTCTGCGATGGCGGCGGCTTCTTGCTCCGCCTTCTTCTGCGCAGCCTCGGCGAGGACCACCGCCGCCGGGTTCTGGCGGTATTTCACCACGTAGCCACTGGCGAGCGCGAACGTGTGCTCGCCCGGGGCAGTCTTGAGCGCCGCGAGGTCCAGCACGAGATCAGCGGTTTCGGCCTTGGCCGCGACTTCGAGCGGCTTCAGCCCGCTGATGGCCGTGCCGTAGGGACGCAGGCGGAGCTGGCCCGAAATCTCGTTCCGCCAGGTGAGCTTGAGCGGGATGGTGAGCTTCTCACCGGCCTTGGCTTCCCAGACCTTGTCCTCGCGCGCGGCGATGGTGATCGGCGCACCCTCGGCATCCGTGACCGAAATCGGCACGTCCGCCATCAATCGCGGCCGAGGTATCTCGCCAGTGGCATCGCGCACGGGCCACGCCATGGAGGCGAGCTGCACCGGTCGCGCCACGGTCGCCCCATTGATCTGCGCCCGGCCCACCATTTTGGCGATGCCCGTCGAACGCGGGGCTTTCTCAGAAGCGCTGAGGATCAGCTTGCCCTGCGACTGCCCGGCCGGAATCTTCAGGCCCGCCGCCGTGACCCCGGCCGGCAGGTTTTCCATCCCCAGCTCGATATCACCATCGAAGCCATCGCGCCGGATGACCACGACCTCGAAGGCCATGGACGCACCGGGTCGCAGCGCAAGCGGCTTGGACTGCGCGTTGCGGTCGCCGTTGCGCAGCTCGAAATGCACGGCCCACGCCGCGAGCGCGAAGTCCGGCGTCGCCGGGCGGATGACCAGCCGGTAGATGTTCGCCGCCTCACTGCGCGTGCCGCCAAAGAGGTCGCGGAGCTGCAGACGGTAGAGGCCGTCCTCTTTGATCTCCAGCTTGCCGAGCACGTCAGGCGAACCACCGTCGTAGGGCGGACCATCGTAGGAGTAGCCGTTGCTCGAGGGCTTCATCGGCGGCGGAATATCGTTCAGCTCGGCCACGTCGGTAAGCTTCTCCTTGTCGCCCTCTTTGGTGACGCGTTGGACGAGCACGAAGGGATCGGTCGGCAGCCCGAGCCGCTCGGAGGCGACCTCAATCCACCACACCTCGCCCTTCTTCGCGTTGAACTCGAAGGTGTCCACGTCCGCTGCCGGGTAGAAGCTGCCGGCGATCTCGCACGGCAGCGTGATCTTCTGGGCCTGCGCGTGCTCATTGTTCGGCTCCACCTCGGCGAGCTGCGGAACGTTGAACTTTCCTTCGCGATTCCAGGAGAAGGAACTCACCGTGCGCGTGGTGGCCTGGCGTGGGACGGGCGCGCCCGCGGCCACGCTCTGCAAGGCCAGCCGGTAGAACTGCTCCGGCCCGCCCTTGAAGGTCAGGCTGTGGACCTTGA
>CAZOCL010000553.1:0-3683 GCA_964578245.1 uncultured Klebsiella sp. | reverse complement strand
TGCCGGCCCCAGCGCTCGCCGTAGTGCGGGCTGGCGAGCAGGCGGTCCACGACCTGCTCGTGGGCGCGCGGCGAGGTGTCGGCCTCGAACGCGCGCAACTCTTCGGTCGTGGGCGGGAGGCCGGTGAGGTCCAGGGTGACGCGCCGGAGCCAGATGGATTTCTCGGCGGGGGGCTGTGCGGTGAGCCCTTGAGCACGGCGCTGGGCGGCGAGGAAGGCGTCCACGGGATTGCCGATTGCCGATTGCCGATCACCGATTTTAGGGAGCGCCGCCTTCACCGGAGCCTTGAACGCCCAGTGCTCGCGCGGGTCACTCTCCGGCTTCTCGTCCTTCGGAGCGGGTGCGCCAAGGGCGATCCACTCGCGCAGGGCGGCGATCTGCTCGGGCTTGAGCGGCTCGCCTTCGGGCGGCATCCGCTCGTCGAGGCTGGACGCGGAGACTTTCTTGAGCAGCAGGCTGGTGTCTGGTTTGCCGGGGACCACAGCGGGGCCGTGTTTGCCGCCCTGCTTGATGAATTCCGCGGTGTCGAGGCGCAGGCCGTTGTTCTGCTTGAGCGCGCCGTGGCAGGAGTAGCAGCGCGCGACGAGGACGGGCTTCACGTCGCGCTGGTAGTCCACCTTGTCTGCGGCGGAAGCCGGCAGCACCAGACCGGCAAGGGCAAGCAAGGCAAGGTAGATCATTCGATGCGCGAATTGGACTGGCCGACACGGAGACTTCATCAATCAACCCGCAACGCGCAAACGACGCCCTCAAACCCTACATCAGGCTCACCGGATCGATGTCCACGGTGAGCATCACCTCGTCGGGCAAGGCCAGCGTGGCCAGCATCTCCGAGAGCCGGTGGCTCAGGCGGGGCATCTGCTTCGCCCGCAGCATGAGCTGGTAGCGATAGAACGTCTCGGCCCGCAGCAGTGGCGCGGGCGCGGGACCGGCGAGGATCACATCCCGGAGCGTGGCGCAGCGCTTCTCCACCTCGCGCGTCACATGCTCGGCCGTAAACTTCACCTTCTCCTCGTTGCGACCTTTGAACGTGAGCAGGGCAATGCGCGACGCGGGCGGATAGTTGAGCTGGTCGCGGAATTCGATCTCCTGGTCATAGAAGCCCGTGTAGTCGTGCCGACGGGCGTATTGGATCGCCGGATGAAACGGGGTGAAGCTCTGCACAAACACCTCGCCCTCGACATCGCCCCGGCCGGCACGGCCAGCCACCTGTGTTAGGAGCTGGAATGTGCGCTCGCCTGCGCGGAAGTCCGGGATGTGCAGGCTGAGGTCGGCATGGATGACGCCAACCAGCGTGACGTTCTCGAAGTGCAGGCCCTTGGCGATCATCTGCGTGCCCACGAGAATGTCCGTCTTGCCGGCCTTGAAATCCCCGAGCACGCGGCGGTAGTCGTCCTTGCGCTTCATCAGGTCGGAGTCCATGCGCTGCACCCGGGCGTGGGGGAAGAGCTTCGTCAGCGTCTCCTCGACACGCTCGGTGCCGAGTCCGGCGTAGCGGATGGCCGGGTTGCGGCACTTGGGCTCGGGACAGACGGCGGGGGCGGGCGCTTCGTGACCGCAGATGTGGCAGCAGATCTTCTGCGCCTTGCGGTGGTAGGAGAGCGCCACGCTGCAATTGGGGCACTCGGCCACGTAGCCGCATTGCGGGCACTGGAGGGAGCTGGAGTAGCCGCGACGGTTGAGGAAGAGAATCGTCTGCTCGCGGCGTTCGAGGCGCTTGGTGATGGCCTCCTTGAGTTCCTCGGAGAAGATGGGCGTGCCCTTGTCCTTGCGCGCGGTCTGCCGCATGTCCACCACGCGGACGATGGGCATCTTCTTGTCATCGGCGCGGGCGAGGAGCTGGAGCAGCGCGTATTTGCCACGCTGCACGTTGTAATAGCTCTCCATCGAAGGCGTCGCCGAGCCGAGCACCACCACGGCGTCCTCCATCTGGCCGCGCACCACGGCCACGTCGCGCGCGTGGTAGCGCGGGGCCTCCTCCTGCTTGTAGGAATGCTCGTGCTCCTCATCCACGATCACCAGCCCGAGCGGGTCCACCGGGGCGAAGAGCGCCGAGCGGGCCCCGATGACGATGCGCGCCCTGCCCTGCCGGATTTTGTGCCACTCGTCGTGCCGCTCGCCGGAGCTGAGATGCGAGTGCAGCACGGCCACCTGCGTCTGGAGCGGCCCATGGCTGAAGCGGGCCTTGAAGCGCTCGACGGTCTGCGGCGTGAGCGCAATCTCCGGCACCAGCACCACTGCGCCCTTGCCCTGCGCGAGCGCGTGCGCGATGGCCTGGAGATAGACTTCGGTTTTGCCGGAGCCGGTGACGCCGTGGAGGAGGAACGTGCTGAGTGGTGCGTGGTGCGTGGTGCGTGAGCTGTCACCGGAAGCGCCGGGCTGTCCTTCACGCACCCCGGACCTCGCACCACGTTCATCCATCGCGGCGATGATCTGCGCGAGGGCCTTGGCCTGCTCGGCGTTCATCACCAGCGAGTCCGTGCGGCTGATCACTTCCTTCGCATACGGATCGCGCTCGGAGATCTCCGTGGTGATCAGGACCAGGTGCTTGTCCTCCAGCCGGCGCACCGTTTCGGCGGTGGTCTCGGCGAGTTCGAGCAGTTCCTGAAGCGGCAGTTCGCGGCGCTCTTCGAGCAGGTTGAGAATCTCCTGCTGGCGTTTGGTGAGCTTGGGCATCTCGCCGGTGGCGGGCAGCAGGCGGACGAAAAGCCGTTCGCGCCAGCCGTCCTGCTCGCGGCGGACCACCTCGGGCAGCACGCTCTTCAAGGCCGTCTCCGGCGCGCAGCAGTAGTAGTCCGCGATCCAGCGCGCGAGCTGGAGCACCTTGGGCGTGACGAGTGACTGCTTGCCCACGACCCCCGTGATTGTCCGGAGGTTCGTATGGGTGGACTGCTCGACCAGCGCGGTGACACAGCCCATGACCTGCCGGTGGCCGAAGGGGATCTTCACGCGCGTGCCAACCTCCACCTGCCCGGCCAGCTCCGGCGGGATGGCGTAATCGAACTCCCGACGGAGTGCGATCTCAAGGGTGACACGGGCGACCATTTCCGAGTTGAGAGTCGGGGAGTTGAGAGTTGAGAGTCAAGGCGGGGAGGCCCGCATGTTTCCTGCGGCCCACAGGCACGAGCCAGCCCTGCGCCTGCCGCCGGAGGAGCAGGATCAGGATTAAGGTTACGTGCAGGAGGAACCCCGGCTTAGCGGCCCGGCGGGTTGATGATGTCGCTCATCTTGAAGATGGGCAGGAACATCGCGATGACAATGCTGCCGACCGTCACGCCGAGGAACACGATCAAGAGCGGCTCGATCAGGGAGGTCAGACCGTCGAGGATGGTCTCGATCTCGTCATCGAGGAAGTCCGCGACGCGCTCGAGCATGGCGTCGATCTTGCCCGTCTGCTCGCCGGCCGAGAGCATGCGGATGATCATCGTCGGGAAGACCGGGTGCCGGCCCAGCGCGGCGGAGATGCCATCACCCTTTTCGATGTCCGCCATGGCCACACGGATGGCCTTCTCCATCACCACGTTGCCGACGCAGTTCGCGGTGATGTTCAGCACTTCCAGGATCGGCACGCCGGAGCGGATGAGGGAGGCCAGCGTGCGCGCGAAGCGGGCAAGACAGATCTTGTGCGCGATGTGGCCGAAGACCGGCAGCCGGATGCGGTTCCGGTCCCAGAACTCCAGGCC
>CAZOCL010000552.1:0-3719 GCA_964578245.1 uncultured Klebsiella sp. | reverse complement strand
GCGGCCAGCCCCATTGTCCATTGATTGACTTTCATGTGTGTGTTAGTTCCTCTTGCGAGTTGTTTACTGTTAGTTTCTTTGCGTTTTGCTTGCGGGCAAAAACCGTTTGCCCACACACCAAAGACGGTGCATTGGTGATGAGAATATCAAGGGTGAAGGTCGTGACAACAGTTTTTTTCCAGTTCGCCGGGCGGGCACTTCCGGGCGGGTTTCCTGCGGGCCGGTGACGGGCGGTCACTTGCCCGGCTTGACCGGCGGTTTCTCCTTGAAGGCCGAGCGCAGCAGCCAGTGGTGCTTGAGCCCCTGCACCAGGGCGTCCGTGTGCCGGATGGCCGAGGAAACTTCCGACACCAGATTCGTGTTCGCCTCGACCTGCGCGTTCAGGTTGCTCGTGAGGCTCGCCAGGTTCGCCAGCGACTTGTCCAGACTCAACGCCAGCGTCGTGATGTTCGTGTCGGTGTTGGCAATCGTGTGGTCCGCCGTCTGCATCAGCCGCCGCGTCTCCCCCAGCGTCGCGTTGGCGTTGCTGAACGTCGTCCGCGCTTCGGCCAGGGTCGCGCGGACGGACAGCAAGGTCTGCTCGGCGGACGCGCTGAGGTTTGTCGGCAGCAGCCAGGTGCCCAGCGAGCCGGCCGGGTTCGTCAGGTTGGCCGTGATCCGATAGACGTTCGAGCTGACCGGGTGGAAGCTCGCGACCAGCAGGTTCGCGTTGCTCACCACCGGCTTCAACTCCGCCACGCGCTCGTCCAGTTTGGTGATCGTGCTCGTGGTGTTCGTCAGCAAGGCCTCCAGCTTGTTGGTCAGGCTCAGGATGTTCGGCAGCGCCGCCTCAATCTGCGAGACCAGCTTCTCCGCCCGCTGCGTCAGCGCGGGGGATTCGTCCGCCACGATATGATAGGGCGTTGAGCCCATGCTCCAGTTGGTGTAGGCCCCCGCCTGGTCATCCCACATGGCGGTGATGAGCTTGCCCTTCACCTCGTAGGCCGCTTTCAGGTTCTTCTTCGACCCGTCACGGTTCGTGTAGCCGTTCCAGCCGCCGGGCAGGATCTCCAGATAACGTCCCCCCAGCAGGTCCCCCGCGTTCACGCGCAGGCGGGAATCATTCCAGATGTAGCCCACGTCCTTGCTCCGCACGGCGAACTCCACATACACAAAGTGCCGCTCGAAATACTCCGCCGAGTCCGGCGGCATGGGCCGCAGGTGGATGATCTCGCCCACATCCCGCCCCATCAGCTTCACTTTGTCACCGTCCTTCAGCCCCGCCGCGCTGTCCACGTAGGAGTAGAACGGGGCCTTCAAATCAAACCACCCCTTGTTCTGCGCCTGATAATAAAAGTAATAGCCGAAGCCTGACAGCAGCAGGAGGGTGGCGATGATCACGAACACGCCCACGGTGTGCTCCACCCGGCTCAGGCGGGTGCGAAGTTGCGGAGTAAGGTCTTGCAGCGGCATGGGAAATTAAGAGGTCAGGTGTCGAATGAAAGTCCCGCAGGCGGATGATGGCTTGGGTTCATGCGGCCAGAAACTCACGCACCGATGCCTCACCGCTCCCGGTCAAATCCGCCCGCCCGCCCAGGGCCACCCAGTGCCGCCCTTGCAGCAGCGCGAACTGCCGCGCGCGCTCCTGCCACGGTCGCAGGTCATCCGTCGTCACCACCAGTGACAGCGCGCGTCCCCCCAGCCAGGCATGCCCGGCGTTGAGTTGATCGAGCGTGTCCAGCCACCACCGCGTGTGGCGCGGGTCCAGGCCTGCCAGCGGGTTGTCCAGCAGCAGCACCTCCGGCGCGAGCACCAGTGCCCGTGCCAGTGCCACCCGTTGCCGCCAGCTCCGGTTGAGCTGGCTGGCGGCCTGGTGCGCGAACTCCCCGATCCCCGCCAGTTCCAGCACCGCCATGACCGCCTCGCGCGTCTCCTCCACCGGACAGTTCCGGTGATAGCGCAGCGGCAGCGCCACATTCTCCGTCACTGTCATGTGCGCGAACAGCCGTCCCGTCTCGAAAACCAGCCCGATCTTCAACCGCGCCGCGATCAGCTCGTCCTGGGTCAGATGCGAGGTCTCGTGCCCGAAGAGGAAGTGCGACCCAGCCGTCGGCTGCTGCAACCCCGCCACCGTCGTGAGCCAGTCGCTCTTGCCCGCCCATTGCAGCCCGCCCACCGCCCAATACTCTCCCGGCAGCAGCCGCCAGTTCACCCCTTCCACCAGCGCTACTTCCGAATCCTGCGCCGACGCGATGCTTGCCTCCGTCAGTTCGATCAGCGGGGCCGCGGGATGAATGTCAGCCGGCGTGGTCATGCTCACATGAGTAGATACACCACGATGAAGAGCGCGTCCGCTACCACGCACCCCGCCACGCTCACCGCTACCGCCCGCCCCGTGGCTTCCGATACCTCCTCCAGCCGCAAGCGCTGCGCCAGCCCCTGGTAACACGTCGCCACAGCGATGATCGCGCCAAACGAAGCCGTCTTGAGCCCCAGCAGAACGAAATCCTCCCACTTCAGCGCCCGGGCGATCAGCCCGAAATACTCCGACGGCATCAACGGCACGTTCTGCAGGAAGATGAACATATACCCGCTCAGCACCGCCACGATGATCAGATACACCGTCAGCGAGAAGATCGCCGCCGCCAGCCCGATCACCCGGGGCATCACCAAGTAATGCACCGGATCAATCCCCAGCGCCTCCAGCGCCTCCACCTCGCCCTGCGCCCGGCTCAGGCCGAGTTCGATGACGATCGCCGTCCCCACGCGCGCCAGCACCAGCAACGCCGTCGCCAGCGGACCTAGCTCCCGGATCAGCACCGTCACCATCACGGTCCCCGCGTATTGTTCGGCCCCCACCTTCTCCATCAGCGCCACCGTCTGGCCCACGATCACCAGCCCCAGCGCCAGCCCGAAGAACACGATCCCTGGCAGCAGCCGCACCCCCGCCCGGTCAACCTGCGCGCGGATCAGGGGATGAATCACCCGCCACGACACATTGAACTTGGTGAGCGTGACCCCCAGCGTGATCAAGGCGAACGCCCCGATGCCCTGCGTGGCCCGGATCAGCCGGAAGAGCTGCCGGCCGACAAAATTGAGATAACTCTGCGGCAGCGGCAGCGCCAGCACGCTCGGCAACAGCGGCGGGGCGGAGGGCTTGGCCGGGTCTTGGTCCACGCGCATAGCTTAGGCGGCGTCCGCGCGACCGGACAACAGGTTTTTGGCGAGTGCACCTTGACCGCTCAATTCCGAGGAACCCGCAGAATCACTTCGTCGAAGCCTTGCCCATTCTGCCCCCGCTTCACAACCCGCTGAACATCCGCAGATACTTCACGGTCACGCGCAGGTCCTTCGGCCATTCGGCGGTGATGGTGACGGGCTCGCCGGTGGCCGGGTGCTTGATCTCGAGGCGTTCAGCGTGGAGGGCCACGCGGCCCATGAGGGGGCGCTCCGGTTCGTTCAACTTGGGCCGGTAGCTGGACTTGAGTTGCGAGAGGCTGAGCGGGCTGCCAGCGTAGTCCACATCCCCCACGATGTGCAGGCCCACGGAGCGGAGGTGGACGCGGATCTGGTGCGTGCGGCCCGTGAGCGGATGGCAGTGCAGAAGCGTAAAACCACGGAACTGCTCCATCACCTTGAACTGCGTCACTGACTTCTTGCCCGTCTGGTTGTCAATCCGCATCAGCCCGAGCTGCCGCGTCTGCGGGCCGATCTTGGCGTCCACGGTGAACTCCGGCTCC
>CAZOCL010000551.1:0-3736 GCA_964578245.1 uncultured Klebsiella sp. | reverse complement strand
CTCGCCCCGCGCATCGCCGACTACGTCCAGTCCCGCGTCCGCTTCAACCTCGACACCAACGCGCCCGTGCGCGGCACGCTCTCGAACTGGCCGCCCGCCCAGCTCAGGCTGACCATCGAGGAGCGCCCCGGCGAGATCTCCCCTGCCCCGCTCCCGCTCACCCTCCGCTGGGAAATTCCGCCGACCGCCAAGCAGCTCGAACTCTCCCTCTCGCTCTTCGACACCACGGGGTTCGCGGCGCTGTTTGAAGTGTTGTTTCATCGCGGCAAGGACATCCCGCCGGTGCTGCAGCTCGTGCAATCGCGCCAGGCGATGGTCATTGATCTCGACGCGTTTCAGGAAGACACGCGCGGAGCGGAAGCCAGGCCAGTTCCCCCCAGCAGTGGCAGCACATCCCCTGCCCCTGTGCGAGGCAACTCGGTCCTGTCGTTCATCGAACTTGGCTTCACGCACATCCTGCCCAAGGGCCTCGACCACATCCTGTTCGTCCTCGGTCTCTTCCTGCTCAGTCCGAAACTCAAGCCGCTCCTGTGGCAGATCACGGCCTTCACCGTCGCGCACTCCATCACGCTCGCGCTCGCGGTGCTGGGCATTTTCGCGCTGCCGGGACGTGTGGTGGAGCCGATCATCGCCCTGTCCATCGCGGTGGTGGCGATTGAGAATCTCTTCCGCTCGGAAGTCTCGCCATGGCGCTGGGTCTGCGTCTTTGGCTTTGGGCTGATCCACGGCATGGGCTTCGCCGGGGTGCTCAGCGAAGTGGGCCTGCCGCGTGACCAGATCGGCATGGCGCTCGTCTCGTTCAACGTCGGGGTGGAACTCGGCCAGCTCGCCGTCATCGCGCTCGCCTTCGGGGCGACGAAATGGTGTGAGGATCGTCCGTGGTATGGTCCTTGGGTGCGCCGGCCCGTCTGCCTGCTCATTGCCCTCGCCGGCGTGGTGTGGATGGTCGAGCGGCTGATGCTGGAGATTCCGGGATCACTTCCCGCGGCTTGAAGCGGTGTGCCAGCCGCCTACAGCGCTGGCCGGGAGTAGCCGATCCGGCCAACGCTTCATGAAGCTTTCCCCCGCCCCGCCGTCCGCTTACTGTCCGCCCAATACATCGCATCCATGAAACTCCGAGCCCTGCCCGCCTGCGCCCTCGTTGCTTTGCTCGCCATCGCCGGCCCTGCCGCCGCCCAGCTCACCCTGCCCGTGCCGCAGCCGGTCGTCGGTGCCCGCCAGCCTTCGCTGAGTCCCAACGGCAAACGCATCGCCTTCGTCTATCGCGGCGATGTCTGGGTGGCGCCAAGTGAGGGCGGTCGCGCGACGGCGCTGACCTCGCATGTGGAGTCGGATGCCTACCCGGTCTTCTCCCCCGACGGCCAGTGGATCGCCTTCGCCAGCCGGCGCAACGGTGGCTGGGACATCTTCGTGGCCCCGGCGGACGGCGGCCCGGCGCAGCAGATCACCTGGCATGCGGGCACGGAACTGCCCGGCGGCTGGAGCCCGGACGGACGGCAGATCCTCTTTGCCGCACGGCGCGAAGCCCCGAACTTCGCGCTCTACGCGGTGGACCTGAAGACGCTAGTGACCGAGCGCCTCTGCGAGGACTACGCCGCCTTGAACTACCCGGCCTTCTCCCCCGACGGCAAGACGGTCGTCTATGGCCGCTATGGTTTCCCGTGGATGCGCCCGCGCTACGTCGGCGCGGCCGCGGCGCAAGTCTGGACGCTGAATGTCGCCGACGGCCGTCGCAAGCCGCTCACGAACGACGACCGCCAGCATCTGTGGTCGCAGTTCCTGCCGGACGGCAAGCATCTGCTCACCGTGACCATCGGCGAAGTCACACCCTCGGCCAGCACGCTGAATGCGTCCGTCGGGAAGTTTACCGATACGCCCGCACGCACGCCGAACCTGTGGACCTACGACCTCGAAGGGAAAGGCAAACAGCTCACGCAGTTCACCGGCGGCGCAGTGCGCTGGCCCAGTGTGGCTGGCAAGTCCGGCGACATCGCCTTCGAGTATGGCACCGACCTCTGGCTGCTCAAGAGCGGCTCCAAGACCCCGGCTAAGATCAAGATCGTCGTCAGCGCGGACGAGAAGCAGACCACCCGCCGCCGTGAAAAGCTGACGGCCGGTGTGACCGAGGCCGAGCTTTCGCCAGATGGCAAGATGGTCGCCTTCGGTCTGCGCGGCGACATCTGGACCATTGCGATGGACAAGACCAAAGGCGTGGCGGGCCGCAGCGAAGAGTTCGCGCGCCGGCTGACCGACTGGGTGGGGGACGACTCGGACTTCATCTGGTCGCGCGATGGGAAGAAGCTCTATTTCACCTCGGACCGCGAGTTCAACACGCGCATCTACGAACTCGACGTGGCCACGCTCGCCGTCAAACCGCTGTGGCAGCGCGATGAGGACGTCACGCACCTCTCCCTCTGCCCGGACGGGCACCACCTTGGCTTCTGGGCCGCAGGCAAGGAGGGCGGGCTCTACACGCTGCACCTGGCGGACGGGGTCATCAAACGCGTCGTCCAGGTGCCGGGCACGCACTGGCAGGTCTCCGGCGGCGGAGATTTCGCGTGGTCGCCGGACATGCAATGGATTGCCTACACGCGCAAGAGTGAGAACCGCGCGTGGAACATCTGGATTGTCCCCTCCGCCGGTGGCGAAGCGAAGAATGTCACGCGCCTCAACGCCACCCACAGCCAGCCCACCTGGTCGCCCGACGGCAAGTATCTCTTCTTCCAGAGTGACCGCGATGGCAACGGCCTCTATGTGCTCCCGCTCCAGCCCGAGACCGCGCGCATGACGGACACCGACTTCAAGTTTGAGAAGCCCAAGGACAAGGTGAAGGTTGAAATCGACTTCACCGACATCCAGCGCCGCATCCGCAAGCTCGCCTCGCAAAACCCCGCGGGCGATCTGCTGGTCACGGCGGATGGCACCATCGCCTTCATGTCCGAGGGCGATGTCTGGACCGTGACCTACGACGGCAAGGAGACCAAACGCCAGACCACAGGCGGGGGCAAGAGCGGGCTGCGCGTGCTCAGCGAGAGCAAGAACGCCCTCTACGTGCAGGACGCCGCCGTGTGGAAGTTCAAGCTCGGCGATGCGAAAGGCCCGGAGAAAGTCACCTTCAGCGCGGACTTCGATCGTGATGTGAAGGCTGAACGCAAGGCCGCTTTCACCCAGTTCTGGCGCTCCTACCATCACAACTTCTACGACCCAAACTTCCACGGGCGCGACTGGGAGGCCATCCGCAAGCGCTACGAGCCGCTGCTGGACGCTGTGGAGACGCACGACGACTTCTCCACCGTGCTGGGGATGATGATCGGCGAGCTGGAAGCCTCCCACAGCGAGGTCACCCCGGCCGCCTCCTCAGTGCCGGAGCCGGTGACGCCCAACCTGGGCTTCACCTTTGATTACAAGCATGCCGGCCCGGGAATCCGTGTGGCGGAGGTGCCCACCGGCGCGCCCGGCTCCTACAAGCAGACCCAGATCAAGCCCGGCGACTACGTCCTGGCCATCAATGGCCAGGACGTCTCGCTCAACGAAAAGCTCTACCAGTTCATCAACGACCGGCAGGACCGCGAGTTCGAGTTTCTCGTGAACAAGGAGCCCAAGAAAGAGGGCGCGCGGAAGGTGCGCTACAAGGTGCTCACCGGGACCGAATGGGACGCGCTGGCCTATCAGAACCGCACCGAGCGCCTGCGCAACTACGTCGAGACGCAAAGTGGCGGCAAGCTCGGCTACCTGC
>CAZOCL010000550.1:0-3815 GCA_964578245.1 uncultured Klebsiella sp. | reverse complement strand
GAGGCCGTCCGCGTCCACCAGGCGCGCTTTCTCCCCGGGCGCGGCCTTCAGGCCGCCGCCTCTTCTCCCGCCCCCCCATGGGGGGAGAGGGCTGGGGTGAGGGGGCAAGACGCACCTGCGCCCAAAGACAAACCAGCTCCCTCGGACGCCGCGCCCCCTCACCCTCAATCCCTCTCCCCCGATGGGGGCGAGGGAGGTCTGCGCGCCGCCCTCCGCACCGCGCTGGCCGACCCCTCCGCCTTCGTCCAGCGCGCCGCCGCCGACGCGCTTGCCGCGAATCCCCATGCCGACAACCTCACGCCGCTCCTCGCCTTGCAGAAGCGCGTCCCGGCGGAGGATACCCACCTCGCCCATGTCGTGCGCATGGCGCTCCGCGAGCAGCTTCGCCTGCCCGGAGCGTTCGCCAAGCTCTCCGGCGAAACCCTCCCGGCGGCCGATGCCCGGGCCTTCGCCGCCCTGGCCACCAGCCTGACGAACGCCGAGGCCGCCACGTTCCTCCTGCGTCACGTGCAGACACAGTCCGAACCGGCAGACGTCCTCGCCCGTTACGTCACCCATGCGGCCCGCTATGCCGTGGACACGGACCTGCCGAAACTTGCCAGCCTGGGCCGGAAGCAGTTCGCGGCCGATCTCGACACGCAGGCCACGCTCTTCAAGGCCATGCAGGATGGCCTGACGACGCGCGGCGGTGCGTTGTCGGCCGACCTCCGCGAGTGGGGCACCGAACTCGCCGGCCAGTTCCTCGCATCCTCGGCCCCGCAGGCGACCTGGAGCAACGTGCCGCTGAACCCCGACAAGCCAGGGGCCAGCCCATGGGGCTTTCAGGAACGCACCAGCGCCGACGGCCAGAAGACCCGCCTCATGTCCAGCCTCCCGCATGGCGAGACGTTGACCGGCACGCTGCGCTCTCCGGCTTTCGCCCTGCCGAAACAGCTTTCGTTCTACCTCTGCGGCCACGACGGCATGCCACCACAACCCGCTGGGAAGAAGAACTTTGTGCGGCTGCGGCTGGCCCCGGAGCGCGGCCTTCAGGCCGCTTCAGCGTCCGACGGCAAAAGCGCGCCCGGCAAATCCGAAACGTCCCCCGCACAAGCGGCCGGAAGCGGCGTAAACGCCGCGCTCCCCGGCCGCGTCCTCCGCGAGGTCGCCCCGCCGCGCAATGACACCGCGCAGAAGATCACGTGGGACCTCACCGAGTTCGCCGGCCAGCGGGCCGTGCTCGAAGTCACGGACGGCGATGATGGGAAGGCCTATGCCTGGCTCGCGTTCGGGCGCTTCTCCCCGGCCCTGCCCGAGCTGGCCTTGCAGGACACGCAGTCCGCCGGCAATCGCCAACAGGCCGGTGCGGACCTCGCGCGCTCCCTGCGCCTCGTGGCGTTGGAGCCGGCCGTCGCCAAGCTGTTCAACGAATCCGTGGAGGCTCCGGTCCGCGCCGCGGCCGGACGCGCCTGGCTCGCGCTGAACAGCGCCGCCGCGCTGCCGCGCATCGAGCCGCTCGTGGGCGATGCCACGCAACCAGAGGCGCTGCGGGCGGAACTCGCGGCGCAGCTCGGCGAGTCGGCGGAAGCCGGCCAGTTGCGCATCGTGGTGGCCGCGCTGACGAATGCGCCGACGCGTTTGCAGACGAAGTTCGCCACTGCGCTGGTGAGCACAGCGGCGGGGGCGGAGCAGTTGCTGGGGGCGGCCGAGGCCGGACGCGTGCCGGCGCGCATCCTGCAGGACCGCACCTTGACGGACCGCCTGCGCGCCAGTCCCGCGCGCACTGCCAAAGACCGGCTGGCGGCGCTGGTGAAGAATCTGCCGCCCGCGGACGCGCAGTTGCAAAAGCTCATCGAGGCGAAGCGCGCCGGGTTCAATTCCTCCCAGGCCAGCACGACGCGCGGAGCGGAGGTCTTCACCAAGGCGTGCGCCGTGTGCCACCAGCTTGCGGGACAAGGCGCGCTCGTCGGCCCGCAGCTCGACGGCATCGGCGGACGCGGCCTTGAACGACTGCTCGAAGACATCCTCGACCCGAACCGGAACGTGGACAAAGCCTTCCGCACCACGGTCTTCGTGCTCAAGGACGGCGAGAGCGTGAGCGGCCTGTTCCGCCGCGAGGAAGGCGCGACGCTCGTCTATGCGCTGGCGAACGGCCAGGAAGCCCGCGTGGCCAGGGCCGAGGTGAAGGAACGTCGCGAGACCGAAAGCTCCCTGATGCCCGCGAACTTCATCGAGGCGCTGACGTCGGCGGAACTGAATGACCTGCTGGGGTTTCTGCTCGGGCAGAAGGGGCGGTGATGGCACTGAAGCCGCAGGAAACCGCGTCTTCACTCCAGACGCTGGCGCGACGCCCAGCCGCTCGGGCATTCTCGAATGGGGCCGGCTCCGCAGTGGCAACCCTGGATGCATCCGTGCACACATTTCGCATCACAGGAGGCTTGTCACCAACCGCCAGATCGCTACGGTTTGCCGCGTCAATCGGTGAGGGGCTCGCCGGGAGCAATGAAGCGAGCCAGTGGAAAAACCATTTAACACATCCGTTCAAGATGAAAGCATCTCGCGCTCTGTTTGCGTCTCTTCTCGCCAGCTGCCTGTTCAGCATCACCTGCCTGGCCGCCGGGCCGACCCGTGACGAGGTAAAGCTTTGGACCAAGCTCAATGAGGCAGGAGAGGCGGCCGCAAAGAAGCAAGACCTGCCGGAGGCCTTCAAGCAGTTCTTTGGCGCGCTCAAGATCGCGGAACGTTTCGAGGAGAAGGACATTCGCCTGGCCGAGAATCTCAGCATGTGCGGCCACCTGCTGATGATCGTCAAAAATCCTGCGGTCGCCGAACCCTACCTGCGCCGCGCTGCCACCGCGCGCGAGGCCGCGCGCGGGGCCGCACACCGCGAGACGGCGTGGGCCTGGATGGAACACGCGGCCGCGCTGACCGATCTGGACAAGTTCAGTGAAGCCGAGGCATTGATCGAACGGGCGCGGCGCAATCTGGAGAAGGCCTTCGGCCCGTATCACACGACCCTTGGCTCATGCTTCGCCGCCCAAGCCAGGATCAAGGCCCGGCAAAAGCAGTTCGCAGAGGCCGAGGAACTCTACAAAAACGCCCTGCGCTTCCTTTCGAGGTCCAGCACGAGCATCCGCTCTTCTTTGGACGGCCTCGTCTTCTCGGAAGGAAAGATGAGCAGTGTGACCGTCGCCCGAACCCAGATTGAACTGGCCGAGCTGTATGTGAGCGCGGAGCGCCTGCCTGACGCCGTGACCGCCTACCGTGAGGCGGTCAAACAGGTGGAATCCCAGCAGGGCAAGGAAGGGCTGGCGATCCCTGGCGTCCTGGTCAGCCTGGCCAAGGTGCAGATGAAGCAGCAGGACTACGCCGCCGCCGAGACCACCATCGAACGGGCCGTGAAGCTGGCTGAAAAGAAGCTCGGCACCGATCATCGCGTCACGATCGTCACCGGCTTTGCCCGGGTGAACCTGCTCATCGCCCAGGAGAAATGGAAGGAAGCGGAAGCCCAGGGGCTGCTCACCACCGGCAACGCCACCGGCGTGCTGCACCCGATGTCCAGGGAGTGGATCCCGATGCTGGAAGCCATGATGCTCGTTGACGAGAAGATGGGGAACCCCGACTCGGCCAAGGCCCGTCGCGAGCGCATTGCCGCGACCAAGGAATTCCACCGCAAGCTCTTCGACGTGCCGCCGCAGTAATGCCAACTACGAGAATAGTTTGGCAAAACGAACGCTCGCCTGACTTCGTGGCCGTTCTCCCTCACCCCGGCCCTCTCCCGCTGGGAGAGGGAGCTACGTAGTCCGGTTCGGTTGGCAGGGGTGCAGCCATTGGAC
>CAZOCL010000549.1:0-3819 GCA_964578245.1 uncultured Klebsiella sp. | reverse complement strand
GCGATGGAGCCGAGGATGCTCGCGACCACGTTCGAACCGGTGACTTTGAGCGACAGCGTGGCATAGGCCAGCAGCGCATCCCCCGCGCCGACCGCGTCCACGACGTTTCCAGCGAAGCTGTCCACCGTGAAGAAAGAGCGCACGTTCGGATCGGGCGAGCGGTAGGTGATGAGCCCGCGCTCGCCGAGCTTGAGGATGAGCGTCTTGCAGCGCGCCTTCTTGTAGAGGTCCAGCGCGAGCGGACGCACGGTCGAGTCCTGATCGCCGAGCGAGAAGCGCGCCTCGCGCTCGTTCGGCGTGATGAGGTCGAAGTCCTGGAACTCGAGGATGTTGCCCCAGCGGTTGGCCACCTGGCTGTCCGCCACGCGCATGGCACGCGCCGGCACCGCAGCAGTGAGCGGCGGGATGGTGTGCTTGTTGAAGAGGCCGTGCCGGAAATCGCTGAACACCGCGACATCCACGGGATGCGCGGCGAGCTGCGCCTTGAGCTTCTCCAGAATCTTGTCGGAGATCGGGCGGTTATCGAGCTTGTCCACCTTCAGCATCCGGTAGCCGTTGGTGATGAAGGCGTTCTTGTGCGTCGTCGGCCGTGTGGGGTCCACCACCGCCTCGACCGTGATGCCGGCGGACCGGAGATCGTCCACCACGAAGTCCTTGAGCGCGTCATTGCCGAGCATGGTGGAGAAGACCACTTCCCCGCCCGCCGCGCGCATGTGCTTGGCCACCACGGCCGCACCGCCCGAGAAATCCACCGCGCGCTCATACTTCACGCTGAAGGTCGGCGTCTTGGCGGTGCCGCCGATGAGCGTGCAGTAGGTGTAGCCGTCCACGATCGTGTCGCCGATCACATGCACGCGCACGCCGCGCATCTTGTCGAGCGCGGTGCGGAGGTCGGCGAAGCCGAGGCCCTCGGATTCGAGGAGCGCGTGGAGCTTGTCCACCGCGAGGTTCGGCGGCGTCATGTCAATGATCGCCGAGGAGGACATGATCAGGTCGCCCGGGGTGAAGACCACTTCGCCACCGTAACTTTCAAGCGTCGCGATCTCCTCCTTGGTCTTCGGGTGGACGCCCTCGGAGGAATACTCGTAGCCCTTCGCGAAGAAGTCCGGCTGGATGAACTTGAGGTTCTCGATGGGCGTGGCGTTTTCGTCCACGATCACGTAGTCCACGCATTCGAGCGCGGCCAGGTTCATCGCGCGCAGCTCCTGCGGGACGAACGGGCGAAAGTTCGCCTTGTTGATGTGCGCGTCGGACGTGAGGCTGGCGATGAGCCGGTCGGCCTTGCTCTTGGCATACATCAGGTGCCGGATGTGGCCAGGGTGCACGAGGTCGAACGTGCCATGGCACATGATGACGCTGTGCGAACGCGGACGCGGGCCGATGGCCTCGCGCAGTTGCTCGCGCGTCATGATCTTCCGACGGTAATCGGGCTGCTTGTCAGGCGGAGTCATGCAAAGAAAATTGTCGGTCGTTAAGGGCGAAGTCTAGCGGCTGTCCCGCAAAAGGCGAGGCGAAGTGAGGAAGCTCCAAAATCCAAGTTCCAAATTCCAAACAAACTTCAAATTCCAAACTCCAATCATTGTCGCCGCAGTTCGCATGAAACTTGGGCAGAGACCGCCACCATTGAGCCTTGGAATTTGGAGCTTCCTTGGAGCTTGGAGTTTGGAGTTTGGAATTTCACCCCTCCGTCCCCTTGCACCCCGGCGCGCTCACTTCTTCTCCCCACCCAAAAACGCAAACCACGTCTTGGTCGCCTGCGCGATGGAGGCCTGGTCCCACACCGGGGCCTGCCGCCAATACTCGATGTTCGCCAGCAGGTTCGCCACGCCTTGCTCGAAGGGCACGAGCTGCTGCCACCCGAGGTCGCGCTGGAGCTTCGTGATGTCCGCCCAGGTGCAGTCGGGTTCGCCGGGGCGCTTGGGCAGGTGGATCACCGGGCCGCCGAGCAGCTCCACGAGCCGGTTCACCGGCTGCGGATTGCCCGCGCCGAGGTTCCAGATCTGGTTCACCAGGTCGGTCTTGGCTGCGAGGTAGAAGGCCCGCGCCACGTCCGTCACGTAGAGAAAGTCGCGCCGCTGCGTGCCGTCGCCGACGACGGTGAAGGGCTTGCCCGCGAGCTTTTGAGCGAGGAACACGCCGAAGACCGCGCCATAGGCACCGGAGGTCTTCGACCGCGTGCCGTAGGCGTTGAAGATGCGGATGGAATTGACCGGCAGCTTGTAGGCCTTGCCCCAGTGCAGCACGGCTTCCTCGCCCATGTATTTGCTCAGCGCGTAGGGATACTCGCACGCGATCGGCGCGTCCTCGCGGGTGGGCACGGCGGCGAGGCCGTAGCAGGAGGAGGACGCGGCATAGACGAGCTTCCGCACCTGCGCGTGCCGGGCGCATTCGAGCACCTTCACCGTGCCCATCACGTTCGTGCTCAGGTAATCCACCGGCCGCTCGATGGACGGCACGATGTCCCCGATGCCGCCGAAGTGGATGACGTAACTCGCGCCCGCGAAGAGCGGATCACCCGCCGTGAGATCGCGGATGTCCCGCACCTCGACGACCAGGTCCGGATTGCCCTTGTGGTGCTGGAGGTTCTCCAGCCGCCCGCCGACCAGGCTGTCAATGACGTGGACGCGGTGCCCCTCGGCGAGGAGCAGATCCACCATGTGGCTGCCGATGAAACCGGCTCCACCCGTGACGACGGCGATGGGTTTGGACATTGGGGGAGGAGATTAAGATTAGGATTAAGAGTAGGAGTAGGAGGGAAGGATTTCGTGATCTTAATCTTAATCCTACTCTTGCTCTCTCACTTCAAACCCAGCTTCTTCACGCTCTTCACATTCACGAACGACTCGTCCGTGAGCGTGTTGCCGGGGAACTTGCCGGCCTTGAACGCGCGGCAGAGGTCGCGCACGGCGTCCTCGATCGTGCGCTTGGGCCGCCAGCCGAGCACCTGCTCGATCTTGCGCGACGTGATGCGGTAGGAGCGCGGGTCGTTCGTGGTGGTGCGCTCGATGCGGATGGGCGGCCGGTCCGGGAACTCCTCGCCGACAATCTTCTTCGTGATCTCGGCCAGCTCGTTGACGGTCTGGTTCTGATAACCGGCGTTGAACGTCTGCCCGGCGAGCTTCTCCTTGGGCATCGTGAGCGCCTCGGCGTAGAGATCGGTCACATCCTCGATGTGGATGTTCGGCCGCTGCTGGTCGCCGCCGAAGACCGTGATGACGCCCTTGTGGTAGGCGTGGTTGGTGAGGATGTTCACCGTGAGGTCGAAGCGCATGCGCGGCGAGTAGCCGCACACAGTCGCCGGGCGGAAGGTGACCACGGTCAGCTTCGGCGACTGATACTTGAAGGCGATGGGTTCGCAGAGGCCCTTGTATTTATTGTAGTCCGTGAGCGGGACCAGGGGGTGCTCCTCGGTGACTTCCGGCGAATCGCTCACGCCATAGACGGAGCTGGAGGAGACGTTGATGAAGCGCTCGACCGTGCCCGCCGCGACCGTGGCCTGCATCAGCGGCTCGAAGCACTCGTAGTTCATCGTGCGGCTCAGCGACGGGTCGAGGTCGAAGCTCGGGTCGTTCGAGATGCACGCCATGTGGATGACGGAGTCGCAGCCCTTCAGCGCGGCGGCGTATTTCGCCGTGTCACGGATATCGCCCTCCACCACCGTGAGCCGGGGGTGCGGCGTGAGTCCGGCGGAGCCGAACAGCATCAAGTCATAGACGACGACCTCGTGGCCGGCTGCAAGCAGCTTGGGCACGAGCACACAACCTTTATAGCCGGCACCGCCGGTGACGAGGACTCTTTTCACAAGTGGGCAGAGGGTAG
>CAZOCL010000548.1:0-3821 GCA_964578245.1 uncultured Klebsiella sp. | reverse complement strand
CCGATGCCGCAGACGCGCGAGCACATCCTCCTGGCCCGCCAGGTCGGCGTGCCGGCGATCGTCGTCTTCCTGAACAAGGTGGACCTCGTGGATGACGCGGAACTGCTCGACCTCGTCGAGATGGAAATCCGTGACCTCCTGACGAAGTATCAGTTCCCCGGTGACAAGACCCCGATCATCCGGGGCAGCGCCACCGCCGCCATGGCCGGCAAGCCGGAAGGCGAAAAGGCCGTGCAGGACCTGCTCACCGCGATTGACACGTTCATCCCGGAGCCCGTGCGCGAGATCGACAAGCCCTTCCTCATGTGCATCGAGGACGTGTTCAACATTGAAGGACGCGGCACCGTCGTGACCGGTCGTGTGGAGCGCGGCATCCTCAAGAAGATGGACGAAGTCGAAATCGTCGGCATCAAGGACACGCGCAAGACCACGGCGACGGACATCGAAATGTTCCGCAAGCTCCTCGACGAAGCCCGTTCGGGTGAAAACGTCGGCGTGCTGCTCCGCGGCACGAAGAAGGAAGAAGTCGAACGCGGCATGGTGCTGGCCAAGCCGGGCAGCATCAAGCCCTACACCAAGTTCAAGGCCGAGGTTTACGTCCTCACCAAGGACGAGGGTGGCCGCCACACGCCGTTCTTCAACAAGTATCGTCCTCAGTTCTACTTCCGCACCTCGGACGTGACCGGCAATGTCACGCTCCCGGCCGGAGTGGAAATGGTGATGCCCGGTGACAACGTCTCCGTGGACATCGAACTCATCGTCGGTGTCGCCATGGAAAAGGGCCAGCGCTTCGCGATCCGCGAAGGTGGCCGCACCATCGGTGCTGGTCGCGTGAGCGACATCATCGCGTCCGTCGCTTAATCAAAACAATCATTGGGGAGGGCGGGGTGAAAGCCCCGTCTCCCTTTTTCGTCCCGATAACAGAAAATCATCCGAATGGCACTAGGGCGTTAGCTCAATTGGTAGAGTAGCGGTCTCCAAAACCGTTGGTTGGGGGTTCGAGTCCCTCACGCCCTGCCAGCCGGTGCTGGAGGGGTGGCAGAGTGGTCTATCGCGGCGGTCTTGAAAACCGCTTCGGGTGAAAGCCCGACGGGGGTTCGAATCCCTCCCCCTCCGCCAGGCCGGATGTTGCAGTTGAATTAAAAGTCGTGAGCACGTTTCAAATGGTTTTGCTGGGCGTGGCAGTCGCCGTGTTTGCCTGGGCATGGCAGAAGGGGCACCTTCTGCGGCTGGGCAATTACGTGGACGAGACGAAAGTCGAGCTGCGCAAGTGCACCTGGCCGACGCGCGAAGAGCTGAAGGGCTCGACCGTGGTGGTCATTGTCAGCACTGCCTTGGTGGCCACTTTCACGGTGGGTGTGGATTTCATCATCAGCCGGCTGGTCATCCTGCTGAACAACTTCTAACCGAAAGCACGCCATGCAAAGCCAGTGGTTCGCCATTCATACGCTGTCCGGCCAGGAGCTGAAGGTTCGCGACAACATCGAGAAACGCATCAAGACCGAGGAGATGCAGGACTACATCAAGGAAGTGATGGTCCCGATGGAGAAGGTCGTCGAGGTGCGCAACCAGAAAAAGACTGTCACGACGCGCAAGCTGCACCCCGGCTACGTTTACATTGACATGGTGCTGCTGGACGAGAACCGCCGCCTGCTGGACCGCCCCTGGTATTTCATCCGCGAGACGACCGGCATCATCGGTTTCGTCGGCGGTGAGCGCCCCGTTTCCGTGAGCCGCGAGGAGATCGACGTGATCAAGGAGCAGATCAGCGAGTCCGAGGACACCGAGAAACCGAAGGTCAATTTCGAAGTCGGCGAGACCATCAAGATCAACGACGGCCCGTTCCTGAACTTCAGCGGCGTGATCGAGGAGATCGACCCGGCCCGCGGCAAGCTCAAGGTCACGGTCAACATTTTCGGACGGAACACCCCGGTCGAACTCGAATACTGGCAGGTCGAAAAGGCCTAGCCCGCGTGCTTCCCAGCGACATTAAAGACAGCATTTTCATCCCCTTATGGCAAAGAAAGTAACCGGATCCATCAAGCTCGCCATTGCCGCCGGCCAGGCGAACCCCGCCCCGCCCGTCGGCCCCGCGCTCGGTCAGCACGGCGTGAACATCATGGCGTTCTGCAAGGAATTCAACGCGGCCACGAAGGAGCAGGCCGGCCTCGTGATTCCCGTCATCATCACCGTCTATCAGGACAAGTCCTTCACCTGTGTCTACAAGTCGCCGCCCGCGTCCATTCTGCTCAAGAAGGCCGCCGGGGTCGCGTCCGGCTCCAAGACGCCGAACAAGGACAAGGTCGGCAAGGTCACGCGCAAGCAGATCCTCGACATCGTCAAGATGAAGCAGAAGGACCTGAACGTGAACAGCGAGGACGCCGCCGTCCGCCTGATCTCCGGCACTGCCCGGAGCATGGGAATCGAAGTTGTCGGTTAAACCAAATCGCGGGAGGGCGCTCTGCGTCCGCTTGCACCGCACCAAACAAAATGCCCAGCAAACGCTACAATAAAAACGCGAAGTTGGTGGAGGCCCGCAAGCCCCACAGCTTGAAGGATGCCGTCCAGGTCCTCGCGAAGTTCGAAAAGGCCAAGTTCAACGAGACCGTTGACCTCGCTTTCCGCCTCGGGGTTGACCCGAAGCAGAGCGACCAGATGGTTCGTGGCACCGTCCCGCTGCCTCACGGCTCCGGCAAGGTGGTCCGCGTCCTCGTATTCGCCAAGCCCGGTCCGACCGCGGAAGCGGCCCGCCAGGCTGGTGCGGAGTTCGTCGGCTTCGACGACATGATCAAGAAGTGCACCGAAGGCTGGGTGGATTTCGATGTCGCGGTCGCCACGCCCGAGGCGATGGTGGAAGTCCGGAAGCTCGGCAAGGTGCTCGGACCCCGCGGTCTGATGCCCAACCCGAAGACCGGCACCGTGACGGACGACACCGCCAAGGCGGTGAAGGAAGTCAAGGCTGGCCGTGTCGAGTTCAAGGTGGACAAGGCGGGCAACATCCATGTGCCCGTCGGCAAGGCTTCATTCAAGCCCGAGCAGATCGAGGAGAACGCCCGGTCCGTCATCGAGGCGGTTGCGAAGGCCCGTCCGGCCAGCGTGAAGGGTGTCTTCATGCTGAGCTGCACCCTCTCGGCCACCATGAGTCCGGGCGTCCGCGTGGACACCCGGGAGTTCATCGCCGCCACTTAATCTTTACCCCTCCAGAATCCCATGCGTGCCGCCAAGAAATTCATCACCAGCGAATACGTCGCCCGGCTCAATGCCTCGCCGTTTTTCATCGTTGTGGACTACACGGGCCTGACCGTGACGCACTTCAACGAATTGCGCACCCGTCTCCGCAAGGGCGGAGCCGAGGCGCATGTCGTCAAGAACAGCATCTTCCGCATTGCCGCCAAGGAAGCCGGCCTCGCCGACCTCTCGGGTGCGCTGACGGGCCAGATCGCCGTCGTCACCGGCCAGAAGGATGTCTCCGCCGCCGCGAAGACGTTGAAGAACTTCGCCGCTGAGTTCGAGAAGCCGAAGCTCAAGTTCGGCCACCTCGGCAACAAGCGGCTAGAAGGCGCTGAACTGCTCGCCCTCGCTGACCTGCCCTCGCTCGAAGTGCTGCGCGGCAAGCTGCTGGGTGTGCTGCAGGCCCCGGCCCAGAAGCTCGCGGCCATGATCAACACGCCTGGCTCACAGCTCGCCCGGGTCATCAAGGCCAAGAGCGAAAAGCCGGACTGAAGCATTGGCGGTCGCGTTCCAACACTGGAATTCGGTCGCCGACATTGAACAGATTTCCTTCCTGCCGGTCGCAGGAAGGGGAAACAAACAACGAAACA
>CAZOCL010000547.1:0-3826 GCA_964578245.1 uncultured Klebsiella sp. | reverse complement strand
CAACGTCTGCCGCGTTTGCACGGCGTCAGGCAACGCCGACTTCGCCACGTCTGCAATCAGGTTGCTCGGCAAGTCACCGCTCCTGTGCGCGCACCGTGGAATGTCTGATTTCGGCATGGGCCAGTGTGCCACAAAGACACACTACTCGCAACCCGATTGGCCTCAGCACCTCATTTTGGCCCCTGCCCTCGGCAGCCAGGCGACACGTTTGAAGCAGCAGCATGGCCCTTCTAGGCGATCCCAGCCCGCACCGGTGCCAACTTTCCGCTCGTGCTCGCGGTGTCCAGCGGACTCCTGACGCCAAGGCCGGGCTTCTGCATGACATGCGTGTAAATCTGCGTGGTGGGATTGGGCACCATGCGCTCGCGCGGTGCGGTTTTTGCCGGAACGGTATTGGTGCCGCTGTGCATGGTGGAACTGGGTGGAATCTTGCTAGACAGGCCCAAATCCGTCAATACACTGCCGCCATGCCCACCCGAACCGCCACTTAGCTAGACCGCAAAGTGCGGTCGAATCCCTGTTAGGCAGCATTCGTGCGATACAAAAAGTTATGAACGCAAAAATCAGATCCATCATTGCAGGAGTGGTCGGGGTTCTCTGTCTTGCATACGCCGTGTGGTGGCAGTATGCAGCATTGAGCGTCGTTGCGGCAGTTCCTGCCATAGCAGTTAATCTCGACGAAAGACACTTTTGGTGGCCGCTTTGGATTGGCGTCGGTTTGTTGGCACTGGCGTGCTTTGGATTTGTATCGCACCGAAGGCATCAGCATGACCACGCTGCCTAACAAATCGCTGCAGGCAACGCGGGATGGCGTTTCCAGTTCCGCTTCGCGGTTCACGCCCTTTGGTCCCGCGTGCCTGAGCTCTGGACGTTAGGCCACTGCGCACGCGTTGAGTTTTTGCGGAGTCGTATTGCAGAGCAGCGCCAGCGTCAGTTTGGATTTATAGGCGAGCGCTGTGGGAGGGTTCGCGCGGCCCACGGCTCGCGCCATGCCTGGCGCAGCGGGCGAGCGCGGAGGCTTGAGTCGCCAGCGATTCTTTGCCAGAGTTTGTTCGCAATGAAAACCCCGTGGCCTAACAAGGCGCTGCAGCCAACCGCCGACAGCGCCTTCAGCTCCGCTGTCGCGGCCCTCGCCCCGAGCCGGCGGTGGCTGAGCTTGGGTCGTTAGGCCGCTATGCACGCTCCCTCCAAATACGGTCGTGATTTCTGGCTTGCGGCTATTGCTTTGGGCATTTGCGTTCATGTCGTCTTCTGCCTCCAAGCATTTGCGGCACTAGCTTCCGGAGGTTGTATGGTGCTGGGCAGAGTTTTTTACTTTGTCTTCTATCCGCAGTTCTTTTCCACGGTGTTTTTGTGTCCGGACACGATGGCATTTTATGGACTTGGCGATGGTAGCAGCGGGATTGAGTTGATCGGCTGGCCACGCTATTTGAAGTGGCTCGTTGCTGCTTTTCCAGCGTCGCTCGTTTATGGCATGGTCTGCGCAGAGGCTTGGCGTTACATTCGCCGGTGGAAACAGTATGACAAACACGCGGCCTAACCATGCGCTGCAGCGAACCCGGCCATCGCGCTGTGGTTGCAATCCACGCCTTTCACAGGCCGGGTCGCTGAGCTTGGGTCGTTAGGCATGAACGCATTTAGCATCGCATTAGTTGCCGCAGCAGTTGTTTGCTGGCTAAGCGCAGCAATCTGCGGCGCATTTGCCGTTGAGGAGTTGGTTAAGATTGCCCGTCGTCGCAACCCGGAGCGGTTCCTTTCCGGCGTGCCGCAATTTTCGATTTGGCAGCAACAGGATTTCCACACATATGTCGCAGCGTTTCGTTTGCTCCTCTCCATCCCAGGGATAGTTGTGAGGGATCTGGTCTGCCTGCGGTGGTTGCGTGGTTTTTGGCTTTCGTGCATGTTAGCAGTAGCTTCGACCTGTTGGCTCATCGCACGATGGCTTGTGCCATGAATCGAATGCCTAACCATGCGCTGCAGCGAACCCGGCATAGTGCCACGGTTTGCAATTCACGCGTCCCGTGCGCCGGGTCGCTGAGCTTGGGTCGTTAGGCCACCTCCACCACACCACATGCGTTCTGTCCAGATTCATCTCATAGACACGAAGCCAGAGGACGTTCGCGCGGCTCTTTCTGGTTTCGCGCGCCAGCAGACCTCCGAGCAGTGGCTGTATCCACCCGATGCCAAGCAGCCGTCGCTTTACATCGAGTTCTTCACTGATTTTTCATGCTATGAGCCCGAGGATTTTGCCATTCTTGAGCGTGCACTAGGCCGGCGACCCGATGTTTCCGTGGTTGCGGACGTTTCTGGGCGAGTGCCGGGGCACACAGAGGTTCGCGCGTTCGCCGAGTGTTTGCTCACACGCTTCCGAGGCGTCGTAGACGACGAGTTCGCACGCCACGGTTGGACGCTGGCTGAGATTCGTGCTGGCACTACAGTCGAGGGCCACCATTTTTTTGATTATGAAGGTTGGTATCGTGATACGACGGTGGCCTAACAAGGCGCTCCAGCGAACCCGGCTTGGGCACCGTGGTTGCAATCGTTGCGTCTCGTGTGCCGGGTCGCTGAGCTTGGGTCGTTAGCCCACGGCAGCGGACGAGGATTTTTTGCCGGAGAGTTTTTGCAGAGCGAGTGATTCAGTTTCGATGCGGAGCACTCACACGAGTTCGGACGACACACGGCTCGCGCCCGTTGGAGCGCGGCAGCGGATGCGGACGCTTGACTCGGTTCACGAGACCGGGTTCTTTGATCGGAGAGTTATGTCATGACAACGACGTGGGCTAACCAGGCGCTGCAGCGAACCGGCGCGGGCGCTATTGATTTCCGAGTCGCACACGTTGCCATCGTCCCCGGTGATCGCGCGCCGGTCGCTGAGCTTGGTCGTTAGGCATCATGCGCCTCTCATCATTCATCCTGTTGCTGGTGTGCTTGTGCGGTTGCACTTCTCTTCCGAAACACATGACAGGTCAGTTCAATGCTCGGCAGGGAGATTTCATCGTCATCGAGAAGGACGGCGCCTTTTATTGGTCACCACTCGCAAAGACGAGAGGCAGGCAGCATTTCATTGGGATTGCATTCGCCGACAAGGACGATCCCGAACGTGTCAGGGTGACAGTTCCCTCGACTTCGCCATTCCTTTATTCTTCGTTTAGATTCTCCGCTGATTACTCGCGCCTGTTGGTTGACTGGGGCAGTTTTGCTGGCGAGGCGGCACTAGGTCACTCGACGGAGTATGAGAGAGTGAGCACGAAATGACGCCTAACCATGCGCTGCAGCCAACGCCGGGGAGCGGTTTCAGTTCCGCTGCGCGGTTCACCTTTACCGGCCCGGCGCGGCTGAGCTTGGGTCGTTAGGCGACCAGCGCGCATGAACACACCACCACCACTTCCCAAGGGCTCACCGCCACCAATTCCGCAAGCTTCCGTTCCGACGAAGCCGAAGGACAGACTCACAGCCGCCGGTGTTGTGTTGATGCTTGCTACAATTATAGCGACAGCCGCCGGCGGAATCTTCTGTGCCTTTTGGCTATTTCCGCGAGTTCTTCCGGGAGGTCGTTATCCTGTCCTACTGCTAGCAGTGCCGATTGTGGGATGCGGAGTTGCTGTCGGCGCTGGCGGCACTTGGCTCTGTAAGTTGCTCCGGATTGCTATTACCGTCCCGATAGACAAGAACTCAGATAATGAGAACCGTGTCGCCTAACAAATCGCTGCAGCCAACGCCGGATGGCGCTGGCAGTTCCGCATTCGCGGACCACGCCACTGGCCCGGCGTGGCTGAGCTTGGGTCGTTAGGCGGCTCACACGCACATGACCAAGAACGTCACCATT
>CAZOCL010000546.1:0-3827 GCA_964578245.1 uncultured Klebsiella sp. | reverse complement strand
CCACGCAGTTGTAGCAGGCGTTGAGCTTGCCGCCGATGAACCACTCGATGCTGACAGGGTCGTGGTAGTTGACCTCGGAGAGCTGGTTCCATTTCTGATACCAGGTGAGCCGGTTCGCCTGCTCGGTCCAAAAACCTTCTGGATCATTGACGGAACGCGCGTAGAGCGCGCGGTAGTCGTCCAGCGACTTGACGTGCGCGCGGGCGGACGCCGTGGCGGGCGGTGGGAACACGGCGGTGGGAACAAGATTCTGGCTCATGTAAATTGGCGAACTGTGGAGGCATCTTAGGAACGAGCCGCGAAGCGTCAACCCGCGAAAGTGGTGGTGCGAACTTTTCGGGCCGCCGGACGCCGAGGTTTTCCCACAGATTCGGGACGACCACGGATGGAAGGTGCGGTCGAGCAGCCGTTACTTCTTTGGCTCGAAGGGGGACGGGGGAACCTTCTTCGCGGCCGTGCGGGCGTCCTCGAAGCTGGTGGCTTCCGTTTTCAGTTCGATGAGCTGCCACAGTTCTGGGAAGTCAAAGGCCTGCCCGGGGTTCAGCGTGGTCAGCGGGCTGAAGAGTTCCAGGGCCGCCATCTGGTTGTTCCAGGAGAACTCGACCGTGTGGCCAGCACCGGCATAGGTCGCCCCCGGCCAGGACTTGAAATACTTCACCAACATCAGCCGGCCGCGCACGTAAGCCACCCAGCCGCCGTCGGTGTCCGAGCCGAGCTTGCCGGGGTCACCCGCCGCCTGGGCCACGAGGAGGTCGCCGAAGACGCGGACGTTCGGCGAGACCGGCTGCTCGCCATCGAAGACGGGGCCGGTCTCCGCCGCGCGCAACACGGACCAGCCCGCGCGGAACCGGCTCTGCTTCGGCAGCCGGAAGAGCACGAAGCCGCCGGCCGGACAGAGGGTGCGGTCCTGCAGGCATTGCCGGGCGGCCTGCGGGGATTCGTTGACCATGCGCTGCATGACGCCGAGCGCGCCGGTGTCGGGGTCGAGCGTAAAGCTCTTGAGCAGGCGCAGGCCGGTCACGCGGTCCACCGGACTGGCGGTTTCAATGGTCTGGTCGCGCGGGGCGACGAAGTCGTGCGGACCGAGCCAGGTGGCCAGTCGCTCTGGTGAGCCGAGCAGGCCGAGACCGAAGTCGCACTGATAGCCGCCGACCCAGAAGCCGCCGGGGAATTGCGCAAGGGTCTTGCCGTTGCTCGCGGGGTTTTCCAGCAGCACGTTCACGCCGCCACGGCTGAACTGCACAACTCGCCCGCCGATGCCCGGGACGACGATGACCACGACCTTGCCGTGGTCGTCGCGCAGGCTGAAGGCGTTGGTCCAGCCGAGGAATTCGCCCTGGTTCACGCCCGCCGGCAGGGCGGCCGACACGGATATGGAGAACAGCCCCAGCCAGAGCGCCAACGCGCGGAGGGCCAGGTCGCGGACAAAACTCATGTGGGCGGAAGCTACCAGTCTGGGCGGCAGGCTCAATGCTGTTCGCACCTGGCGGAGCAATTCATGAGGGTTGATTTAACGCACGGTCCCGTCGCGAAGCCGGGCCGGCGAGGACGCCGGCGGCACGGCCCGCGGGACGCCGGCGCTACGTAGCGCAAGCCTCCGGCTTGCCGTGTCGCCGGCGTCCTCGCCGGCCCGGCGGGCAGTATTGCCGGTGGAGCGGTTAGTCTTTAGTCTCTCCGCATCGTGGCCACACAACCCACCAACTCCACTACCGCCGTCATCGTCGCCGCCGGGTCTGGCACGCGCATGGGGCCGGGCGTGGACAAGCTGTTTCTCGAAATTGCCGGGCGTCCCATCGTGGCGCACACCTGGGCGCGGTTTGATGCGGCGGCGTGCATAGACGAGCTGGTGCTCGTGGTGCGCGACGGGATGCAGGAGGAGTTTCGCAAGCTCGCGGCTGAGTCCGGCTTCAAGAAGCCGTTCTGCCTCACGGTCGGCGGCAAGGAGCGGCAGGACTCGGTCTGGAATGGGCTGGCGGCGTTGTCAGCGGAGTGCGAAATTGTCGCCATCCAAGATGGGGCGCGGCCGTGCACGAGCCTGGCGGTCATCGAGGCGACCATTGCGGCGGCCCGGGAGATGGGGGCGGCGGTGGCGGCCCAGCGGGTGACGGACACCATCAAGGAATCCGATGGCGGGACGCGGGTGGCGAAGCACATTGACCGCGCGCGGCTATGGGCGGTGCAGACACCGCAGACGTTCCGCGTGGAAGTAATCCGGCGAGCCCTCGCGGCAGTGCGCGAGCGCGGCCTGCTGGTGACGGATGACACGGCGGCGTGCGAATTGATCGGGCAGCCAGTGGCGCTGGTGGAGAGCCGGGAGCCGAACCCGAAGGCGACCTCCCCGGCGGACCTGCCTTATTTGGAACTGCTTCTGAAAAGAATGAACGGCTGAGAAGGGTCGCCAGTCCACTCTTCGGTCTGCGGTGAAGCCCTCACTTGCCAATCGCCTGAGCGGCTCTTACTGTCGTCAGAACGGTGAATATGAAGCGACGCTTTTTTCTCGGCTTGCTGGTGGCCGTGCTCGGCCTGAACCTTCTCTTCGGCACGCGGCTTTACCTGACGCACGCCGAGACCGCCACCAAGGAAAACGCCTACGAGAACATTGAGCTGTTCACCCGCGTGCTGGAGACCATCCGCCAGAACTACGTGGACGGCGGCAAGGTTTCCTACCAGCAGCTCATCCACGCGGCGCTGAAAGGCATGGTCAACTCCCTCGACCCGCACAGCGAATTCATGGAGGCGCGCAAGTATGACGACATGCGGAACGACACCGAGGGTGCGTTCGGCGGCGTGGGCATCGTGCTCGGCGTGCGCACCAACAGCCCGGGCAAGGGCGTCACGCTCACGGTCTCCGAGACCATGGAGGACACGCCGGCGAGCCGCGGCGGCATCACGATGGGGGACCGCATCATCAAGATCAACGGCCAGACCACGGAGAAGTTCAACCTCGACGACGCCGTGCGCCGGCTGCGGGGCAAGCCCGGCACGGATGTGACGGTGACCATCTTCCGGCCAGCCACTGAGCAGGAGACCGAGGTCAAGCTGACCCGCGCGGTCATCAAGGTGGCGAGTGTGCGCGACCAAAACGGGCGCGGCGAATATCCGCTGGACGACAACAAGATCGGCTATGTGCGGCTCCGTCAGTTTGGCGAGCAGACGAGCGCGGAGCTGGAAACCGCGATGGCGAAGATGGAAAAGGCCGGCATGAAGGGCCTGATCATGGACTTGCGCGACAACCCCGGCGGCCTGCTCGACCAGGCGGTGAAAGTGTCGGAGAAGTTTCTGCCGCGCGGTCAGTTGGTGGTCTCGACGGAAGCCCGGCAGATTGCGGACATCGCCAAATACACGGCGTCGGGCCGCAATGCGCGTCCGACGTTGCCAATGGTCATCCTCATGAATGGTGGCAGTGCGAGCGCCTCCGAGATCGTCGCGGGCTGCCTGCAGGACTTGAAGCGCGCCGTGGTGCTGGGCGAGCAGAGCTTTGGCAAGGGTTCCGTGCAAAGCATCCTCCCGCTGTCCGATGGCTCGGCACTCCGCCTCACGACCGCGAAGTATTACACCCCGAGCCACAAGGTCATCCACGAGAAGGGCATCACGCCCGATGTGGTGGTGTCGATGTCGGCCGAGGAGGAGCGTTATCTGGCCATCCAGCGTTCCGGTGCACCACTCGACGCGCTCGATGAAAAGGAACGCACGCTGGTGCTGAAGGCCCGCGACCCGCAGTTCGACCGCGCGACGGACATGCTTAAAGGCATCCTGCTCTACGACAAGCAGGGCAAGCCGGTGGGCAAGGTGGCGGCGCAGGCGGTGGAGCCGGCCAAGAAGTAGGC
>CAZOCL010000545.1:0-3830 GCA_964578245.1 uncultured Klebsiella sp. | reverse complement strand
TGATGGTGTTGGCCTTGGCCTTGGCCTGGGCCAGGGCGGGCAGCAGCATGCCGGCCAGGATGGCAATGATGGCAATGACGACCAGGAGTTCAATCAGCGTAAAGCCAGCAGGGCGCTGGCGGGACGGATCAGCAGACGATTTCATTGGGCACAAGTTCACGGTAACCAGAGCTTACAATGAACACCAAACGAGCGCGGCGCAACTAATTGATGTCAATCATTGGCGTCCACGAACTTGGGGAGGGCGGGTGTCCCGCGCGGATGCCCGCCAGCCAGAGGCAAACCGGTCACGAACGCGGCTCTGTTCCCTCACCACTCCCGGCTTGCCTTGCGCCCCGCCTGCATTATCCTGTCAACCATGCGACCGAACTCGTTTGACGCCACCGTCCACGAACGTCTTTCCGCCCTGGGCCAGCGCGTGCTAGGCGGCGGGCGGATTGACCGGGACGAGGCGCTGTGGCTCTTCCAGTTGGAGGACACGGCCGACATCTTCGAGCTGATGGCCTGGGCCAACCGCATCCGCGCGCGCTACAAAGGCAACAAGATCCACCTCTGCTCCATCGTCAACGCCAAGGCCGGCGCGTGCTCCGAGAACTGCAGCTTCTGCGCCCAGTCCGCCCATCACCAGACCGGCTCCCCCCGTTACGGCTTCGTGGACCCCGAGCCCGTCCAGAATGCCCTCACCGAGGCGCAGAAAAACAACGTCACCGCCGTCGGCCTGGTCGCCGCCTGGCGCGGCCTCAACGAAGGCCCGATGCTCGACGAAGTCTGCGACCGTATCAGCGAGATGAAGGCCAGCGGCAAATCCCGCCCCGACGCCTCCCTCGGCCTCATCAAGACCCAGAAGGTTGCCGACCGCCTCAAAGCCGCCGGCCTTGAGTGCTACGGCCACAACCTCGAAAGCTCCCGCCGCTTCTTCCCGCAGACGTGCTCCACGCACACTTTTGACGACCGCCTCGAGACCATCGGCTACCTCAAGGCCGCCGGCATCAAGATCTGCTCTGGCGGCATCATCGGCATGGGCGAGACCCGCGAGGACCGCTGTGACCTCGCCCTGTCCCTGCGCGAGATCGGCGCGAACGTCTGCCCCATCAACATCCTCAACCCGATCCCCGGCACCCCTTTCGCCAAGCTCACCCCGCTGGCCCCGATGGAAATCCTCAAGACCATCGCCTGCTTCCGCTTCATCCTGCCCCGGCAGGAGATCATGATCGCCGGCGGCCGCACCGTGAACCTGCGCGACCTCCAGAGCATGATCTTCGCCGCCGGCGCGAGCGCCCTCATGGTGGGCAACTACCTCACCACCCTGAACCAGTCCGTGGACAAGGACCTTCAAATGCTCAAGGACCTTGGCCTCGACCCAAGCTGGGAAGGCCACGACTTCGCCGACCAGGAAGAAGCCGGCTGCGGCTGCGGCGAAAAGCGCTGCGAAACCGAAACCGTCTCCGCCTGACCCACGGACCGCGGCATTCATGCCGCTTCACCGTGCCAAGCCTTTGGTGTTCCCACGCCCTTTGTGATGCGGACGGTCGAAAGGCACCCCACAACCCCGGTAGGGTGAGACTCCGTCGAACCCCGTCTGCCGACAGAGTCGGCGCGAGCGCAGCGAGCATCTCGGCCCACGGGTTGAAACCCACGGCTAGCGTCGGATCGTCGCTACATGACTTGGGAGGACCCCACCCTTTTGAGTTCAGTTTGGCGTGATCAAATGATAGCCATGAACTGTGAACGCCAACCATCTGCTTTTCATGCAGGCGCTGGAATCCCACACTTATGAGGGATTGTTCATCCGACGCAGCGGGTCCTCCTGTTGCCTCATCATCAGGCTTGGAGGTGAGGATCATTGCTTTGTAAACCGCTTTGGAAAGGCCCCTTGCTATCGCCATGTCTGGCAAATTCGGGGGTGGCTTCATAAGCGGTTTTCCATCGATCCGGAATCTGTTTCGGTCAGAGTGGACCGATCATGCCAGATCTGAGCTACACGACGGTGATGAATGCACCCAACGCCGGTAGGGTGAGACTCCGTCGAACCTCATCTGCCGACACAGTCGACGCGAGCGCAGCGAGCATCTCAGTAGTTGAGTTCGGACAGAAGAATCTCGCTGCGCTCGCCTCGCTCCGCTCGAAATGGGGTTCGACAGAGTCGAACCCTACTACCACTTCGCAGGCGTGCGCAGGGTTCTCTCGTCCCTCACGCCCCGAAAAACTTCTGAATCTCCTTCACCACCTCAATGAACCGGTCCACCTCCGCCTTGGTGTTGTAGAAGTAAAAGCTCGCACGCGCGGTTGACGGCACGCCGAGCTTCTTCATCAGCGGCTGGGTGCAGTGGTGCCCGCCGCGCAGAGCCACGCCGAAGCGGTCCGCGATGGTCACCACGTCGTGCGCATGCACATCGTTCAGTAGGAAACTCACCAACCCCGCGCGGCCCTTCGCCGGGCCGAACAGCCGCACGCCGTTCAGCGACGCCAGCCTGTCGTGGCAATACTCCGCCAGCTCCTGGTCGTGCTTGAAAATGTTCTCCCGACCGATGGCGTCGAGGTAGTCCATCGCCGCGTGGAGCGCGATGGGCGCGGAGATGTCCGGCGTGCCCGCCTCGAACTTGTGCGGGATGGTGTTCCAGGTGCTGTGGTCGTAGTCCACGGTGGAGATCATCTCGCCCCCGCCCTGATACGGCGGCGTGGCTTCGAGGATTTCCTTGCGCCCGTAGAGCACGCCGCTGCCGGTGGGGCCGCACATCTTGTGGCCGCTGAACGCGAAGAAATCGCACCCCATCGCTTGCACGTCCACCACCAGATGCCCCGCGCTCTGCGCCCCGTCCACGAGCGTGGTGACGCCAAGCTGCCGCGCCCGGGCGCAGAGTTCCGCCACCGGGTTGATCGCCCCAAGCGCGTTCGAGATGTGGACCATGGAGAACAGTTTCACGTCGCGCGTGAGGAACTCGTCGAGACGAGAGAGATCGAGCGTGTGGTCATCGGCGCGGATGGGCAGGAAACGCAGTTTCGCCCCCGTGCGCGCCGCCAGCAGATGCCACGGCACGATGTTGCTGTGATGCTCCATCTCGGTGAGCAGGATCACATCGCCGGCCTTGATGAACTTGCTCCCCCACGCCTGCGCCACGAGGTTGATGCTCTCCGTGGTGCCGCGCGTGAAGACGATTTCGTGCGCGTCCTTGGCATTGATGAACTTCGCCACCCGGGTCCGCGCCGCTTCGAAGGCGTTGGTGGATCGGTTGCTCAGTTCATGGATGCCTCGGTGGACGTTCGCATTATCGCGCTCGTAATAACGCACGAGCGCCTCAATCACCGCCCGCGGCTTCTGCGACGTGGCGGCATTGTCCAGGTAAACGAGCGGATGCCCGTGGACGCTCTGGTCGAGGATGGGAAAGTCGCGGCGGAGCGCGGACCAGTCAGGAGTCGAGGAAGACATAAACCACTAATGAACACGAATGGACACGAATGAGGCCGGCGAGCGGCGGACGATGGCAATGTCCCTCTCCCCCATCGGGGGAGAGGGCAGGGTGAGGGGGCGGGCGTGGAAGTGAAAGACGGGACCGGATTCAAGATCAACGTGATGTCCGCCTTGGACTTCTGAGCCGTCCCGAGGTGCTGCGCGCCAATCCCCCTCACCCCGGCCCTCTCCTCCAATGGGGGAGAGGGAGACGCCCGCCGAGAGCGCACGGCGCGATGTGAAATGAACTCGCAATGAAGCTCTTTGCGCTTTTTCCAAATTAGTGTTCATTCGTGTCCATCCGTGGTTTCCCCTCACATCAGCCCGAGTTGCAGCTTCGCCGCCTCGGTCATCATGCCTTGGTTCCACGGCGGGTCCCAGA
>CAZOCL010000544.1:0-3832 GCA_964578245.1 uncultured Klebsiella sp. | reverse complement strand
GCATTGCTTCGAGGAAGTCCACGGCGGTGGCGTCGAAGGGCGTGGAGAAGAAGTCCAGGCCCAGCTCGTTCGCCACGGTCTGGAGTTTGGGCTGCCAGTCCCAGGGCATGTAGGCTTCCTGATACAGGTCGTGGAGCGTGCGGCCGTCCCAGAGCGTGCCGCCGCCGAGGCGGAAGAACTCGTTGTCGCAGGGGATGGTCAGGGTGTCGGCGGTGTAGGTCTGGACCTTGACGGCGTCGGCCCCGGCGGTGGCCATGGCGCGGACGAGGCGGACGGCCTGGGCGAAGTCCTGGCCATGGTTGGCGGACAGCTCGGCGATGATGTAGGTCGGATGGCCGGGACCGACGCGGCGCTTGCCAATTTGGAGGTCGCTCATGTCGTAGGGATTAAATCACGAAGGGGCGGAAGGTTTCACTCGAAATACTGCGGGATGGGCGTGGAAGAAGCCCCAAATCCCAAGTTCCAAATTCCAAAAAAGCTCCAAACTCCAAATCCCAAAGGGAAGCGCTTCCCGGCACTGGCCTGGAGGTCGGGCAATTCCAACGATCATTGCATGGGGTGAACAAGGCGGAAGGCTGGCCTCCGAATCGCCGGGTTCGGTTCGGCCTATTGTTTTGGCCCCGGTGCGGCCCAGCCTTGGCGCATCAGGCCGAGCAGGTGGGCGAGGGCTTGCTCGTAGGTTTGATGGCGTTCGGCGGCGAGCTGGCGGGCCCGTTTGTCGAGCTGGGCGGCCATCTCGGCCGATTTCTCTTGCGGGCAGCCGACGGCAGCGAGGGCCTGGGCGAGCTGGACCAGTTCCGGGCTCACGTGCTCAGGCCTTCACGGAGTCGGCCGGGACGATGAGCACGGTCTCCACGCTCATGCGACGGGTCGGGCGGCTATTCTCACGTCCGGTGGTGGCCACGCTGCCGATGGCTTCAAGGACCTCGTCACCCGCGATGACCTGGCCGAAGGCGGTGTATTGGCGGTCCAGAAACTTGGCATCCGCGAGGCAGATGAAGAACTGGGAGCCAGCACTGTCTGGTTCCAGCGAGCGGGCCATGGAGAGCACACCGCGGACGTGGGGTCGTTCGTTGAATTCAGCCTTGATCTTGTAGCCAGGATTGCCGGTGCCCCAATGGGCCTCCTGGGCGGGGTCCTTGGTGAGCGGATCACCGCCCTGGATCATGAAGCCCTTCACCACACGGTGGAACGCAGTGCCATCGTAAAAGCCCTGCCGGGCGAGTTTCTTGAAGTTCTCGACATGGCCAGGGGCCACGTCCGACCAGAACTCGACCACGATCTGGCCGTGGCAGGTGTTGAGGAGGGCGACCTCGGTGCTCATGACGCGGGGACGGCGAAACAGGAGCGCTTACTTGATCGAGTCGGCGGCGACGATCTTGACGCTTTCGAGCACGACCGGCCGCTGCGGCCTGCTGCCGTTGACCGGGACGGCTTCGAGCTTGTCGAGCACGTCGAGGCCCTTGAGCACCTTGCCGAAGACGGTGTATTGCCGGTCCAGATTGGCCGCGCGTTTGAAGCAGATGAAGAACTGGCTGCCGGCGGAATCGGGGTTGGCGCTGCGGGCCATGGAGAGGATGCCCTTGTCGTGCGGGCGGTCATTGAACTCGGCCTTGATCTTGTAGCCGGGATCGCCCTGGCCCCAGAAGGCTTCCTTGCTGGGGTCCTTGGTGAACGGGTCGCCGAGCTGGACCATGAAACCGGGGATGAGGCGGTGCGACTGGGTGCCGTCGTAGAACTTTTCTTTGGCGAGCTTGGTGAAGTTCTCGACGGTCTTGGGGGCGACGTCGGGGAAGAACTCGACGACGATGTCGCCGAAGTCTTTGAACTTGAGGATGGCGACTTCCTTGGCGGGAGCCTTCTTCTCGTCCTTCTTGTCCTGGGCGGAAACGGAGACAACGCCGAGCGTGAAGACGACGGCGCCGAGGCAAAGCAGATCGGTCAGTTTCATATCGGCGGAGAAATGCCACGGGGCTGGGGGAAAGTCACGCGGGAAAAGGTGTGGAAGGGCTGGCGGAAAGGAGCGCGGCCCTCTGGGCCGCAGCGGCTGGAAGCAGGGAATGACATCGGAAAGTCTGAAGCATGTCCGGCAGGGTTGCCGCTGCGGCCCGGAGGGCCGCGCTCTGGGAAACGGGCATTCGCACCGTGGTGGCGGCTGGATGCGCAAAGCGGGCGAGGACGCCCGCGCTCCGGACGGCGGGAAAAGCGGTGCTGAAAGACACCGCCCGTCCTCCGTAGCAATACTGCGGAGGGTGGACACTCCAGACGCTTCGCGACTTCGGATGGTGTGGGGGAAGATCGGCCGGCTGTGGCACGGCGGGGGTGCTGCGGCTGGTCTCCGCGACACAGCCGCGCTCCGGTGGCTGGATGCTCAAAGCGGGCGAGGACGCCCGCGCTCCGGGGGCGTGGGCGGACGGGCGGCGCTTGCCCTCTGGCGGCGCTTCCCGAATCATCGGGCGAGATGTTCGCTGGACTTTCACCATTGCTTGCCGCCGGGGCGACGCCGGAGCCCCACGTGGGGATGATCCTGCCGTTTGCCCTGCTGCTGGCGGCCATCGCCATGGGGCCGTTTCTTAACCAGCACTGGTGGGAGCAGCATTACCCGAAGGTGGCGGTCGGGCTGGGGCTGATCACGACGCTCTATTACGTCTTCGCGCTGAACGCACCGGGCCGGATGCTGCACGTGGCGCACGAATACGTGAGTTTCATCGCGCTGATCGGCTCGTTGTTCGTGGTGAGCGGCGGCATCCATATCCGGGTGAAGGGCGAGGCGACGCCGGAGATCAACTGCGTCTTTCTGCTGGTGGGCGCGGTGCTGGCCAATGTGGTCGGCACCACGGGGGCGTCCATGCTGCTCATCCGGCCGTGGATTCGGATGAACAAGTATCGCATCACGGCGTTTCACATCGTCTTCTTCATCTTCATTGTGAGCAATGTGGGCGGGTGCCTGACGCCGATTGGCGATCCGCCCTTGTTCCTCGGTTACCTGCGCGGCGTGCCGTTTTGGTGGACGCTAGCGCAGTGCTGGCCGGCGTGGCTGGTGGCGGTGCTGGGGCTGATTGGGATCTTCTATGCGTTCGACAGCCGCAACTTCCTGCGCGCGCCCAAGCCGGTGCGCGACAAGGAGACGGCACACGAGACTTGGAGGGTGGAGGGGCTGCACAACGTGGGTTTCCTGGGCCTCATTCTGGCCGCTGTGTTCTTGCGCAACCCGCCCGGGCTCAGTGAGTCGCTGATGGTCGCAGCGGCGGCGGGTTCCTACTTCACGACGCCCCGGCCGGTGCATGCGGCGAATGACTTCACCTTTGGGCCGGTGAAGGAGGTGGCGTGGCTCTTTCTCGGGATCTTCGCGACGATGGTGCCGGCGCTGGATTATCTGGAAGTGCATGCGGGGACGCTGGGGCTGGACAGCGCGATGAAGTTTTATTGGGGCACGGGCGCGCTTTCGGGCGTGCTGGACAATGCGCCGACCTACCTGACGTTCCTCGCGGCCGCGATGGGGCGGCAGCAGCTCAGCCTGAGCCAGCCGGCGGACGTGACCGCGTTCGCGGCGCAGCAGGGGCACGAGTTGCTGGCCATCTCGCTGGGGGCGGTGTTCTTTGGGGCGATGACTTACATTGGGAACGGGCCGAACTTCATGGTGAAGTCCATCGCGGAGGCGGCGAAGGTGAAGACGCCGTCGTTTGGGGAATACGTGTTTCGCTATGCGCTGCCGATTTTGCTGCCGTTGCTGGCGCTGGTGGCGGTGTTGTTTTTTTCGCAGTGGCGGGTGTTTTGAACCCGAATTCCGAAGGGGAAACCGCGGATGACGCGGATGACGCGGATATGGAAC
>CAZOCL010000543.1:0-3841 GCA_964578245.1 uncultured Klebsiella sp. | reverse complement strand
AGTTCAGCCGCCGGTGCGTCTGGAGGATTTCGCCGGAGCAGACCGTGTTGGTCGCCGAGGCCACCGCGCGGCAGATGACCGGCGTGGGGAAACTGGCCGCAAGCTTGAGCGAGTGCGCGAAGAGGCAGTCACCCACCAGCACGGAAATCTCATTGCCCCAGTTGGCCGCGAGCGTGGGCCGGCGCCGGCGGATCTCCGCCGAGTCCATCACGTCGTCGTGGACGAGCGTGGCCAGGTGCACCATCTCGATGACCACGGCCACGGTGACATGGTCGTCCGTGGTGCGGCCGGCGGCGTTGGCGACGAGGGCCACGAGCGCGGGACGAAGCTGCTTGCCTTGGTTGGAAAGCGCGTAGCGGGCGTAGGCGGAGATTTCGGGGTCGAAGGCCCCGACCTGCTCCTCCAGCCGCCGCGACACCGCATCCAGAAAGGGTTGCACCGGCTCCACGATCCGCTTCCAGACGATGCGGGATTCTTCGGGAGCCGAACCGGGCGGCTGGGAAACCGCCGTTTTGCTGCCGGCTGCGAGCATTGTGGGGCGAACTTAGGTCGGGCTGACGGGCAAGTCAAAGCTTATGGCCGGGGGAGCGGCTGCCGTGGCCGGTTCATCTCGGGATTGACATCCAGGCCGGGGAGGGCAATTTTTGCGCACGACCCATGAATCCGTCCCTCCTCCAGTCCCGGGGAGATCGTCGCCCCGGCACCTCGGGTTTCACCTTGATTGAACTGTTGGTGGTCATCGCGATCATTGCCATCCTCGCCGGAATGCTGCTGCCGGCGCTGGGCAAGGCCAGGGGCAAGGCCCGGACCGCGCAGTGCCTCAACAACAACAAGCAGCTCGCCCTCTCGACGATGCTTTACAAGGATGACTTCGATGATCGGTTCCCCTTCGGCATCCAGATCACCGATGCGACCACGCAAGTGGACCCCGGTGGCTGGGTGATGCAGCTCGCACGCTACCTCGGCGGCACGGCCGCCAGTCCCCCGAAGTCATTCATCTGCGTGTCTGATCCCACGCCGAGCGCCGGGGCGCTGGCCTTCGTGGTGCACTTCCGGGCCAACCGCCACATCTTCCGCGACGCCGCCTTCACCGACCCCAACCCGCTGCGCGCGGCCATGATCCAGTCACCCTCGCAGATGGTCATGCACACCGAGAAGGATTCCAGCAACACCCAGTTCAGCGTGAATGAGAGTGGCTTCAATACCATCCGGACCATCTGGAATGACGTCCCGTTCCCGAAGAACGGCATGATCCGGCACAACTGGGGCATGACCGCCACGGCGGCGGACGGACGGGCGGTGTGGCTCAAAATGCCGCCCTATCTCGCCACGAGCGTCGCCTCGGCGGACATGGAAGAGCTCGGCGACATCGCCGGCAGCAACCAGGCCAGCGCCAACTGGCCCAAGGTGGGCAAGGAAAAGCTCTACCTCCGCAATCACAACGGCGGCGGCGGATTCTGAGCCTGCTCTGGAAGTAGAGAACGGTCGCCCCGAAATACTCGGCGAACTGCGCGTCTGGAGAGCGTAAGGACTAATACCGTCGGAATTCGACGGAACCCCTGAGTCGCATGAATTGCAACTCCACAGCCTGCCGCCGCAGTAGTGCGTGGTCACGCCACCGATTGAATCTCTGATCGATGACGCTGAATGTAAATCGTGATGTCCTGTCGGTGACGCGCGACCAGCCACAAGTCCAACGACTCAGGGATTAGAAAAACGGCTGCGAACATGGTCCCAAACGACGGCACGAAGCCGCCGAACGCTTCAAACTGACAGGCGGCGAGAATCCACGCAAATAGCAGAACGGTCTTGGCAACCACGACCGGCTCGCGGGTCAGCAGCGGATGAACGCAAAGCTGCCAGACGTATCGGCGCTGGGCTTTTGAAAGGGCCACCCACGCCGGCAGCCGGAGCAGCGCGAGAAATGTAATCATGGCTCGTTCAGCGCGACTTGCGCCGTCTTGGTTGCGAACTCGCGGTCGCCTTGAAACTCACATATTGGCTGAAGGTCCTCAACCACTTTCCACCCCGTGTTAGGGTTCGTGGCCTTCATCGCGAGCCAAGCTGGACATCCAAAATCTGCCGCTCTACAGGGCGGAGGCAGACACCGTCCGTCTTGCAGGCCATATAGCTCACCGCGACCTGCGCCGCGACGTTGGTGGCAGCTCCGACAAACTGAATCGGCAGACGCAATGTGACCGGCCCATCGGGATAGATGTCCACGCTGGCGTCCAGCTCCTTGTTCCGGTGGCTCTGTGGGGCGACGTCGGCGAAAAGCGCTCCGGCAGCGCTGACCGAGGCATGCGGCAGCAACTCCAACCGCGTCGCCAGCCCGCCGCCGCCAGCCTTCTTCGGGTCGAGGTCTTTGCTGTAAACGTGAAATCCACGCTCGGCGGGTGTGAAGGTCGCCCGGAGCAGCGGGCGCCCCTGGGAATCCAGTTCCCTGAACACCGCGACGCGGACCCCATTGCTCGCAAGCTCCGCCAGTTGCACGCCTTCGGTGAAGGTCACACCCGCCGGATAGGTGCGCCCGCCTGTAGAGCGGAAGACCTGATAGCCGACGAAGCCCAGCGCGCCCGCGACGCAGGCAAGAATCAAAAGGAGTTGTGTGCGATTGCTCATGACTCGTTCCAGGCTGACAACCAATTCAACCTCATCCACGGAAGCCACGAATCGCGCCGATGGCAACCGCACCGGCCCGCCGCCGTTCGATGTCGCGGCAAGGAACCGCTCCCGGGCATTGGCTGTGAATGGTTAGCATCATCGTGACCTCTCTTTCACTCTCTGGCGCATGAACTCCGCCTTGCGGCGCTCGTAATCCGCGAGCTGCTGGGGCACGAGTGCCTGCGCAGCCTCATCCTCGAATGGGAAACCAGGAATCTCGTTTTCAGGACGACTGCCGAACTCTACCAAATCGAGCCTGCAAGGCTCGCACCAAAACTCATTCTGCTCGTCCATGACCCCCGGGATGCCACAACTCATCGAACCGCCAACTGCTGGTGCGCCACAATATTTGCACTTGGCGTTACGAAGCATTTGCTCGGACTGACGATGAGACTCCAACTCGGCAGGCGAGGCGGTCTGCTCGAAACATGGAATACAAAGGTGCCTGTCCCGGCCAGTCCCACCGTAGCAGGTGTAATGAGTCGCGGGGCGTTCGTGGCAAACGTCGCAAATTTTCTGTTCTTCATCGCTCATGTGGTGAGATGCGTGCGAATGCAGGCTAGCATTGCATTGGACCGAATTTTTCCAGCTTGTTTCTGGTGAATTCTGCCGCCGGTTTATCGTTGCAACTGCCGCCTGTCGAGCCGATTAGCGCAATCGTGAATCCCGAGCGGAGCACCTCAGATTCTTGTAATCTCATTAGCCCGGGCTTCAGCCTGGTGTGAGCGTGAAGCCGAGAAGAGCCGCCGCACAGGCTCGGCGGCCTGATGCCGCACGAAGCCGTGGCCTCTCGCACTTCAGCGGCGGACATGACGGCCACCGTATCCGGCGGCGCGAAGCGTCTGGAGTGCGGCGTGTTTCACCGCCGCTTTCGGTTGGGCGCACGGCGTTGACGGCAAGTTTGCCAATGCCTCTGGCACGGGGAAAAGCGGTGCTGAAAGACACCGCACTCCAGACGCTGGCGCGACTTCCAGCGTCTCAGGCTTCTGCGAAGAGAGAAGGCTTCAGAGTGGCATTCTGTCTGGAAGAAGCTGGGCTGCGCCCACCCTCCAAAGCAAAAGCGGCGGCCAGTGGCCGCCGCTCTCGCTATCAATGGGTGAACCGGCTCAGTCCTTCGCGGACGCCTCGGGGATGCGCATCCCGTAGAAGCTGCGGTGGACGAAGAAGAGCGCCACGA
>CAZOCL010000542.1:0-3857 GCA_964578245.1 uncultured Klebsiella sp. | reverse complement strand
CTCGCTGACTTCGACCGGACCCGGGATGTGGAGTTTGACGTGCGCCATAAACAGGCGGTGAAAATTTCACAGGTGCGACGGCGAGGCAAGGTTCTTCCCCACCGATTCGTCACGACAAACGCTCATGAGCAGCATGACTGGAATGCTGTTGCCGGGACAGAAACCGTGGTTATATGTTCGCCGCCGATGAAACGCAGCTTCATCCCTCCTGCCCCTCGTGAACCTCGCCCGGGTGGTTTCACGCTCATTGAACTGCTCGTCGTCATCGCTATCATCGCCATTCTGGCGGGCATGCTCCTGCCTGCGCTGGCCAAGGCGAAGGAAAAGGCGAACGGGGCGAAGTGCATGAACAACCTCCGGCAAGTCGGACTGGCCGTGGTGCTCTACTCGGAAGATGCGGATGGATTTTTGCCCGGTCCGGTGCTGCGGGGCATCCGCCATCCCGTGGCGAGTCCGAGCAACTTGTATCTGAGCAACGCCAGCTACCTGGGCACCTACGTTGGCTCCGGCAACGTCAACAGCACGGTGTGGGCCTGTCCCAGCAACCGGGGCGCAATGGAGGTGCTAAACGTGAGCGGAAATGCGCCGCGCATGTCCTTCGTGCTGAACAATCGTGGCGCAGCGGGACAGTTGACGAATCCCAGCCTGATGTTTGGCGATCCCAATGCCGGCCCGCCGATCATTATGCCCAAGCGACTCGTTCAACTCCTCGCCGCCGGAACCACCGTGGCAACCGGGCAGGACGTCACCTCGCCCACGGACATCTGGATGATCAGCGACATTGACGGGATCAACTACTCCGATGCGTCTGCTGCCAATGGCACCTTCGCAGTGGCTGCGGCCGTCCCCATGCCTCACTCCGGTGGCCGCAACTTCAACTACTTCGACGGGCACTCCGACTATCGCAAGGCCAACAACCTGCCGATCAACCCGTAAGCCTGAGAATACTATTGGAATAGCCGCGAAAGAGCGCAAAGCCAAGTTTCTGGCAGGCGCACGGGACAGGGAGATACAAGTCCGGCCCGTTCCCATCTGCGGTCGTCCTGAATCTGTGGGAAACACTCTGCTCCCAAACCTGTCGCGTGATGGAGCAGGCCTGACTAATCACTAAGCACTAATTACTTCCCCCCCGTCCTCACGCCCTTCGCGGGCTCAAGGCGTCGCGAGCGGCGCACGGGGCGTGTCGGGATTCACCTGGGGAAGATCATCCGCGCGCGGACGAAGCACACCGTTGAACACCACCACCCGGCCATCTTCCTCCTGCCGCAGCATCGGGCGAGGGCCAGAGGATTCAAACGTCTCACGCCGCAGCAGGTCCCCATCTGGATTCAGAACCGTGTGGGTGAAGAGCCGCGCATCCGACTGATGGAGCACGTGCAGATAGCTCAGGCGGTCCAGCTTGGCCAGGGGCGTGTCGTTGGCCGCCGTGCGCCCCAGGCGGACCTGGCGCAGGATGTTCGCCTCGCCAGCGTCCGTGACGGTGGCATACAGGCGCATGTCCTTCAAATTGGTGAGCCGCTGAATCTGATACTTGCGCGTCTCCGGCGGCGCTTCTGAATCCGGCACGCGCACCCCAAACTCCTGCTCCCAGATCTTGGCCCCCGAGGTGATCTGAATGATGATCGGCTCCGCCTCCGCCGCCGCGCGTGCCCCGCGATAGTTCGCGCTGCCGCTCACCTTGTAACGGCCTGGGCGCGTGAGGTCGAAGCACTGCGAGATTTCGACCCGCGACTTGGCCGCCAGGGAGTTGCCCAGGATGAAGGATTCATTGACGAACACCGGCTTCAGGCGTTGCAGCGTCACGCCCTCGCCCGACTGCTTCACCACGCTCACCACATTGATCTCGAGCCATTCCTCGTTCGCGCTGAACACCAGCGGGCCGCCGGACAAGTTGCGGATGGCGATGTCCAGTTCGATGGTTTCGCCGGGCAGATAAAGGGTCTGCGGCGAGGAAAGCTGCAGCTCCACGGGCGGCTTGAGCGCCACGCGGGGAGCCGCCTGAGGCAGCACGTCCAGGGCGCTCAGACAGGCGATGGCTAGGAACAGGAGGCAACGCATAGTGGCAGTGTAGGCGAACCCCCGCCGGAGGCAAGCCGGGGTTTGGTGTGCCGACGGAGGGGGTCGAAGCCATCGGCCCGGATTGATGATTTTACGCAAACATGCGCGACGACCGCATGACCATTGGCGATGATGCGAGTTTCACAAAAACCGGCGGAGGGAGCAAAATGGCAGGGTAATGCACAAATACGAACAAAAGCTGTCGCAACAGTGTCGCAACAATTGGAAGCAGTGCCGGAGCCCTGCCCTGCACCGATCCGGGAAATGGTGAAGCGCGACGGCCTGCCCCCAAGGATTTCACCAGTGCAATTCTCGGCTGACGTTGAAGCGTGGCGCAAGGATTCGAGGTTCCGGGACGCGGCAGGCTCCTTTCGCCGTCCAAAAGCGTCTGCGGAGGGTGCGGGGCGGACGGTTTCGCAGGAAGGAGTGGCGGGCGCTTTGTGGGCATGGCCGGGGTGCGCGGTCACAAGGCATGGGTGGGGCTTCTTAACCCGACGCCAAATCCTGAAATCAGAGAAAATGCAGCGCAAGAAGCTGGCCCGCCTGCACAACCTGGACGCCACCCTGAACTACCAGCTCGTTCCAATCCAATGACTTGCGTGGCTAGTTTCTCAGGAAGCGACGTTGGGTGCATTGGGAGCATGATGAACGGCGAAGCCGATAACGGCGACGATGACAGCGACAATGGCGATGAGTCGCTGCAAAGGTAGAATGAACAGCTCGATGTCGTTGATGCCGGGTTGACGGATGATGTCCAAATACATGTGAACTCCCAAAGCAAGGATGACGAACGATGCGCAGGCCGTGAGGGCCGGGACGACGCGTCCCGTGCTGAAAATCGCGGCAGCAGCAACGATGAAATAGGAGGCGAAGTAGTAGAGAACAAGCTTTGTGGAAAGGTAAGGAAGGAGCCAGCCATCGCCCCAAAAGCATACAAAGGCGACCCCGCTAAGAATTCCGAGCGCGGCGGCAATAAGCGCAAAAATGCGAAAGCGATTCTGCATCATGACGAAATGATGATGGGGATGATGATGGCAGACTGTGCCTGCGCCGCAGCGCGTGCGGCCTCTGCCGCAGCCTCCCGCTGCTGGCGACTCGCCTCCAACTCCGCCATCTGTCGGTCGAGTGCCTCAATCTCCTCTGCGGTGAAGCGAAGCTCCTCGGGGATGGGCGCTCCACAAAACCCGCAATGCTTGAGTCGGCGGTTGTAGAGGACTCGCTGACACTTTGGGCAATCGTGTTTCATGTGCGTGTGCTGCCGCCTAACGATGCGATGGCCGGGTTCGCTGCAGCGCATGGTTAGGCGACATTTCCATTGAGTATCCTCAAAAGTGCACTCCACTCCGCAAGCTCTTTCGGGTCTGCATCATCGGGTGGGTGCGAAACAACGTGTGTCATGAACGCAACCGCTCGCTCAAGAAGTGGCCGCAGAATCTCCAGAACCGGCCAAGGCTTGGTCTGTGGCGTGTGTCGAAGTCGCGAGTAAGTAAGATGAACCATGTCTTTATTGAAACGCAGACGTGCGTCGGAAGAAATGGGAACTGTGCTGGGAGGAAAACCAAAATCCGAACAAAGCACGTCATCCTGCCGTCTGTCGCTCGACTCAAAAAATGTCAGGAGAATTCGCGCGTGAATGAGGATGGCCAAAAAAACAGACTCTTTCAGATGCCAGTCGTCCTGCTGGTGGCGTGGGATGACGAAGCACTGCCCTATCTCATATCGGATATGAGACAGCATCTGTGCAGGTTCACCTTTTGCAGGAGTGTGTGGCATAGTCGCCTAACGACCCAAGCTCAGCG
>CAZOCL010000541.1:0-3863 GCA_964578245.1 uncultured Klebsiella sp. | reverse complement strand
CCGGACACCACCCTCACCCCTCACCCCAACCCTCTCCCCTCCTCCGAGGAAGGGAGAGGGAGAAGAAGTGCGTCACGGTGCCCACTGGCTACTCTGCCGATAGTCATTGGGATTGGTATGACTCCGCAGCCCATAACCGGGCGGCAAGAATGCCGCCCTCTACGGCAGGCGGGACGCCTGCCGCTACGTTCAGAGCAGGCCGGCGGCGCGCACGGCGGCGATGGTTGCCTCGGGGGTCTGGTGGTGCACTACATGCCAGCCGCGCGCGTGGCCAGCGTCGATGTTCTCCTTGCGGTCGTCGATGTAGAGCAGTTCAGCGCCCTTACGGCCGGTGCGGCACTCGACGATTTCGTAGATCCGGTGGTCTGGCTTCATCGCGCCGGCCTCGTGCGAGTAGATGTAGTCCGTGAACCCGGCGAAGAACGGGAAGTTCACCCGGATGTGGCGGATGGCGAGGTCGTTGGTGTTCGAGAAGATGAACGTCGGCACGCCGCGGGTGCGAAGCTGGCGGTGCAGCTCGATCATCGGGTCAATCATCGCGAAGATGTCGCCGAAGATGTTGGCGAACTCCTCGAATGCACCGCTGTAGCCAGTGAGTGAAGAGACTTCGCGGAAGAACTCGTCATTGGTCATCTGCCCGCTCTCGAAGCGGAAGAGCAGCGGCGACTGGTCCAGCAGCCCACGAATCTGCTCGGCGTCCCGCCCGCTGTGCGCCGCCAGCCGGCGCGCGACGATCCCGTAGTCAAATTCCAGCAGCACCTTGCCGAGGTCGAAGACGACGGCGGTGGGGGTGGGGGCGGGGGCGGTTGGCGTGGTCATCATGCGTGGAGGCGCGAGGGGGGAAAGTGATTAGTGATTAGTAATTAGTCGTCGTGGGTGGTTGGGTCGTGAGCGGTGGAATGACTAATCACTAATTACTAACCACTTCCCCTTTCCCTCACAGCCCCGTTCGTCCTTCGAGCGCCCGGCTCAGCGTCAGTTCATCCGCAAACTCCAGCCCGCTGCCCGCCGGCAGGCCGTGGGCGAGGCGGCTTACTTTCACGCCGCGCGGAGCAAGGCGCTTGGCGAGATAGTGGCCGGTGGCATCGCCTTCCACGTCAGTGCCAAGGGCGAGGATGATTTCTTTGATGGGTTCGGAGCCGAGGCGGGCTTCGAGGTCCGCGATGCGCAGGTCTTCCGGGCCGACGCCGTTGAGCGGGGAGATTTTGCCGCCCAGCACATGGAAGCGACCGTGGAAGGCACCGGACTTCTCGATGCTGAAGATGTCCGTGGGCCGCTCCACCACGCAGACGAGCGAGGCATCGCGGCGCGGGTCATCGCACAGGGAGCAAGGCTGCCGCTCGGTGAGTGCGCCGCAGACTTTGCACAACGAGATGCGCTCGCGGGCGGCGAGAATGGCCTCGGCCAGGGCTTTCACGGTGCCGGCTTCGCTCTGCACCAGATGCAGGGCGAGCCGCTCGGCCGAGCGCGGGCCGATGCCGGGGAGACGCGCGAGGGCGGAGGTGAGCGCGATGATCGGCTCGGGGAGGGAGGGCATGAGCGTGGTGCGTGGTGCGTGGTGCGTGATTTCATCAGGGCGCGTCCGGTGCGACTCACGCACCACGCACCACGCACCACCGGCTCACATCATCCCGGGAATATTGAAGCCCTGCGTCACCTTGCCCATCTCGGCGTTGGAGATTTCCTTGGCCTGGGCCAGGGCGTTGTTCGCGGCGGAGAGGATCATGTCCTCGATGAGCGTCACGTCGGCGGGGTTCAGGACGGTCGGGTCAATCTTGATGGACGCGATGGAGCCGTCGCACTTGGCCACGACCTTGACCACGCCGCCGCCGCTGGTGGCCTCGACGGTCTTGGCCGCCATATCACTTTGGACGCGCTCGATCTGCTGCTGCATCCGCTGCGCCTGCTTCATCAGTTTGCCAATGCTCGACATAGTGGGGAGACGTTCGCAGGTTCGCGCGCGGAGTGCAACGCGGGGAATGCGCTTCAAGTCCGAGCCAAGCCGTAATCGGGATGCCGCCGCTCATGGCGCACGACAAGGACGAACACCTTCCCCGGCAGTTCGCGATACACCACGACATAGGGAAAGCTTTCCAGCCGCGCACGACGCAACTCACGGTGGCCGGTGAGGAACGAGAATCGCCTTGGGTTGCCAAGAATTTGAACCAGTCGCTGATCCAAATCGGCAGAAAACCGCTGCACCACCGAGGGCGCGACCTGAAGGTAGTATTCGAGCGCCTCGTTGACGTCTCGTTGAACAGCGGGATGAAGCTCCAGCTTCATTCCCCCCGGCGATAGATCAGTCCGGCACGGAACTGGGCCTCGGTCATCGGTTGAACAGCCCCGCTCATCAACTCATGGTCACGTCGAACGGCCTCGGCCAGTATTTGCTCCTCGGCCATCGCAGTCGGAGGCAGGCTGTCCAGCAGCGAAGCCACCAACCGCTCCCGATGAGTTTGCCCCAAACTCAGCACCGCTGATTCCAACTCTTCGACGTTTGGCATAGGACGACTTTAGTCGCTTCGAAGGCGAAGGGCAAATGAACTTCCTCACCGGATCTTCTGGTCCGGCAGCTCCTTCTTGATGCCCTCGTCCAGCGGCATCTTGTCGGTGGCGGGGGTGAGGCCGGTTTGCTTCATCAGCTTGGCCAGCTCGGACTGGAGTTCCTTCACGACGGGGGCGTATTTCGGATTGGCGATGAGGTTGTGCCGCTCGTCGGCATCGAATTCCAGGTTGTAAAGCTCGGCCATGTGGCGGTCAGGTGAGCCGTCCCCGTGCGGGTAGTGGACGTATTTCCACTGCTCGGTGCGGACACCGCGGACGTTGGGCGTGTAGGGAAACTGCTTCTCGTAGTTGTAGTGGTAGAACCAGGACTTGCGCCACGCGGGGTCGCCCTTCTGCACAAGCTTCACCCAGGACTTGCCGTGAATGTCCTTCAGCGACGTAGCGCCGCAGAGTTCGAGGAGGCTCGGGGCCATGTCGAGCGTCAGGACCTGCTGTTCGACGACCTTGGGCTGTGCGGGCGGCACGAGTCCGGGATAGCGCACGCGGAGGGGGATGCGGATGCTCGCCTCGTGCATGGTGCGCTTGTCCACCATGCCGTGCTCGCCGTTGAGCAGGCCGTTGTCGCCCATGTGGACGATGATGGTGTTGTCCAGTTCACCGCGCTGCTTGAGCAGTTCGTAGAAGCGGCCTACGGAATCATCCACCGAGAGGATGGTGCCCCAATAGGCGCGGGTCATGTTCGCGAAATCTTTCACCGCCTCGGGCCGGCTGTCGGGGAAGTTCTTCCGCCACTCGAAAAGCGGGCCGTAGATGCCGTGCCAGGTGCTGATGCGGTCTTGCATCCAGAGTGGTTTGTCCGCGAGGCGAAAGGCGCTTTCAGGATAGGGAATCCACACGTTGTCGAAGCTGTTCGAGTATTTCGGCTCGGGGAAGTAGAAGCTGTGCGGGGCCTTGTGACCGACCATGAGCAGCCAGGGCTTGCCGCCGTGATCGCGCTGGAGCCATTCCGCCGCCAGGTCCGTGACGATGTGCGTGTAGTAACCAGGGATGAGCTTGCTGCCCTGGCCATTCACGTTCCACTCGGTGTCGTAGTATTTGCCCTGGCCCTTGTGCGTGACGAACCAGTTGAAGCCGGGGCGCGGCTGGTCGTTGTTCTCGCCCATGTGCCACTTGCCGAAGTAGGCGGTGTCGTAGCCCGCGCTCTGGAGCTGCATCGGAAAGCTGCGGAAGCTTGTGGGATACTCGGTGAAGTTGTTCTGCACGCCGTGGGTGTGCGCGTAAAGGCCGCTTAAGATGCTCGCGCGGCTGGGCGAGCAGAGGGACGTGGTGCAGAAGGTGTTCTTGAAATAGACGCCCTC
>CAZOCL010000540.1:0-3864 GCA_964578245.1 uncultured Klebsiella sp. | reverse complement strand
TAGGCCACGTCGAAGGCGTAGATGAAGACCACCTCGCCGGTGTAGCGCTCCGTTTGCATGATTGAACCTACGCCGGACTGGTCCATGTGGGCAACCTTGTCACTACGAAATGGTCGCCAAATTTTGTCCCCGATTGGATCGCCAAGCATTTCGAGAATTCCAAATCCCAACCTCCAAAATTCAAACCAGCTCCAAGCTTCAAATTCCAAGCCTCCACAACTCGCGCCCGGTTTGGAACTTGGATTTTGGCGCTTGTTTGGAATGTGGGATTTGGAATTTGGAGTTTACACAGTGAAGAAGTGCTTGCCGGGACGGCCATGCTCCGTGACCGTTGCTGGCGGATAACGCTGGACCACCCAACGCGAACGCCGGCCGGACCGGAATGACGCGACCCCCGGCGTCTTTCTGTCGTATTGCCAACATCTGACCGCCAGCGCGTCCCGTGAGCACCCTGCTTCGTGCCTTAGCATTCTTCCGGCCTGAACGGCTCCGGATCGGCGGCGTGCTGCTGCTCATGCTCGCGGGCATCGGCGCAAACCTGCTCAAGCCCTGGCCGGTCGCCATCGTGGTGGACTCGCTCAATGCCCTGGGCGTGTTCCGCCAGGCGGCAGGCGTGCGCGAGGCCCTGGTCAATGCCTTTCCCTTTGCGGTCTGCCTGCTCATGGTAACGCTTGCGCAAGGCGGGTTGAACGCAGTGCAAAATTACCAGGCCATCGCCATCGGCCTCAGTGGCCTGCGGCGCGTGCGCAATGAAGTCTTCGACAAGCTGCAGCGCCTCTCGCTCCGTTTCCACCAGGGCCGCAACACCGGCGATCTGATTCATCGCGCCGCGTGGGACACCTATTCGTTCCAGACGCTGTTCCAGCAGGGGATGATGACCACGGCGAGCGCCGCGCTGTCCTTTGTGCTGATGGTGCTGGTGATGGCGCAATTGAACGGACGCCTGACGCTTGTCGCGCTGGCCACCGTGCCGCTGCTGGTGCTGGTGATCCGGGTTTTCAGCCAGCGCATGACCGAGCAGGGCACTACCGCGCAACAAGCCGACAGCCAGGTGACCTCGCTCGTGCAGCAGAGCATCGCCACGCTGCCGCTGGTGCAGAGCTACACGCGCGAGGAGCACGAGTCGGAACGCTTTGGCACGCACACGGAGCAGGCCCAGGTCCGTCGGCTCGCACAGCATGGCTGGGAAGTGGCCTACTGGTGCGCGGTCACTGCCGTGCTGGGGCTGGGCGCGGCCGGCATCTTGTGGCTGGGCACGGACCAAGTCCTGCAGGGCAAGCTGACCGTGGGTGAATTGCTGGTCTTTCTCACTTACCTCGGCCAGTTCTACGAGCCGCTGAACCAGCTCTCCCACGTCGGCGCGACGGTTTCCAACGCCAGCGTCGGTGCGAAGCGGGTGTTCGAGATTCTCGATACGCCGGAGGAGGTCAAGGATGCGCCGAATGCGAGGGCGGTGTTGCGTGCTCCGAGTTGCGTGTCCAAACCGAACGCCGCGTCCGTCCCCAACACGCAACACGCAACACGCAACACGCCGGACGGCTTGGAACTCAAAGGGGAGCTGGTCTTCTCCTCCGTCTCCTTCCGCTACTCCGAAGACCGCGAGATCCTGCGCGGCGTCAGCTTCACCCTCGCCCCGGGGCAGTCGGTCGCCATCATCGGGCCGAGTGGCGTGGGCAAGACGACTTTGCTCAACCTCGTGCCGCGCTTCTTCGATCCAGCGGGCGGCACGATCCAGCTTGATGGGGCGGATCTGCGTTCCCTCCGGGTCCGCGACTTGCGCGCGAATGTCGCCATCGTGCTGCAGGAGCCGATCCTGCTGCCCACGAGCATTGCCGAGAACATCGCCTATGGCCGCCCCGGGGCGACGCGGGCGGAGATCGAGGCCGCGGCGAAGGCGGCCAACGCGCATGTCTATATTGAGAAGCTCCCGCAGAAATACGACACCATGGTGGGTGACGGCGCGGCGCGCCTGAGCGTCGGCGAACGCCAGCGCCTCAACCTCGCCCGCGCCTTCCTCAAGGACGCGCCCATCCTCCTGCTCGACGAGCCCACGAGCGCCCTCGACGGCGAGAGTGAGGCGCTGGTCGTGGAAAGCCTCAAGCGCCTCATGCGGGGTCGCACCACGATCATCGTCGCGCACCGGCTCTCAACCATCCGGAATCTGGACAAGATCCTCGTGCTGGAGGAGGGGCGGGTGAGCGAGGCTGGCACGCACGAGGAGTTGGTGGCCAAGGGCGGCTACTACGCCCGCGTGGTGAGTGGTCAGATCGCACTGGATTGAAACTGGTTCGGAGTCCCGGCTTCAGCCGGCGGAACGCTGCTCGTCTCCAGCCCGCTTCGCGCGCAGCGTCACTGACGGTTGATCGCTTTGCCGGCTGAAGCCGGGACTCCGAACTTGGGCAACTCTGGACTTCGCGCCGTTGCCGCGCTCTGGCAGGGTCCGCTCGTGGGCATTTCAGCGAAAGACTTTGAGCGGTTGCAGAGCCGGTTGAGCGGGGCGGGAAAACGCAAGCCCGCACCCGCCGCTCCGGCCCAAGTATCCGTCGGTGCCGTGGCCAATCAAGTCGTCCTCGGCGTGGACCCTTCACTGCGCGGCACGGGCTATGGCGTGATCCGCGTCGCCAAGCCGCAGCCGCTCGCACTGGCGCAGGGGACGATCACCTGTCCCGCCAGTTGGGAACGCTCGCGCTGCCTCGCGAAGATTCACGAGACGCTCCGCGACGTCATCCGCGAGCATCAGCCGACGGTGTGCGTGATCGAGGGGTTGTTCTTCGCGCAGAATCTGCAGACCGCGCTCATCATGGGCGAGGCACGCGGTGCGGCCCTCGTGGCGATAGCGACCGCGGGGTTGGAGATTTACGAAGTCGCTCCGCGCAAGGTGAAGCAGGCGATTGTCGGCTACGGCGCAGCGCAGAAGATTGCGGTGGCGAAGATGGTGCAGCGCATGTTGCAACTGCCGGACTTGCCTGACCCCGATGCCGCCGATGCCCTGGCGCTCGCGCTCACGCATGTGCTGAATGCAAATCGCTTCGCATTAGCCGGGGCAAAGCGGGTGTAATACCAATTACTGGAACACGCTGGTCGAACTCCCGTGTGGGCGATTGAACGCGCTCTCCCTCCCCCTGAACCAGTGCCGGTGATTTGCCGCCGCCGACCGTTGGTCGCAGCAGGACGAACCGGCTGCAAGCTCTCCACACGCAACGCGGTGGCTGCAAGCCACCGGCACGCGGTTCAGGGGTTCACATCACGAGGTTTTCGTTCCGGGAATTCTCACCCCGGCCCTCTCCCGCTGGGAGCGGGAGAATCTTGGCGCAACGTGTCCAAGCGATGCACATTTGCTAACCACGGCGGACTTGGTGGCTCACTCTTCCAGCGGGAGAGGGCCAGGGTGAGGGAGAACGGCTACCAAGTCAGGTGAGCGTTTTTTACCCAACTATTCTCGTAGTTGGCGTCACGCCTTCGGCAGCGTGACGTTCTCCAGACCGATCTTGAAAAAGTGGTCGGGCGGGGCGGGTTCGCACACGTGCCAGCCTTGCACGTAGTCCACACCGATGGTCTTGAGCACCTGTAGCACGGCTCCGCTCACGACGTATTCCGCCACGGTCTGCTTGCCGAGGATGTGTGCGATCTCGTTGATGGACTTCACCAGCGCGCGATTGATCGGGTCCACATCCACCGAACGGATGAAGCTGCCGTCAATCTTCAGCACGTCCACCGGCAGGTCGCGCAGGTAGAGCATGGAGGACGCGCCCGCGCCGAAGTCATCGAGCGCGAAGCGGCAGCCAAGCTGTTTGATCGCGGTGACCAGTTGCCGCGCATGCTGGAGGTTCTGGATCATCGCCGTCTCGGTGATCTCGAAGAGCA
>CAZOCL010000539.1:0-3884 GCA_964578245.1 uncultured Klebsiella sp. | reverse complement strand
CCTCCGCCGTCGAGCTGACCATGCTGCGGCGGCTCAACGAGGATCTCCTCGCCACCCTGCAAAAGCACCCTGACCTCGACAACGAGGAGACGGTGAAGCTCGAGCTGAACAACGACGGCCTGCGCATCAGCATCTTCGACCGCAATCGCAAGCCGGTCTTCGAGAAGGACTCCGCGCGCTTCACGGAGTATGGCCGCTGGGTCTTCTCCACGCTCGCCTGGCAGGTCTCCCGCTATCCGAGTTTCCGCGTCGAATTGGAAGGCCACACCGAGCAAGGCTACAAGCCCCCGCGGGAAGACTACGGCGCCTGGGAACTCACCACCGACCGCGCCAACGCCGCGCGGCGCAGCCTGCTGGAACACGGCGTGAAACTGCCCCAGATTCGCAAAGTCTCCGGCTACGCGGACACGCAGCCACTGCCGCGCTTTAATCCTGAGGATGAGATCAATCGCCGCGTCTCGCTCATGCTGAAAACTGCGGACAAGATCGGCAAGTGACCCTGCCATGCCCGACACCTTTGCCCCTCTGGCCGTCCCCAAGTCCACCCGGCAGGCCGATGCCACGTTCCGCCTCAAGGTCATCCCGCAGGCCGCGAACACGGCGCCCGCATTCAAGCCCCTGCAGCCCGCTCCGAAGCCATCCGCAGCCCCGTCCGCACCCGGTGATCACACCGCGCATTCCGTCGCTCCCAAGGTGACTCTGCAACGCGAGGGCGACCGCGTGACGCACATCCGTCTGGAATGCGGCTGCGGCGAGGTCTTCGAACTGGCGTGCGTGTATTGAGGCGTCGGTCAGGCTGCCCCCCGAGCCTCCCTCCTAATCTTACTCCTGCTCTTAATCCTAATCTCAGGCCCCAACGGGCGGCCCATGCAGGATTAAGATTAAGCTTACGAGCAGGGGTAAGACCCAAATGGAACAAGCGGCAAAACCTTCTCTCCCCTCCCCCGATGCCGGAACGAAGTGCCGGTCAACTCCCGACCAGAAAATGAGAATTCCCAAGCAAATACACAATTTCGCCCGCTGGCACATGCGCTGCTCAGCAACGTCCCGATGAACGTAAGTCTTTTCCAGGCGGCGGCCGCGATGAACGCGAGCAGCCGCTGGCAGGAGTTGATCGCGGAGAACATCTCCGCCAGTTCCGTCCCCGGCTTCAAGAAGCAGGACATCTCGTATTCGGCCGTCGAGGCCGGCTTGATGTCCGCGCGCGGGGCCAACGGCACCCAGCCGGTGCCCTACAGCCTGCCGCGCATGAACGGCTTCACGAATTTCACCAACGGCGAGATGAAGCTCACCGGCGTGAAGACGGACACGGCCATTGATGGTCCCGGCTTCTTTGAGGTGCAGCTCCCGAATGGCACGTCCGGCTACACCCGCGACGGCGAATTTCATGTGGACGGTCAGGGCCAGCTTGTCACCAAGAGCGGCCTCCCCGTCATGGGCAACGGCGGATCCATCCAGCTTGACCCCCGCGACCCGAACCCGATCAGCATCGCTCCCAATGGCGACATCAGCCAGGGCGCGGCGCGCAAGGGCCGGATCAAAGTCGTCGAGTTCGCCACGCCGCAACTGCTCACACCCTTGGGCGGCGGCAACTTCGGCGCCTTGGACCCCAAGCTCCAGCCGACCGATTCGACCCGCGCGAACGTCCGGCAGGGCTTCCTCGAAGCCGGCAACACCTCCTCCGTCGCCGAGATGGCGAACATGATCACGGCGATGCGCCACTTTGAAGCCAACCAGAAGCTCGTCCAGCTCCAGGACGAGCGCATGGGCAAGTCCATCTCCGAACTCGCCGGGTCCTAACCTATGATGCGCGCCCTTTACTCGTCGTCCTCTGGGATGCAGTCCCAGCAGGTGAACCTCGACGTCATCGCCAACAACCTGGCGAACGTCAACACCTCGGGCTACAAGAAGACCAAGATCGAGTTCCAGGACTTGCTCTACCAGAACGTCCGCAATGCCGGTGCGGAGTCCGGTGCGGGCAACCAGGTGCCCACAGGCCTGCAGGTCGGCCACGGCTCACGCGTCGTTGCCACCTCGAAGATCTTCACCACCGGCGAGCTTTCCGCCACGGGCGAACGCCTCGACGTGGCGATCCAGGGCGATGGCTTCTACGAGGTGCAACTTCCTGACGGCACCCGCGCCTACACGCGGGATGGCGCGCTGAAGACTGCCTCCGACGGACGCATCGTAACCAGTGACGGCCTCGTGGTGCAGGGCGGCTGGCAGCCGGTGCAGACCGGCACCACGGCCATCAACATCTCCGCCAATGGCGAAGTCACCACCACGGGCAGCAGCGGCAAGCAGACCTTCAAGGTGCAGCTTGTCCGCTTCAACAATCCCTCCGGTCTCGATGCCATCGGTCGCAACCTCTATCGGGAAACCACCGCGTCCGGCACCGCCGAGACCGGCAACCCTGGCGAGAATGGCTTCGGCACGCTGCAACAGGGTTACCTGGAACTCTCCAACGTGAAAGTGGTCGAGGAGATGGTGAATCTCATTATCGCCCAGCGGGCCTACGAAATTAACTCCAAGGCGGTCCAGGCCGCCGACGAGATGATGCAGATGTCCAACAACCTCCGCCGCTGATGAAACCTCGCATCGCATCGCTCCTGCTGGCCCTCCTCGCGCCCCTCGCTTGCGACGCAGCTTCGTTATCGCTGCTGCCGGGCGCAGCCGTCACCGGCGACGGCGTGTTTCTGGAGCAGCTTCTTTCCACCGATGACACCAAGGTACCCCTGCCCCATCTGCGCGTTGCCGACGCGCCCGCAGTTGGGCAATCCCTCGTCCTCACCCGCGAGCAAGTCACCGCGCTCCTGCAAAAGTCCGCTCCGGAACTGGTCACGACGAACTGGACCGGTTCGCCGCAGGTCCGCGTCACCCGCCGCACGCGGCAACTGGGTGAATCCGAGGTGAAGGAACTGCTTTCCGAGCTGCTCCAACGGGAGCACATCCGTCAGCGCGGTGAGCTGGAACTGGCCTTCAACCGCCCCTGGACTCCGGTCACAATTCCCGATGAGTCCTTCTCCCTGAAGCTTCTGGACCTGCCTTCCAGCGGCGTGGGGGCGAACATGATTGTGCGTTTCGAACTGCGCGGCACCCACGAAACCTTCGGCACCTGGTCCGCCGTCATGCAGGCCCGCGTCTGGCGCGAGGTGCTGGTGACGAACATTCCGCTCAAGCGTGGCCAGTTGCTGAGCGAAGGCGATGTGGCGCGCGAACGCCGGGACATTCTCCTCTCCCGCGAAGCGCTGGACACCCTGCCCCGCGTCGAGACGGCCTTGGAACTGGTCGAGAATGTCCCCGCTGGCGTGCCGCTCAACCCCCGTTCCTTCCGCGTGCGCCCGCTGGTCTTCCGCGGCCAGACGCTGGAAGCCCTCGTGCAGGATGGGGCGCTGCAGATTTCCACCAAAGTGGAGGTGCTCGAAGACGGCCTGCCCGGCCAGTTCGTGCGCGTCCGCAATCCACAATCCCGCCGGGAGTTCCGGGGAAAGGTTCAAAATGAAAGCACCATACTTGTCCAGCTCTAAGGCCGCCTGTCTCGCCCTGCTCCTGTTCGCCCCGGCCGCGAGCACACTGGCTGATTCACTGTGGAAGGACGATGCCGGCCCCACGATGCTCTCCGACAAGCGCGCCATCGCCGTCGGCGACATCCTCACCATCGTCGTCTCGGAGAACACCAGCAACTCCAAGAGCACCAGCACCAAGACCGCGAAGAACAGCTCCATGGACACGAGCATCGCGTCCTTCCTCTACGGCCCCACGGCCTCGGGCCTGCTGACCAAGGGTGGCAAATACCCGGCCCTCAAGCTGGACAACAAAAACAGCTTCGACGGCGGCGGCCAGATCGCCAACAGCGAGACCATCACCGCCCGCGTTGCGGTCCG
>CAZOCL010000538.1:0-3907 GCA_964578245.1 uncultured Klebsiella sp. | reverse complement strand
AAGCACGCTCGTGGCGCTTGGCGGCAGGCGTCCCGCCTGCCGTAGAGCCGGGCGTCCCGCCCGGGGGCCCCAGGCAACTTGCGCAATTGCCGCTACGAACTCCGTTGCCTCATTCCGGGCGGCGGGACGCACGCCCTCTACGGCAGGCAGGATGCCTGCCGCCACGCGCTCACTTCAGCGGCACCACCGCGAGGTAAATGTTCGTCGTCCCTTCGTGCGTCGAGTAGTAGCTTACCAGCATGTTCGCCCCGTCCTCCACCGCTTCGAGGTAGGCGCAGTCCCCGCCGGAGGGCAGGTCGCAGTAAGGCGTCAGCTTGCCGTCGGCGAACACGTAGATGCGCGAACCGCTGGTCTTGCCCACCATCGAACGCGACAGCAGATAGGTCACGCCCCGGAAGGTATGCACGCTGTGCCCGCTGAAGTGCGGTGCATCCGCCGGGCGCGCCTTCCACTCGGAATAAGGCGGGTCCGACTCCAGAATCTGCGCCTGCGGAGCGCCATACTTCTGGCGCAGAAAGGCCGTGGCATGATGCCTGCCGTCGAAGAACATCGTCGTTTCGCTCTCCCAGTTGCCCTCCCGGATGGTGGAAATCTTCTCCCACTTGATGCCATCCGCAGACTTTACGAGATGCACCGCGCGGCCTTTGCCACCGCCTCCCTCGTCCTTCTTGTGCGCCGCCGCGTAGAAGACGCCGCCATGCACGATGGGCTTCCACAGGATGAACTGCGGCTCATAGACCGCCACCGGCGTGCTCCAGGTCTTGCCGTCGTCCGTGTAGGTGAGCCAGGTCGTCAGCGTCGCGCCATTCATGGCCGGGCTGTAGAGGAAGAGCCGCTTCTCCGTCGCGACGAACTGCGGGTCGCGGTCGTCCTTGGCAACATCCAGCTTGTAGGCCTGCGTCCACTCCTTGCCGTCCTTCGACCGCAGCACCAGGACATCGGCCGTCGCCGAGTTGTGCGCGTCACCGGAGCGGAACGCCAGCCAGAGGTCACCCTGGAACCGGCGCATGGCCGTGAAGGCGTTGTGCTTGCCGTTGGCGTAAACCGTGCGGACTTCCAACGGCTTGACGAGCGATTCTCCCGGTGCGGCCATCGAGGAACAGGTGCCGATAGCGAACGCCAGCGTGGCGAGGGTGAGCAGAGCAGCGGGCTTCATGGCGGGATTGGACGACCGAACCCGGCCGCCATACTCATGCAGGTTCCAGTGTGCCTGGATCAGCAAACTTCTGTCCGTTCCAGTGGAAATGGCCAATGCTCCGGTGCGTATGGGTGACCAGAACTTGCCAGACCTTGGAGCTCCGGATATCGGGCAGCATCCCGGACGCGCGAGCCAGAAGGAGGTTCAACTGGGACTACTGCGCCGCGCTGCCGAATTGAAGCCCGACTCCGCCGAGACCTGGTTCCGGCTCGCCTACACGCTGTTCGATCACGGCGAGCTCGATGAATTCGCCCGGGTCTTCCAACGCGCCTTCCGTTTGCAGCCGGCCATGATGCCGCCTGCGCCGGCGAACTGGCCGGTCTCAGGCGGAACGCGAGCCGCGGAAAAGTTGCGTGCCTGTGCTCAGACGCTCATTGACCGGGGCGTGACCTATGCCCCGGTCCTCGCCGCGCTGTCCATCGGCGAGGCAGTCCTCGGCCATGCCGCAGCAGCGGGGCGCATGATGGACTACGACACCTTTCTGCGCTGCCTTCCTGCCGTGGTGCCCGAAGAATTTGCCGACGGGGACTTTTTCGGAACGCTCACCGCCGAGATCCGCACGGACTTGAAATACCATGATCCCCAGGAAGGTGGGGTGATGCGGAAATCGTGGCGGAATGACCACATCCTGTCTTCCGGGCTGCCCGCCAGCCGCGCGCTGGGGAAGGAGATTCACCGACGTGTCGAGCAATACATCGAAGCGCTACCCACCGGCACGAATCATCCGTTCCTGCTCGCCCGACCGGATGACTATGCGATCGACGGCTGGGCGCTGATCACCAGCGGCACCGGGCACCTGGTCCCGCACATCCACTTGCGTGCGTGGCTGAGCGGAGTTTACTACGTGCGCCGTCCGGAGTCAGCGCGCTCACCAGAAGATCATGGTGGTTCACTCAGACTGGCCGCCCCGGACAACCTGGGGATTCCGCAGCCGGGCGGCTGGCCGGAAAGGATGATCGAGCCAGCCCCGGGAACGCTGGTGCTCATGCCGGGATACTTCTTCCACTCCACGATCCCGACCCACGTTGATGAGGAACGAATTTGCGTGGCGTTCAACGTGTATCCCTGCGAATTCGCCCACATGGCCAAGGCGGCCATGGCCTAATTCCCATCGGCGACTAACGCGCCGCCTTCAAATTCTGGTCGAAGAATCCCAATACCTTTGGCCGCAGATCAGCCTGCTTCGGCTGCAAGTGGAACGTGTGTGGCGCACCCTCGACAATGACCAGTTCATGCCGCGCACCGGCTTCCTTGAGCTTCGTCGCGAAGAGTTTCGATTGGGCAATGTCCACCGTCTTGTCCGCCGTGCCGTGCATGATCAGGATCGGCGGATCGTTCTTGTCCACGTAGGTGATCGGTGAGGCGGCGCGATACAGCTCCGGGGCTTCTTCACGCGTTTTGCCCAGCATGGTGAGGTGTGGCCGGTCGGACAAATCCGCCGGTCCGTAGAGGTCCACCGCGCACTGCACCCGGCAGGAGAATTCGCCGTAGGGCCCCTGCGGATCAAGGCCGTCCTTGTCCCCCACAACTGCCAGCATCGCCGCCAGATGCCCGCCGGCCGAACCGCCGATGACGCCGATGCGCTCCGGGTCCACCTGCAGCCGCTCTGCGTGCTTGCGCAGCCAGCGCACGGCGGTCATGCAGTCATGAAGGTTCTGCGGCCAGGTCGCCTTGCTCACGGCCTTGTTCGTGCTGGCGAGAACATAGTTGATGCTCAGGCCCACGTAGCCGTTCAGCGCGAGGTTTGTCCCGATGTTGATCTCGCGCCCCGCCCCCTTGTCCCCACCCGTCCAGCCGCCGCCGTGGATGATGACCACGGCGGGACGGCGAGTTCCCGCAGGTGCGTTCGCAGGCAGATACAAGTCAGCCTTCTCCGTCCGCTCTGGAGCGAGATAAGCCACGTTCTTCTCGATGCGGAAGGTGTCTCCCGCACGGACGGCCAGTGTGGTCAGCACGAGCGCGACGAGAACGGAGAGACACTTGGGCAAAGTTGAATGCGTCATTTTTGATCTGTGTTACCGAACTCCGCGGTTTTAGTTCACACCTCTTCCAGCGGCTTCTTTGCATCCCCAAAGGTCGTGGGCCGCACAGCCATTTTGTCCATCATCGAGAGGTAGAGCCGGCAGAGCTGGCGGTCGGGCTTGTCCTTGTAGTCGAGGGCGCGACCGCCCTTGAGCCGGCCACCGGCCCCACCGAGGACGATCACCGGGAGCTGGTCGTTGTCGTGCCGCGCGCCGGCCATCATGCTGGAGCAGTGCATGAGCATCGTGTTGTCGAGGAGCGTGCGCGGCCCTTCCTGAATCGTGTCGAGCTTCTTCGCAACATACGCCACTTGCTCCATGAAGAACTGGTTCACTTTCAGCCAGTCTTCGCCATCGCTGTGGGAGAGGAGGTGGTGGATCATGTAGTCGATGCCGTGGCCCGCCTGCTGCACGCTGGGCAGGTTCGGAAAGCGCAGCGCGCTGTGGTCGTTATTCAGCTTGAGCGTCGTGATGCGCGTGGTGTCCGTCTGGAAACCCAGCACCAGGAGATCGCACATGAGCCGCATGTGCTCGCCGACATCCTGCGGGATGCCGTCGGCCGGTCGCTTGATGTTGGGCTTGTCGAGCGTGGGTCGCCAGCCCTGCACCTCGCCGCGCTTGCCCGCGTTCTCGATGCGCTTCTCCACGTCGCGCACGGAGTCGAGATACTCGTCGAGCTTGCGCTGGT
>CAZOCL010000537.1:0-3923 GCA_964578245.1 uncultured Klebsiella sp. | reverse complement strand
ACTGCGTCGCCCCCTCTCCCAGCGGGAGAGGGCCGGGGTGAGGGAGAGCGGCTGCTACGGCCAAAGAATGCATCAAGCCTTGTCACTCCTTTCTTTGTCACCGTCGTTTGCGATATCTGCGGGTTCTTGCATTCAAAATCAGGCTGAACCGGAATCGCCAAACTGCCAGTCGCCGTTCACCATGTCCCTCCGGTTCGGCGGGCACAGCACCCTCGACCGGCGAAACGCGACGCATGATTTCACAATTTCAGCCGGGCCAGCGATGGATGAGCGAGACCGAACCCGAACTCGGCCTGGGCTCGGTCCAGTCCGTGACGAACCGAGTGGTCACCCTGGCCTTCTCTGCCACCGGTGAAACCCGCTGCTATGCCCTGGACAACGCCCCGCTCCGGCGCATGCGTTTCCGCGTGGGTGACCGCATCCAGACCCGCACCCAGGCCGCGCTGGTGGTAAAATCCCTCACCGAGCATGGCGGGCTGATCACTTACCACGGCGAAACGGGCCGCGTCAGCGAAACCGAGCTGAGCGACACGCTCACTTTCAACCGCCCCGAGGAGCGGCTGGTCAACGGCGTGGCGGATGCGCCGGTCGTGTTTGATCTGCGTCTGGCCGCGCTGCGGCACCAGCACCGCCGCCGGTTGTCGCCCGTGCGGGGCTTCGCTGGCGGGCGCATGGACCTGCTGCCGCATCAGCTCTATCTCGTCGCCGAGGTGGCGGGTCGGCTCGCTCCACGCGTCTTGCTCGCGGACGAAGTGGGCCTGGGCAAGACCATCGAGGCGTGCCTGATCCTGCACCGGCTGCTGCAGACGGGCCGCGTGCGGCGGGCGTTGATCCTCGTGCCCGAGCCGCTCATCCATCAGTGGTTCGTGGAACTGCTCCGCCGCTTCAACCTTTGGTTCCATCTCTTCGACGAGGAGCGTTGCGCGAGCATCGAAGCCCATCAGCCGGACGCCAACCCCTTTCTCGACGACCAGCTTGTGCTCTGCGGCATCGGCCTGCTGGCTGGCAACGAACGCCGCCGTTCGCAGGCACTCGCTGCTGGCTGGGACATCGTGGTGGTGGACGAGGCGCATCATCTCGGCTGGAGCCCCGAATCCGTCAGCCCCGAGTATGCGCTGGTCGAGGCGCTCGGTCGCCAGACGCCTGGACTGCTGCTGCTCACGGCCACGCCGGAACAGCTCGGCATGGCCAGCCACTTCGCGCGCCTGCGGCTGCTGGACCCGGACCGTTACCATGATCTCGCGGCGTTCCACCACGAGTCGGAACACTATCGCGCCGTCGCCAGCATCGCGGGGAAGCTGCTCACCCGCCAGCCAACCAGCGATGAAGAAGCGGCCTTGCTCGCGGAAATCCTGAAGACCGACGCGCCCACCGTGCGCACGAAACTGGATCGCATCGCCGCCGGGGATGCCACGCTGCGTGAACAGTTGCTTGGCGACCTGATTGACCAGCACGGGCCGGGCCGCGTGATGTTCCGCAACACACGCTCGGCCATGAAGGGCTTTCCGCAGCGCACCGTTCACCTGCGCCCCTTGCCCGCCCCGGCGGACGCCGCACGCCTCTTCGATGCGCTGGCCGATGAGTTCGCCGCCGACACGCTCCCGGGGAAGACCAGCGCGTTCGCCCCCGATTATCGCCAGGACCCGCGCGTCGCGTGGCTGGCCGAGTTTCTCCGGGAGGAGCCGCAGGCGAAGGTGCTGCTCATCTGCCGCACGCAGGCGAAGGTCGCCGCCATTGACGCCGCGCTCCGCCTGCAACTCAACCTCCCGGTGGCCCTCTTCCACGAAGGCCTGCCGCTGGTCCAGCGCGACCGCAACGCCGCGTGGTTCGCCGAGGACGACGGCGCGCGGCTGCTGCTCTGCTCGGAGATCGGCGGCGAGGGCCGCAACTTCCAGTTCGCGCACCATCTCGTGCTGTTTGACCTGCCGTTTGATCCCGAACTGCTGGAGCAGCGCATCGGCCGGCTGGACCGCATCGGGCAGACGGCGGAGATCCATGTGCATGTGCCCTTCACGACCGGCAGCTCGCAGGAGGTGCTGGCCCGCTGGTATGACGAGGGGCTGAACGCCTGCGCGCGGAACCTGCGTGGCGGGCACGAATTGCTGGAGCGCTTCGGCCCGCGTGTGCGCGACCTGGGGCAGGACTTTCACGAGACGCAGGCCACCACGCGCGCGGAACTCGCGCAACTGATCGCGGAAACCCGGATGGCCGCTGGTGAATTGTCCGCCCGGCTGGAGCAGGGCCGCGACCGCCTGCTGGAACTTAACTCCTTCCGGCCCGAGGTGGCCGCGCCGATCATCCAGGAGATTCGCCGTCAGGACGGTGACCGCACGCTCGACCAGTTCCTGCTCACGGTCTTCGACCATCACGGCCTGCACGTGGAGGAGCTGTGGCCGCGCACCTACCGGCTCGGTTCCGCGGGCGTCTTTGCGGACTCCTTCCCAGGCCTGCCCGCCGAAGGCCTGACCGTCACCGCTGACCGGCAGCGCGCGCTGTCGCGGGAGGACATGCAGTTCCTGAGCTGGGATCATCCGCTGGTCACTGCCGCGCTGGATCTGCTGCTCGGCTCCGAGTCAGGCAACAGCAGCGTGGCCCACTGGCCGGACGACAAGCTGCGCGGACTCTATGTGGAGGCCGTGTTCGTGCTCGAATGCATCGCCCCGCCCGAACTGCATGTGGACCGCTTCCTCCCGCCCACGCCGGTTCGCGTGCTGCTGGACCACACGGGCAAGGACGAGAGTGCGACCTGGGACCTGGAGGCGTTCGCGCGCCGGCTCAAGCCCGGCGACCTCCACGCGCTCCTCGATCTGCCCGGGCTGCGGGACGAACTGCTGCCGGAGCTGATGGAACAGGCGGAAGCGCTGGCGAACCAACGGGTGGCCGTGCTGGTGAAGCAAGCCGGAGCGCAGGTGACGCGCCAGCTTGGCCACGAAGTCGCCCGGCTGACAGCCTTGCAGCGGGTGAATCCCAACGTCCGTCCTGAGGAAGTCGCGGCGCTGGTGCGTCACCAGTCGGCGCTCGCGGAACACATCCGCGCGGCCCGCCTGCGGCTCGACGCCGTGCGCCTGATCCGCCGGGGACCGGGCTGAACAATCGCTCTGGTTGAGTCTCCGCTGCAGTTAGCAAACGTGCAGCGATTGATCGAGGGCTGCCGAAGATTTCCCCTCTCCCAGCGGGAGAGGGCCGGGGTGAGGGAGAGTGGCCACGAAGTTCTACACCCTTCGCTTGCCATCTTTCCGCTCGCGCCGCTTACTTCAGCAGCACTTCCGCGATCTGCACCGCGTTGAGCGCCGCCCCTTTGAGGAGCTGGTCACCGGAGACCCAGAAGCAGAGGCCGTTCTCCAGCGCGCAATCCATGCGGAGTCGGCCGACGGCGCAGTTGTATTTCTCGGCGGTGAAGAGCGGCATGGGATAGACCTTGTTGGCCGGGTCATCCACCACGTCCAGGCCGGGGGCCTTCAGCAGCACCGCCCGCGCGGCCTCGACCGTCACGGGCTTCTCAAATTCCGCGCTGACCGCCACCGAGTGCGCGCGATACACGGGCACGCGCACGCAGGTCACGCTCGCGCGGAACTTGGCGTGGTGCATGATCTTGCGCCCCTCGTTCTCCATCTTCATCTCTTCCTTCGTGTAGCCGGTGTCGAGGAACGAATCCACCTGCGGCAGCACGTTGAAGGCGATCTGGTGCGGGTAGACTTCCTTCGTGACCGGCTGCTTGTTCACTATCTGGTCCACCTGGCGCTCCAGTTCCTCGATGGCCTTGGCCCCCGTGCCGGACACGGCCTGGTAGCTCGACGCAAAGATGCGCGTGACGCCGAAGGCCTGATGCAGCGGATACAGCGCCATCAGCGTGATGGCGGTGGTGCAGTTCGGGTTGGCGATGATGCCCTGGTGCTTCGCACAGTCCGCGCCGTTGATCTCCG
>CAZOCL010000536.1:0-3923 GCA_964578245.1 uncultured Klebsiella sp. | reverse complement strand
CTCGTCCGGTAGCGAGCGGAGCGCGGGTCTGCGGCCCGCAGCAGCTACGGGTGTCCGTGCGGGTGAGGGTTGGATTGGGCGCGTGGGGAAGATCGGACGTTGCTGCGGCTCACAGAGCCGCGCTCCGGGAGGGCGGGAACTGCGTCGCTGCGAGGTGGTGTGAGGCCGAGTTCGTCCGGCAGCGAACGGAGCGCGGGTCTGTGACCCGCAGCGGCAACGGGAGTCCGTGCGGATGAGGGTTGGATTGGGCGCGTGGGGAAGTTCGGATGTTGCTGCGGCTCACAGAGCCGCGCTCCGGGGGGCGGGGATTGTTTTGGCGGATGACCCGGGGTAGTCCCGCGTTGCGGGCTAACCCCGGGTTAAATGATGGAATCCCATTGGAATTCCGGCGAAGCATCGAAGCGTGCCTGGCGACACAGCGTATCAATGGCCTTGAAACGTCCGGTGGAAACCAGCCAGGCGAGGGGATTGGCCGGCACGCCGTCCCGCGGCCAGCGTTCGAGCGCCGCACCGAACGCGTCATGCACCGCGTCCTCCGCCAGATCGAAATCGCCAAGCAACCGGATGAGCGTGGCGCGAATCCGGTCGGATTCCGCGCGATAAAGGGCATCCAGACGCTCCCGGAACTGTTCGACGGCGGTTTCCGACATCGACGGAAGGGTGCTGGCCGGGGTGGTCGAAATTCAACGTGGAACCTTCCTATTCCGACGGCTACACTAAGTTAAGTGATTTCCAAAGCCCTCTGTGCAATAGTAGTCGATCCGAAAAGCTAAGCGTTGCGTTTCTGTTTCGATGTTTGAATGTAAAATACGTTGTTCCTCCTGGTCGGTTTTGAACGTTACCGAGTGCACTGCACTCGAATAGCGCGGCGACAAGCGCATTAAAATCTACACCTGCCGCGCGCGGGTTTGCTTCCGCCTGGCGAGCGAGGTCAGTGAAGCTGAATTCGCGTTGACGGAGCGAGCCAATAACCTCGAATCCTCGGTCCACGTGTTCCAGCGGGACATAACCGACTAGTTCATCCTTAATTTCAGGAAGGAAGTAATCCAGCGAATAGGATCGAACTCCAGACAAAATTTCGTCACGAGTCAATCTGTTGGAGTTGGAAAATTGCTGAATATGCTTGAGAAGTTGTATGAAATCTCGAGGAGTGTGCCGCGTTAATTCCAACAGAAACTCCCGAATTGGTCTTCCATCGCATTCAGATGGAAAAAACTGAGTAAAGACGTCCGTTGTTTTTGGGTCCTGCAGCCTCGCGCGCAAATTAACTAATTTAATTAGATTGGAATCCATCGGTTCTCGAGTATTGTGATACCAATCGAGATTCAAGGCGGAATCTTGACGAACTTTGTTTTTGTTAGCGTTTGGTAGCCGCTCAAATAGGTCGGTGCGACAGAGAAGCACAATTTTTGCCGGTGCGCCAGAGCGACGAAACGCCCGATTGAGGGATGCAACTTCAAAAACAAGCGCTGCCAAGGACTGATACTGGATCTCTCTTTTTGAAAGAATGTCGTCTAATCCGTCTATGATAAGAAGATGCTTGCTGTCTGACTTGAATGATGTCGCAATCCCCTTCATGCGCTCAACAAAAAACGGCAACTGAAGGCTGTGATCCTCGCAAGTTGTCTCGTAAGTATTTTCAACAATATTGGCAAGGTTGACACGGAATGAATTCTTACTCGAAGTCAGGACGACCTGCTTGAGCGAGGGCAACGGGAGCAGTCCGAGAGCATCAAGGCTTTGAATTGCAGAGGTGAATTCCAGAGATTTGTTACTGATAGAACCCTCATCGTCTGCAAAAGAAGCCATGAGCCTAACCAACAGCAGCCAGGACCAAGCAGTGGGGTATTTTGCCTCCGGTTCATTATCCCCAACTATAATCTTTTTGAATGCCGTGAACGGAAAGTCCGCTAGGAAGGTGCTTGTGACAAAAAGATTCGGATCATTCTCCGCTATCAATCGTAAGTGCTCATTAACGGCTGATTTTCCTGATCCCTTATAGCCCAAAAACAGAAACCGTGGCCCGTCTCGCGCTTCCTTAATAAGATTTCCATAATCGAGGTAGCCACCAATTAACAAATCCGGAGCCTCTGTGCTCTCCTGTTCCGCGCTTGCATACCCGAGTTCAAACTCTTTGAAGTGGGCGTAAGGCATAATAAAAGACGCTGTTTTCGGTTTATTTTACTAATTCACAACTCCGACAATTTTAGACCGATTGAGTGATTTGAGTCGCGCCTTTGCGTATGGCTTGCACATTTGTTCGGTGAACTCCCGCGCCTCCTCCTCGGCGATGCCTTGTTCGGCGGCGTATTTGCGAAAGTCAGATTTCATGAGTTGGCAGGGAGCGGCATGCCGTATAGTCGCTCGAAGAGGCGGTGCTTGCGTTCGGCTTCCGTCAGGTCGGCGGGCAGCGAGGCCAGCACCATACGCCGGGCGGCGTCGAACATGGACGCGCCCATGCGGAAGCGTTCCGCGCCGGACAAGGCCATGAGCCGGGCGCGCACCATCTCGGCGATTTCAGGCGGGGTGTCGGTCACGGGTTGCATTCTTGCCACAGGCTAAGCAGCCCGAGTTCATTCGTCCAGCGCTTGATGTAGGCGGTGTCACAGCCGGTGCCCGCGAGGTTCTTCACGTCCCGCAGTTGCAGTTCGGAATGGGAATCCTTGGCCCACCAGAGCTTGGAGATGATGAGGTCCTCCTTGCTCACAATCCAGGTGGAGAAGTCTTCGATGGTGATGCGCTGGCGGCGTTCGAACTCGGCGCGACGATACGGGCTGCGCTTGCGCACGATGCAATCCACTTTGATCACGCTCTCCTGGTGGATGAGGTTGAACAGGGATTCGTGCGCGATGGAACTGCTGACGGCTTCGCGGGAAACGTAATACTCGGGCGTGAACAGGCGGATCACCGTGTCGGTGTCCGCCGGGGCAAGTGCGACGACGAGGTCAATGTCGCGTGTCATGCGCGGCTGCGCGTAATAGTTCATCGCCATCGAACCGGTGAGCATGTAGGCGAAGCCGCCCTGCTCCAGCCTCAACGAAACGTCGCGGACGATGTCGAGTTCGTTTTGCATGTCCTTGCGGACGGGCACCAGAAAAGACTCACGCCTTCGCGTAAAGCTCGCTGCCCTGCTCGGCGAATTCGCGGGACTTCTCTTCCATCCCCTTCTTCAAAGCCTCTTCCTCGGCGATGCCTTGTTCCGCCGCATACTTCCGCACATCTTCGGTGATCTTCATCGAGCAGAAGTGCGGGCCGCACATGGAGCAGAAGTGCGCGGTTTTCGCGCCTTCCTGCGGGAGGGTTTCGTCGTGGAATTCGCGGGCGGTGACGGGGTCGAGGCTGAGGTTAAATTGATCTTCCCAGCGGAATTCAAAGCGCGCCTTGCTCAACGCGTTGTCGCGGTATTGCGCGCCGGGATGGCCTTTGGCGAGGTCGGCGGCGTGCGCGGCGATCTTGTAGGCGATGACGCCGTCTTTTACGTCCTTCTTGTTCGGCAGGCCGAGGTGTTCCTTGGGCGTGACGTAGCAGAGCATGGCGCAGCCATACCAGCCGATCATCGCCGCGCCGATGCCGCTGGTGATGTGGTCGTAGCCGGGCGCGATGTCGGTGGTGAGCGGGCCGAGCGTGTAGAACGGCGCTTCGTGACACCACTCAAGCTGCTTGGCCATATTTTCCTCGATCATATGCAACGGAACGTGACCCGGGCCTTCGTTCATGACTTGCACGCCTTTGGCCCAGGCGCGCGTGGTGAGTTCGCCCTGCACTTTGAGTTCGCCGAATTGCGCCTCGTCGTTCGCATCGGCGATCGAGCCCGGCCGCAAGCCATCGCCAATGGAAAACGAAACATCGTAAGCGGCCATGATGTCGCAGATATCGTCCCAGTGGGTGTAGAGAAAACTTTCCTGGTGATGGGCGAGGCACCA
>CAZOCL010000535.1:2546-3961 GCA_964578245.1 uncultured Klebsiella sp. | reverse complement strand
GACGGGCTGAACACGTTCAGCGGGGCCATCATCAGCATGCGCGCCTCGATCTGCGCCTCGACGGACAGCGGGACGTGGACGGCCATCTGGTCGCCGTCGAAGTCCGCGTTGTAGGCGGTGCAGACGAGCGGGTGAATGCGGATCGCTTCGCCTTCAATGAGCGTTGGCTCGAAGGCCTGGATCGAGAGGCGGTGCAGCGTCGGGGCGCGGTTGAGCAGCACGGGATGTCCGCGCGTGACTTCTTCCAGGATGTCCCAGACCTCGGGCGACTGGCGCTCGATCATCTTCTTGGCCGAGCGCACGGTGTGGACGTAGCCACGTTCCTTGAGCTTGCGGATGATGAACGGCTCGAACAGCACAAGCGCCATCTTCTTGGGCAGGCCGCACTGGTGCAGCTTGAGTTCGGGTCCGATGACGATGACGGAACGGCCCGAGTAGTCCACGCGCTTGCCGAGCAGGTTCTGACGGAAGCGGCCCGACTTGCCCTTGAGCATGTCGGAGAGGGACTTGAGCGAGCGGTTGCCCGCGCCGGTGACGGCGCGACCATGACGACCATTGTCAAACAACGCGTCCACGGCCTCCTGCAACATGCGCTTCTCGTTGCGGATGATGACCTCGGGCGTCTTGAGCTGGAGGAGGTTCTTCAACCGGTTGTTCCGGTTGATGACCCGGCGATAGAGATCGTTCAGATCGGAGGTGGCGAAGCGGCCGCCTTCGAGGGGCACGAGCGGGCGCAGGTCGGGCGGGATCACCGGCAGCACCGTGAGCACCATCCACTCGGGACGGGTCTTGGAGCCGAGGAAGCCCTGATGCAGCTTGATGCGCTTGGCGAGTTTCTTGCGGATCTGCTTTGACTTGGTCTCCGTCATCGCGATCTGCAGCTCGTCCACGGTCTTCTGGAGATCGAGGCGGGCGAGCGCGTCACGGACGCCTTCAGCGCCGATCTTCGCGGTAAACGCGTCGGTGCCGTAGGTTTCCTTCGCTTCGCGATACTCGTGCTCGCTGAGGAGCTGGTGCTGCTTGAGCGGCGTGTTGCCGGGGTCAATGACGAGGTAGTCCTCGTAATAGATGACGCGCTCGAGGTTGCGGGCGGTCATGTCCAGCATCAGGCCGAGCCGGGACGGCATGCACTTGAAAAACCAGATGTGCGAGACCGGCACGGACAGCTCGATGTGGCCCATGCGCTCGCGGCGCACGCGGGCGAGCGTCACCTCGACGCCGCAACGGTCGCAAACAACGCCGCGGTGCTTGATGCGCTTATACTTGCCGCACGAGCACTCCCAGTCCTTGACGGGACCGAAGATGCGCTCGCAGAACAAGCCGCCTTTTTCGGGCTTGAAGGTGCGGTAGTTGATGGTCTCGGGATTCTTGACCTCGCCCTTGGACCATGCGCGCATGGTCTCCGGGCTGGCGAC
>CAZOCL010000535.1:0-2446 GCA_964578245.1 uncultured Klebsiella sp. | reverse complement strand
GACTTCACGGTCAGGAGTTCCTGCAACGTGTAGGCCGCGCCGTAGGCTTCCATTGCCCACACTTCCATTTCGCCGAAGCGCTGGCCGCCATACTGCGCCTTGCCGCCCAGCGGCTGCTGGGTGACGAGCGAGTAGGGTCCGACGGCGCGGGCGTGAATCTTGTCCGCCACCAAGTGGCCGAGCTTCATCATATAGATGTAGCCCACGACGATCTCCTGATCGAAGGTTTCGCCGGTGCGGCCATCATACAAGGTCGCCTTGCCGTGCTCGCCCACGAGCGCCTGGCCGACTTCCTTCTTGTGGAGATCGCCGGCTTCCTTGAGGTAGCCGCGGATTTCCTTTTCCTTGATGCCGTCGAAGACGGGCGTGGCAAACTTGAGGCCGAGGAACTTCGCCGCCCAGCCCAAGTGGGTCTCGAGGAGCTGGCCGACGTTCATGCGCGAAGGCACGCCCAGCGGGTTCAGCACGATGTCCACCGGAGTGCCGTCCGCGAGGAACGGGAGGTCCTCCTCGGGCACGATCTTGGCGACGACGCCCTTGTTGCCGTGGCGACCGGCCATCTTGTCACCGACCGAGAGCTTGCGCTTCGAGGCGATGTAAACCTTCACCTGCTTGATGACGCCAGGGTCAACGTCCTCGCCAGATTCGGCGCGGCCGACTTCCTCGTCATGCTGCATCTGCAGGTCGTCGAACTTCTTCTTAAACGTGCCGATGATCTCGTTGATCTTGTTGCGGATCGGCGACGGATCGATCTCGATCTTGTCATAGACCTGCGCCAGCTTGCGGAGCAGGGTCTTGGTGATCTTGCGGTTCGCCGGGATGATGATCTCGCCGGTCTCGGCGTTGGTCACGTCGAGCGGGATCTTCTCACCGAGCAGGATGTTGGAGAGCGCCTCGGTGAGCTGGTCACGGAGCGTCTCAATCTTGCCCTTGAATTCGTCTTCGACGACCTTGTGGGCGCGCTTGGCGTCCTTGTCCACGGGCTTGATCGGGGCGGACATGTCGGTCGGCTTCTTGGCCGAGACCTTCACGTCCATCACGATGCCGTAGGTGCCAGAGGGAACCTTGAGCGAGGTGTCCTTCACGTCGGCGGCCTTCTCACCGAAGATGGCGCGGAGCAGGCGCTCTTCCGGCGCAAGTTCCGTCTCCGACTTCGGGGTGATCTTGCCGACAAGGATGTCGCCGGGCTTCACTTCCGCACCGATGCGGATGACGCCGTCGGGTCCGAGGTTCTTGAGCGCTTCTTCGCCGAGGTTCGGGATGTCGCGCGTGATTTCTTCGGGTCCGAGCTTGGTGTCGCGGGCGCCGACTTCGAACTCATCAATGTGGATGGACGTGAACACGTCATCCTTCACGATGCGCTCGCTGATGAGGATGGCGTCCTCGAAGTTATACCCGTTCCACGGCATGAACGCGACGAGCACGTTGCGGCCGAGAGCGAGTTCGCCGCCCTGCGTGCAGGGACCGTCAGCGATGATCTGGCCCTTCTTGATCGCGTCACCCTTGGCGACCAGCGGCTGCTGGTTGACGCAGGTCGCCGCGTTGGAGCGCATGAACTTGCGCAGGCGATAGATCCACACGCCGTCTTCGGGCGCGTGCTTGAGCTTCTTCTTGGTCTCGGGAATCTTCCCGTCCTTCGTGATGATGATCTGATCACCGGACACGGAGGCGACCTTGCCGGCCTCTTCCGCGATCAGCACGGCGATGGAGTCACGCGCGACGCGCTCTTCCAGACCGGTGGCGACGAACGGGGCTTCCGTGATCATCAGCGGCACCGCCTGGCGTTGCATGTTCGAACCCATCAACGCGCGGTTCGCGTCGTCGTGCTCGAGGAACGGGATCAGGCCGGCCGCCACCGACACAAGCTGCTTGGGCGAAACGTCCATGTAATCCACTTCCTGCGGTTCCACGTCCACGAAGTCGCCCTTGCGGCGGCACGTGACGGTGGGGTTCATGAAGTGGCCCTTGTCATCGAACGGCGCGTTGGCCTGGGCGATGGTGAAGCCTTCCTCGCGGTCGCCCGTGAGGTAGTCCAGTTCGCCAGTGACGCGGCCTTTGACGACCTTGCGATAGGGCGTCTCGATGAAGCCGAAGTCGTTCACGCGGGCGAATGTCGCGAGCGAGGCGATCAGACCGATGTTCGGGCCTTCCGGCGTCTCAATCGGGCAGATACGACCATAGTGCGAGGGATGCACGTCGCGGACTTCGAAGCCCGCGCGATCACGCGACAGACCCCCGGGTCCGAGGGCCGACAAGCGGCGCTTGTGGGTCAGTTCGGCCAGCGGGTTGATCTGATCCATGAACTGCGAGAGCTGCGACCGGCCGAAGAAGTCACGCACGACGGCGGAGAGCGCCTTCGGGTTGATCAGCTTCGCTGGCGTCATCGTGTCGACTTCCTGGTCGAACAGCGTCATGCGCTCCTTGACGAGGCGCTCGGTGCGGGCCA
>CAZOCL010000534.1:0-3963 GCA_964578245.1 uncultured Klebsiella sp. | reverse complement strand
CTCTCCCCCTTTCATGAACAACGTCACTCCCCGCGTCTTCATCGCTGCCACCCGGCAGAACGACGGCAAGACCACCACGTCGCTCGGCCTGCTCTCCGCGCTGCAAAATCAGTTCCCGCGCGTCGGCTACATCAAACCCGTCGGCCAGCGCTTCGTGGAGATCGCCGAGCAGAAGATTGACGAGGACACGGTGCTGATGGACTCGGTTTACAAGCTCAATTGCCCGCTGGTGGACATGAGTCCCATAGCGGTAGAGCCGGATTTCACCCGCAAGTATCTCGCCGAGACGAACTATGAGGCGCTCGTGAAGCGCATCCAAAAATCCTTCGACCGCGTGGCGTGGGAGAAGGACTTCGTGCTTTGCGAAGGTTCCGGCCATGCGGGCGTCGGCGCGGTGTTCGACCTGTCGAATGCACAGGTCGCCAAGGTGCTCGGCGCGAAGGTCGTCATTGTCACCCGCGGCGGCATCGGCAAGCCAGTGGACGAGGTGGCGCTGAACCAGGCGCTCTTCGAGAAGCACGGCGTCGAGGTCATCGGCGTCATTGTGAACAAGGTGCTGCCGGACAAGCTCGAATACATCGCCGAGTTCACGCGGAAGGGCCTCAAGCGCAAGGGACTCGAACTGCTCGGCGTGCTCCCGCTTCAACCCCTCCTCGTCAAACCCACGCTCGCCTCGATCCGTGACGAACTTTCCGCCGAGGTCCTGAACGCACGCCGGCGGCTGACGAACCTCGTCGAGGACATCGTCGTGGGAGCGATGGGCGCCAACAACGTGGCCAAGCACTTCCGACGCGGCAACCTCATCATCGCGCCCGGTGACCGCGAGGACATCGTGTTCGCTGCCGCCGCCGCATCCCAGGCGAACCCCGAGCAGGCCTTGAGCGGACTGGTCCTCACCGACAATCTGCGCCCCGGGCCCGCCGCGCTGGAAGTGATCCGCAAGCTCGACTTCCCCGTGCTGCTCGCCGAGGCAGACAGCTACGAAGTCGCCTCCAAAGTCCACGACATCATCGTCAAGACCCGGCCCGACGACGCGGAGAAGATCACGGTGATCCGCGATTTGATCGCCCAGCATGTGGACGTGGCGAAGCTGGTGAATGCGCTGTGAAATGAGAGGGGCAAGTTCAACGCAAAGGCGCGAAGGTGCAGAGGTGCGTGCATTTGAGCCGTTCGGAAGCCAATATCGTCTTGGACTGCGGTGGCAGCGCGGAGCGGCGACACCGCTTTGGTTTCCCGCGGAGCGGAAGTCCCGTTGCTCCCCCAGCCGCTCCGCGGAATTCCAAAGCGGCGTGGCGCTCTGCTTCCCGCCGCAGTCCAAGACGGTGCAGAAACTCGGTCAGCATCTGAGCGCACAGCCGATTACGGTTTTCACAAGCCCACCTCTGCATCTCCGCGCCTTTGCGCCGTTGCGTTAAAACCACCTCCCATGCCCCTGCCCTTCCCGCTCAACCCCACCCTCGCCACCCTGCCCACCTACCAGCCGGGCCGCCCGATTGAAGAAGTCGCGCGCGAAATCGGCCGGCCAGCCAGCGACATCATCAAGCTGGCGTCGAACGAAAACCCGCTCGGCCCGTCGCCCAAGGCCCTCGCCGCCATTCAGGCGGCGGCTGCCAGCGTGCATCTCTACCCGGATGGGAACGCCTTCTACTTCAAACGCCGCCTTGCCGACAAACTCAACGTCGAGACCAGCAACCTGATCCTCGGCAATGGCTCGAACGAAATCATCGAGTTCATCGGCCACGCGCTCATGGCTCCCGGCGTGGACGTGGTCGTCTCGCAATACTGCTTCGCCATCTACCCCATCATCACCAAGATGGCCGGGGCCAACCTCATCACCGTCCCTGCGCACGGCCTCGGCCACGACTTGCCTGCCATGCTCGCCGCCATCACGCCGCAGACGCGGGTGCTCTTCGTGGCAAACCCAAACAACCCCACCGGCACGCTCGCCTCGCGCGCCGACGTCGTGCAACTCGTCAACGAAGTCCCGCCGCACGTCCTCCTCGTGATGGACGAGGCCTACATCGAGTTCCTCGAGGACCCGGTGAACTTGATCCCGCTCATCACCGCCGGCACGCGCCCGAACCTGCTGCTCATGCGCACGTTCTCCAAGATTTACGGCCTGGCCGGCACGCGCGTCGGCTATGGCATCGGCCACCCGGAGCTGATCGCCGCCCTGGAGAAGATCCGCCAGCCGTTCAACTTGAACAGCCTCGCCCAGGCCGCCGCCCTCGCCGCGCTCGACGACGACGAGCACGTCCAACGCACACGCGGGACGAACTTCGCCGGTGTCCACCACTTGCAGACCGAGTTCGAAAAGCTCCGCATCGAGTTTGTCCCCACGGCGGGCAACTTCATCCTCCTGAAAGTGGGCGACGGTGCGCGCGTCTTCAACGAACTGCAGAAGCTCGGCATCATCACGCGCCCGATGGCGGGTTATCAGTTGCCCGAGTGGCTCCGCGTGAGCGTGGGCACGGCGGCGGAGAACACCCGGTTCCTGGCGGGCTTGAAGCAGGTGCTGGGGAAGCAGGCTATTTCGCCGTAGCCGCCGACGTGCGGAGGCGGACTTGATTGTGCCCGGAGCCACCGCCTTTCGCTACTCGTTGATCCCACTGTGCGTGAGGTCACGCTCTTCGGGGAACCACTCGGCCTCCTGCTGCTCCCAGCGCGAGAGCCGGCGGGCACCACCCGACGCTGCCGCAGTGGCTTCGACGTTCGCAGCCGGTGCTTCGGACGGCGACGGGCTCACCGGAAACAAAACCACGGCAGGCGGCGGATCGGGCGATGGTGACAATGGCGGTTGCGTGCTCATGTCAGCAGTTACCTGTAAGGGCTGAAGTTAATGTGTTCACAAATCAGCTTCGTGCAAGCGACATTTTTGCTGCCGGATGTTGACTGCTGGCCGGCCATTTTCTGCGGCATGCTCGCAAGCTACCGCACCATCCGAGGCACGGCTGACGCATCCAAAAGGGAGTATGGACTGACGAATGGGGACTGACGAATGGAGGCCGGAGGGAGTCAAATTGCTTCCTCGCCCTGTGTTCATTCGTCAGTCAAAGGCATGCCCGGTGGGTCGTTCCACGCCTCGGGATGAAGGGTGTTCTCGCGTTGGCTGATCCGCACAATCACGCCAGCAACCCCCTCCCGCCGAACTTTCTCGTTGAATCCGTTCCGCCCCTTGCCCCTTATTTACGTCGCGACAGCCAGCGCCAACCATAGTGAAACCTACCGACCTCCGCGGCATCCTCCAATACATCCCGCGCTTCCGCGAGAAGACCTTCGTCATCGCCGTGGATGGCGCGGTCGTCACGGATGAGAATTTCGTCAACCTCCTGCTTGATGTCGCGGTGCTGCGCTCGCTGAACATCCGCGTGGTGCTGGTCCACGGTGCGGCGGCCCAGATCCAGGCGCTGGGCGTGGAGCGCGGCATCACCCCGTCGAACCTCGACGGCACCGGCATCACCGACGCCGGCACGCTCCAGCTCTCGCTCACCGCCGCGAACCGGCTCACGCACGAAATCCTGGAGGGCCTCTCCACCAACGACCTCCGGGCCGCCAGCCCGAACGCCGTCATCGCCTCCCCCCTCGGCATCCTGCAAGGCGTGGACCATCTCTTCACCGGCAAGGTCGAGCGCGTGGACACCGATATGCTCCAGACGCTCCTGGCCGCCGGCATCACGCCGGTCATCCCTCCGCTCGGCTTCGATGGCGATGGCCGGACCTACCGCGTCACTTCGGACAGCATCGCCCTCGCCATCGGCACGGCGTTGAAGGCCGCGAAGATCATCTTCATCACCACCACCGACGGTCTGTTCCACCAGGGCAAGCTGCTCAAGCAAATCCTCGCCGCTGATCTGCGCACCCTGATCGAGAAGAAGGAGCTTTCCCCCGAGGACACCGCCCGCGCGCGTGCCGCCGCCACCGCCTGCCTGCAAGGCATTCCCCGCGTCCACCTCATCAATGGCC
>CAZOCL010000533.1:0-3964 GCA_964578245.1 uncultured Klebsiella sp. | reverse complement strand
GCTGAACCCCGGCCACGCCATCGAATGCGCCTGGTTCATCATGCACGAGGGAGCGCTGCGCAACGACCGGCGGCTGATCCAGCTCGGCGCGACGATCCTCGACTGGACGTGGGCGCGCGGCTGGGACCCTGAGCACGGCGGCCTGCTCTACTTCACCGACCTCCTCGGCAAACCCGTGCAGGAATACTGGCACGACATGAAGTTCTGGTGGCCGCACAACGAGGCGGTCATCGCGACGCTGCTCGCCTGGCAGCTCACCGGCGAGGCGCGCTACGCCGAGATGCACCGGCTCGCCCACGACTGGAGTTTCCGCCATTTCCCTGACCCCGAACACGGCGAGTGGTTCGGCTACCTTCACCGCGATGGCCGCGTTTCGTCCCGCGCCAAGGGCACGCTCTACAAAGGCCCGTTCCACCTCCCGCGCATGCTCTGGTATTGCTGGCAGCGGCTGGCGCAGGCGGTGCCGTCGGCATGACCCGGTGATTGTGTGACCGGCAAGTGACCGGTGGAAAATCTCCGGCTTCCGGGGCAAGTTGGTTTGCCGCAAGCATCATGGACAAGCCGCTTAAAGTTCCGCACCGCCCGTTCCACCATCGCTTTCTGCTGGCTCTGGCGCTGTCGAGCGCCCTCATCGGCTGCTCGCTCGGGCTCGGCGTGCTTGGCTACCACTACGTCGCGGAACTGCCCTGGGTGGATGCGCTGCTCAATGCCGCAATGATTCTCACGGGCATGGGCCCGGTGGACATCCTGAAGACGGACGCGGCCAAGGTCTTCGCCTCGGCCTATGCGCTCTTCTCCGGCGTGGTCTTCATCAGCGCCACGGGCATCCTGCTCACGCCGATTTTCCACCGCGTGCTCCACCGCTTCCACCTCGAGCAGGGGAACCTGAAGTAATCCAACGATGCTGTCGGAAGGCCGGCCTCCCGATCGCAGACGCCTTCCACCGACTCTTTTTTGCCGAAGGATGGTCCCGATTGACATACCGCAGACGAACACTGGTTTTATGCCGTTCCGCTGCTAAGTTATACTCGCCATGATCCTCCAGCGCTTCAAACAACTGGGGCGGACCCTTCAGCACGCGGCGCGTCTCCGGCATGTCGGGGCGGTCCTGCTGAAGTATGGCTATCACGACATCGCGGAGCGGCTGCACCTGCCCCAGTCGCGTGGCTTCTTCTTCCACCGGCTGCGGGAGGAGCAGTCTGTCATCGGACAGCTTCCGCAGGCGGAGCGGTTGCGCCGGGCGTGCGAGGAGCTTGGCCCCACTTTCATCAAGCTCGGCCAGCTCGCCGCTTCGCGCACCCAGTCGCTGCCGCACGAGTTCACCGTGGAACTGGCCAAGCTCCAGGACCAGGTCGCTCCTTCACCCTTCGCGGAGATCCGCCGCGTGCTGGAGGAAGAACTGCACCGGCCGCTGGGCGAAGTGTTTGCCGAGCTCGTCGCCGAGCCGTTGGGATCAGCCTCCATTGCGCAAGTCCATCGCGCACTGCTGCGCACCGGCGAGCAGGTGGTGCTCAAGGTGCAGCGTCCCGGGGTGAAGGCCCTGGTGGCGGTGGACCTGGACATCCTGCGCCAGCTCGCCGCGTTTGCGGAGGAACATCTCGAAGGCTGGAAGGCGCACCGCCCCGTGGCGGTGGTGAATGAACTGGCCTTGAATCTGGAGCGTGAACTCGATTTCTCGCGCGAAGCCGCCAACCTCGAACGCTTCGCCCGGCAGTTCGCCGAGGAACCGACCATCCATCTGCCCCGGGTGTATCACGACCTCAGCACCTCCCGCGTGCTGACCATGGAGTTCGTGGACGGGATCAAGGCCTCGGAGCTGGCGGCGCTCGCGGCCGCGCAGCTCGACCGGGCGGAGATCGCCCGGCGCATCGCGGACCTGGTGATGAAGCAGATCTTCACCCACGGCTTCTTCCACGCGGACCCCCATCCCGGCAACCTCCACATCCTGCCCGGCAACCGCATCTGCTTCCTCGACTTTGGGCTGATGGGCTTCGTGGACCAGCGCACGCGCGAAACCTTCGCCGACCTGGTCTGGGGCATCGCGCAGCGGAACGAAGTCGCCGTGACGCACTCCCTGTTGAAGCTCACCGAGTCCGAAGGTGATCCCCAGCAGCAGCGGCTGGAGGCGGAGGTCGCCGACTTCATGCACCAGCATTTCTACCGGCCGATCGGCGAGCTGCAGTTTGGCAAGGCGGTGTCCGAGCTGTTCCAGTTGACGACGCGCAACCGCCTGCGCCTGCCGCCGGACCTCTTCATCATGCTCAAGAGCCTGAGCCTGACCGAGGCGCTGGTGCGCCGGCTGAGCCCGGAACTCAACTTTGTGCGGCAGGCGGAGCCGTTCCTGGAGCAGGCGCGGATGGCGCGCTTCAAGCCCAAGCGCGTGCTCGGCGGGCTGATGGATTTTGGTGCGGAGGTGACTGAGCTGGCGCGCGAGCTGCCGGCGGAGATCCGGCGCATCGCCGCGCAGATGAAGGCGGGCCAGGCCCGCATCCACTTCCAGCATGAGGGGCTGGAGCCGCTGGTCAGCTCGGCCGAGCGGGTCAGCAACCGGCTGTCCTTCGCCATCGTGCTGGCCTCGCTCATCATCGGCTCCTCCCTCATCGTGCTCGCAAACCTCCCGCCCAAGGTGGGGGAAATGCCGGTGGTGGGATTGGTGGGTTTCATTCTCGCCGCGCTGATGGCCTTCTGGCTGATGCTCTCGATCCTCCGGCACGGGCGAATGTGAGGTGCCCCGCGTGCCGCGCTCGGTTAAACCCCTTGCCGCACGACGCGGGAGGAACATACTCAGCTTGAATGAACCCTGACCTGAACGCATTGCCCCCCTTTCCCGGCATGGCCAGAACGCCCTTGGACTTCAGTCACCATTCCAGCGCCAGCCGCCGCACGTTCCTGCGCTCCGCCGCTTCGCTGGCCGCGCTGGCGGCGCTTGGACCACAGCGCACGCTCCTGGGACAGGCCGCTTCCGATCCCGTGCCCGCCGCCAAGCCCGCCGCCGAGTCCATCGTGAAGCTGCTCTATGAGTCGCTCAAACCAGAGCAGCGCAAGCAGGTGTGCTTTCCATGGGATTACACCACGCAGTCCAAAGGCCTGCTCCGGACCCGCGTGGAGAACAACTGGCGCATCACCAAGCCCGCCATCAAGGGCGAGTTCTACACGCGCGAGCAGCAGGCCATGATCCGCGCAATCTTCGAGGGCATGACCAACCCGGACTGGCACGCGCGCTTTGACAAGCAGCTCAAGGACGACGTCGGCGGCTTCGGCAGCCGGCAGGGCTTCGCCATCTTCGGCGAGCCGGGCAATGGCAAGTCCGAGTTCGTCCTCACCAGCCGCCACATGACCTTGCGCTGCGATGGCGACAGCGCGGAGCACGTCGCCTTCGGGGGGCCGATCCTCTACGCGCACGAGGGCGCCGGGCTCCACGAGAAGCCTCATCACCCAAACAACGTCTTCTGGTTCCAGGCGGTGGAGGCGAACAAGCTCTTCCACATGCTGGACGCGAAGCATCAGGAGAAGGCGCTGGTCATCAAGGGCATGCCGAGCGAGGAACTGGTCGGCTTCAAGGGCAAGGGCGGTGCCTTCCAAGGCTGCCCCGTTGCGGAGTTCGCCGCAGACCAGAAGGCCGAACTGCAGCGCATTCTCAATCTGATGCTCGAACCCTTCCGCAAGTCCGATCAGGAAGAGGCCACGAAGTGTCTCAATGCCCTCGGCGGGCTCGACCAGTGTCACCTGGCCTTCTACAAGGAGGGTGATCTCGGCGACGACGGCGTGTATGACAACTGGCGCATCGAAGGCCCCGCCTTTGTCTGGTATTTCCGCGGCCGTCCGCACGTCCACGTGTGGGTGAACATCGCCGATGATCCCTCCGTGAAGCTGAATTCTTTCCAGGACTCGATCATGTGAGGTGACTCGATCCCCCTAGTGATCCTCGTTGTTTTGAAGCCTAGTTGCAGTGGGTGGCCGCTCT